>JAEUPC010000095.1 GCA_016789865.1 Rubrivivax sp.
GCGTCTGCGGCGCCGGCTGCTACACGGCGCCGGCGGCGCTGGAGCTGTACGCCGAGGCCTTCGAGGCCGCCGGCGCGCTGCCCCGGCTGGAAGGCTTCGCCAGCCACTTCGGCGCCGACTTCTACGGCCTGCCGCGCAACCGCGGCACCGTGACGCTGGTGCGCGAGCCCTGGGCGCTGCCGGCCCAGCTGCCCTTCGGCGACGCCGCCATCAAGCCGCTGCGGGCCGGCCAGACGCTGAACTGGCGGCTGGCGTAAGGCGGCACGCAGCCGCGGCGGCGCACCTGCCGGCGGCCGCCAAGCCCCCGATCACGCAGGGGCCATCGGCCGCCCGCCGGGCCTTGAAGGCCGCCCCGCCGCCCTAACATCCGCTTCCGTTTCCCACCACAACCGACGGCCCCCGGCTTCCCCGGAGGCGCCTCTTCCGCCATGAAACGCATCTTGCTCTTCGTCGTCACCAACCTGGCCGTGATGCTGGTGCTGGGCATCGCCGCCAGCCTGCTGGGCGTCAACCGCTACCTGGTGGGCACCGGGCTCGACCTGGGCCGGCTGCTGGGTTTCGCGCTGATCATGGGCTTTGGCGGCGCGGCGATCTCGCTGCTGATGAGCAAGCCGGTGGCCAAGTGGAGCACCGGCGCCCAGGTCATCAACGATTCGCCGGACCCCACGCACCGCTGGATCGTCGGCACGGTGCAGGGCTTCGCGCAGAAGGCCGGCATCGGCATGCCCGAGGTGGCCCTGTACGAAGGCGAGCCGAACGCCTTCGCCACCGGCGCGTTCAAGAACTCGGCGCTGGTGGCCGTTTCCACGGGCCTGCTGCAAAGCATGAACCGCGAAGAGGTCGAGGCCGTCATCGGCCACGAGGTGGCGCATGTGGCCAACGGCGACATGGTGACGATGACGCTGATCCAGGGCGTGATGAACACCTTCGTGGTGTTCCTGTCGCGCGTCATCGGCTATTTCGTCGACCGCGTCGTGCTGCGCCGCGAGGGCGACGGCCCCGGCATCGGCTACTACGTGACGACCATCGTGCTGGACATCGTGCTGGGCGTGCTGGCCGCCGTCGTGGTGGCCTGGTTCTCGCGCCAACGCGAATACCGGGCGGATGCCGGCGCCGCGCAGCTGATGGGCCGCAAGCAGCCGATGATCAACGCGCTGGCGCGCCTGGGCGGCATGGACCCCGGCCAGCTGCCGCAAAGCGTGGCCACGATGGGCATCAGCGCCAAGCCGAGCGGCCTGATGGCGCTGTTCTCCAGCCACCCGCCGATCGAAGACCGCATCCGCGCGCTGCAGCAGGCGGCGGCGCAGTAAGGCGGCGCGCCGCCGATTCGGCACAAGGGCCCCCTGGGGGCCCTTCGTCAATGCAAGGGCGCTTCGGGGCCCTTCGTCATTCGCAGCGGCGCGCGCCGGCCCTCAGCGTCTTCAGCGTCTTTCGAGCCGCAGCACCGGCCCCACGCGCTCGCGCGCCACCTCCTCCGGGTGGAAAGGCAGCCGCGGCCAGCTCTTGCGCGCGTACAGCCGCAGCTGGTCGGCCCCGTGCGGCGAAGCCGGGTCGGTGCTCTGGCCGTAGGTCAGCAGCGCCTCGGCGACCGGGCCGCGCCCGTCGAAGGTGACCGTCTGCACGTAGCTGGTGCCGTAGTCGATGCGGATGCCCTTGGCGCCGATGCCGGGGCTGGCGCTGTCGCCCAGGTAGTTGAGCACGCCCTCGAAACTCTGCCCACCGTGCAGGCCGATCGGCTCGTCGGTGACGGCCGGGCGCTGCACGTCGCCCAGCGGCGCATCGAGAGCGAAGCCGGCCTCGCGCACCTTCTGCACTGCGCCGCCAAGCGCCTGCCAGACCTTGGCGGCCACCTCGGCGTCGGCCAGGTTCAGGCCGGTGGGTGTGTCCACCGGGCGCGCCTTGTCGAAGGGCACGCGCCAGACCTTCGGCACGTTCATCGCCGTGCGCCAGAACTCGCGGAACAGGTGCGCGCCGCGCGCCCCGAGGTCGTTGCCGCGGTCCCAGCCGCGCAGCGCCTGGCAGCCCGCGGCGGCCTCGGGCGTGGGGGCACCGCCGCCGGCGCAGGCGGCCAGCAGGTCGGGCAGCACCAGCTGCGCGGCGAAGTTGCGGTTGGCGAACAGCTGGCGCTGTGCACCGCGCAGCGTCACCGGCCCGGCGGCCACCAGCGCGGGCACCTCCACCAGGCCGCTGCGCGTGCGCATCTGGCGCACGACGTCGTCGCCGACCAGCGGCGAAATCGGCGAGAGGGCGCCGAAGCGCTGCGCCGGGTGCGTGTAGAAGAAGCTGTCGTTGCTGTTGTGCACCCAGTCGCCGCGCATGGCCACCGGCATGCGCTCGATGGGCGTGAGGCCGGGCACCGGCGAGGCCGCATCGCGCCGCCACTGGCAATCGGCCTTGCTGCCGTCGAGCACCACGAGGCCGGCACCGGCCAGCAGGCGCGCCGCACCGTCGCTGGGCTTGCAGCGTTGCAGCATCGCGGCATCGACGTCGGGCACGGTGCTCACGTCGGCATACAGGGCGTGGCCCTGGCGGTCAGCGGCGATGGTGTTGACCCACGCCGTGCCCAGCCCCGCCAGCGCCCGGCGCATGTCTTCGACGCCGGCGGCGCGGCCGAAGGCGAGGTAGGTGCCGGTCAGGCGCATGTTGCCCGCGTTGGCGTCCTGCAGCGCATAGGCGCGCTGCGCGGTCCAGGCGAGGCCCGCGCGCGGCATCGAGATCACCGGGCCCCAGCGCGTGAGCCACACGGTGTGCGTCTTGCGCTCGCCGCCGGCGCTCTCGATCGCTGCCGTGCGCCGGCGCATCTTCTCGGGCTGGCCGTCGACGACATAGCTCGTGGGGTCACCCGGCACCAGCGTCAGTTCGTGCAGCGTGAAGCGCTTGCCGGTGCTGACGGTGTGGCTCCAGGCCACGTCCTTGTTGAAGCCGATGACCACGGTGGCGGCGGTGCCGATGCTCACGCCCATCACGTCCAGCTGCCCGGGCACGGTGAGATGCACCTGCCAGAAGCGGTTCACGCCGGTCCACGGGAAGTGCGGGTTGCCGACCAGCAGGCCGTGGCCGGTGCCCGTGGCCTGGCGGCCGAAGGCCCAGGCGTTGGAACCGAAGCCGGCCGATGCCGGGTCGGCCAGGCCCGCGGCCTGCAGCCAGGCGGCCGCCGCGGCCACGTTCACGGCGACATCCGGCACGGCTTGCGTTTCCACGGCCGCGTCCACGGCCGGCGACTGTGGCGCCCGCGAGGTGGGGCGGGCCGGCTGCGGCGGCGCCGCGGCCAGCATCGCATCGGCCAGCGCACCGACGCCGGCCTGCACCGCGGTGAGTTCGCCGATGCGGCGGTACTCGGCCTCGGTCATCGGCTGGACCCAGGCCGCACTGCCACAGGGGGCCGGCCAGCGGCCCGTGTGATCGGCAAGGTAGCGGTTGTAGCCGGCCACGTAGCCGCGCTGCAGCGCGCGTGCCTCGGCGCTTTGCTGCGCGGCGGCGCGCGCCAATGCGGCGTCGTCCATGTGCGCGGCGATGAAGAAGTCGATCAGCTCGTTGGGCAGCCGGCGCAGACCGAGCGCGCCGGTGGCCGCGGGGCCGAAGGTGCGTGCGCGTTCGGCACGCACCGTCACCAGGTGCTCGGCGGTGAGGCAGAAGTTGTCCTGCGCGTAGGCGTAGGCCATGCCGTAGGCGAGCGTCTCGAAGTCGGGGGCATGGATGTGCGCCACGCCGTGGGCCGTGCGCTGGATGGTGACGGCCGGCGCAGCCGGGCCCGCGCCACCCGTTGCGGATGCAACCGGGCCGGGGGGCGCACCGGCGCAGGCGGCCAGCAGCCCGGCAGCCAGCGCGCCGGCCAGTGCGGCGATGCTGCCACGGGCGCGGGCCGGGGTGGTGATGCGAGGGGCGGGGGCGCCGGTCATGCCTTGCCCTTGGGCACGCGGCCCATCAGATAGAACTCGTCGTTGGGCCGCATGCCGCTGAAGTTGGCCAGCCGGTTGCTCATGCCGAAGAAGGCGGTGATGGCGGCGATGTCCCACGCGTCCTCGTCGCTGAAGCCGTGCTCGCGCAGCGCGGCGAAGTCGGCGTCGTCGAGCTCGGCCGAGCGCAGGCACACCTTCATCGCGAAGGCGAGCATCGCGCCCTGGCGCGGCGTGATGTCGGCCTTGCGCCAGTTGACGGCCACCTGGTCGGCGACCAGCGGCTTCTTCTCGTAGATGCGCAGGATGGCGCCGTGCGCCACCACGCAGTACAGGCACCCGTTGGCGGCGCTGGTGGCCACGACGATCATCTCGCGGTCGCCCTTGGTCAGCGAGCCGGTCTCCTTGAGCATCAGCGCATCGTGGTAGCCGACGAAGGCACGCCACTCGGCCGGGCGGCGCGCCAGCGCGAGAAAGACGTTGGGCACGAAACCGGCCTTGGCCTGCACCTCGAGGATGCGGGTGCGGATGTCTTCGGGCACCTCGGCCAGCGTGGGCGAGGCGAAGCGGCTCATCGGGGGAACTGTCATGCCGGGCTCTCCTTGTCGAATGTCTTGGCGATCAGGTCTTGAACTGCATGGCATGCAGCCGCGCGTAGAGGCCGCCGCGCGCCAGCAACTGGGCATGCGTGCCCTGCTCCACCACGCGGCCGGCGTCCAGCGCCACCACGCGGTCGGCATGTTCGATGGTCGACAGGCGGTGCGCGATGACCAGCGTGGTGCGCCCGGCCATCAGGCGTTCGAGTGCGGCCTGCACGGCGCGCTCGCTCTCGCTGTCCAGCGCCGAGGTGGCCTCGTCGAGGATGAGCACCGGCGCGTCCTTGAACAGCGCCCGCGCGATGGCCAGCCGCTGCCGCTGGCCGCCCGAGAGCTCACCACCGTTGTGGCCGATGACGGTGTGCAGCCCTTGCGGCAGGCCGGCGACGAAGTCGCCCAGCGCGGCGGCGGTCAGCGCCTCGCGCACGCGGACCTCGGTGGCCGAATCGCCCGCCGCCATGTCGCCCAGCGACACGTTGGCCAGGATCGAGTCGTTGAACAGCACCACGTCCTGGCTGACGAAGGCGAACTGGCGCCTGAGCGCCTCGATGTCCCAGTCGGCCAGCGGCACGCCGTCCAGCGTGATGCGGCCGCGGCCGGGCTCCAGGAAACGCGGCAGCAGGTTGACCAGCGTCGTCTTGCCCGCGCCCGAAGGCCCCACCAGCGCCACCGTCTCGCCGGCCGGCACGGTGAGCGAAATCTCGGCCAGCGCCGGCGCGCCCTCGTCGTGGTAGGCCAGGCCCACGCCCTCGAACACCACCTCGCCGCGCGCGCGCTGTGCCGGCCGCAAGGTGCCGCCGGCTTCGGTTGGGGCGGTCTCGGCGAGGTCGAGCCCCCGCTCCACCGCCACCAGGCCACGGGTGATGGGCGCCATCACGTCCGACAGGTGCTTCAGCGGCGCCACCAGCATCAGCATCGCACTGATGAAGGCGACGAAGCTGCCCACCGTGGCGCCGCCGGCCTGGCTTTGCCACAGCGCCAGCGTGATGACTGCCGACAGCGCCACCGCGGCCAGCATCTGCGTCACCGGCGTCATGCTGGCGCTGGCCACCGCCACCTTCAGCCCCAGGCGCCGCAGCAACTCGGCGCGGGCGCCGAAGCGCCGGCCCTGGGCTGCCTCGGCGCCCTGCAGGCGCACGATGCGCCAGGCGAGCACGTTCTCCTCCACCACGTAGGCCAGCTCGTCGGCGGCGCGATGCGTCTCCACCGTGAGCCGGTGCAGCCGCGCGCCGAGCTTGCGCATCACGAAGGCCAGCGTCGGGAACAGCACCGCCACGAACAGCGTGAGCTGCCAGTTCAGCCACAGCAGGTAGGCGATCAGCGCCACCAGCGTGAGCGAGTCGCGCACCAGCGTCAGCAAGGCGTTGGTGAGGATCTGCAGCCCGCCCTGGATGTCGTAGACGAAGATGTTGGTCAGGCCGCTGGCCGTCTGCTCGGCAAACAGCGCCGGCCGCGCCTTCATCAGCCGGCTGAACATCGCCTCGCGCAACCTCAGCATGGCGCGCTGGCCGGCCCACGCCAGCCCGTACTGCGACAGGAAGCCGGCCAGGCTGCGCAGCGCGAACAGCCCGACGATGGCCACCGGCACCAGCCACAGCGGGATCTGCTGGCCTGTGAAGCCGTCGTCGAGCAGCCGCTTCATGAAGTCGGCCAGCATCGGCTCGGTGAGCGCCATCAGCGTGGCGCCGACGATGGTGGCGGCCAGCCCGGCGCGGCTGGTGCGGAAGTACGGCGCAAGGCGCCTGAAGCGCGCGGTCAGGGTGGGCATGGCGGGCGCGTGGATTATCGGCGCGCCCTTCCCCCGGCCCTCGTGGGCGACGGCCGCCCGTGTGCCGCAACACCCGCTCACCGCTGCCTCGGGCGGCCGCCTCGGGCCGGGTCGGGCCGCTGCCTACAATCGCGCCTCTCGCGCCCGAGCACGCGCCAGTCCGGCGCCGTGCGGCGCCACCCCACCCACGATGCAGCGCAAGCAACTCCTCGGCCGCCGGCGGCTCCTGATGACGCTGGCTGCCGCCGGCCTGGCGCGGCCACTGGGCGCCCGCGCCCAGTTCCGCGTCGAGATCGCCGGCGTCGGCGCGACGCAGACGCCGATCACCATCGCCACGTTCCGCGACGAAACCCAGGCCGGCGTGGCCGTCTCGCAGGTGATGCGCGCGAATCTCGAGCGCAGCGGCGTGTTCCGCCACGTGAGCACCACCGAGCCGCTGGACGAGCGCAGCGTGGTGCGCCTGCCGGACTGGCGCGCCAAGGGCGCCGACGCGCTGGTGGCCGGCTCGGCGAGCCGGCTGGCCGACGGCCGATTCGACCTGCGCTACAAGCTGTGGGACACGGTGAAGAACGAGGAGCTGCTCGGCCGCAGCACCACCGTGCCCGCTGCCGACCTGCGGCTGGCGGCGCACCGCATCTCCGACGAGATCTACCAGCAGCTCACCGGCGAGCGCGGCGTGTTCGCCACGCGCATCGCCTACGTCGTGAAGGCGGGCCCGCGCTACACGCTGCACGTCACCGACGCCGACGGCGAAGGCGGCCATGTCGCGCTGGCCAGCCCCCAACCCATCATCAGCCCGGCCTGGAGCCCCGACGGCCGCCAGCTCGCCTACGTCTCCTTCGAGGACCAGAAGGCCGTGGTGTGGGTGCAGGAGCTGACCAGCGGCCAGCGCCGCCGCGTGGCCAACTTCCGCGGCAGCAACAGCGCTCCGGCGTTCTCGCCCGACGGGCGCACGCTGGCCATGGCGCTGTCACGCGAGGGGCTCACGCAAATCTACACGATGCCGGTGGCCGGCAACGGCAACCCCACCCGGCTGACACAAAGCAACGCCATCGACACGGAGCCCGTGTTCTCGGCCGACGGCAAGAGCATCTACTTCGTCAGCGACCGCGGCGGCGGCCCGCAGATCTACCGCATGGGCACGGGCGGCGGCGCGGCCGAGCGCGTCACGTTCAGCGGCAGCTACAACATCAGCCCCAGCCTGAGCCCCGACGGCAAGCAGCTGGCCTTCATCACGCGCCAGGGCGGCGCGTTCAAGGTCAGCGTGCAGGAGCTGGACACCGGCACAGTGCGGCAGCTGTCGGACACCACCGACGACGAACGCCCGAGCTTCGCGCCCAACGGCCGGCTGATCGTCTACGCCACCCGCGTGCGCGGCGCCGACGTGCTGATGACTTCCACGCTGGACGGCAGGATCAAGTCGCGCCTGGTGGTCAGCAGCGGCGACGTGCGCGAGCCGAGCTGGGGACCGTTTGGGCGTTAGGGGCGCGGCCGGGCCGCCGCCCGACTCCGGGTCTTCCCTGGCGAACCTTTGCATCGTTGCCGGCTCTACTTGCTGTTCCCGCCTCTTCCGACGCCAAGCTGAAAAAGGAGTGCCCGCCATGGCCCTGAAAGCGAACCTGCCCACCTCCACGCGCAGCGCGCTCGCGCTGGTGGTACTGGCCGGCGTGATGGTCGCCTGCGACTCCACGCCCATCGCGCCGGACAAGCTCTCGCCCACCGAGAGCCGCCCCGTGGTGCCCGCGGCCGCCACCAGCCCCACGGCGGGCCCGGGGGGCAGCGCCGGCAGCGGCGCGGCACAGTCGCAGGTGGCCAGCGTCGACCTCACACGCGGCGCCGCCGGCGCCACCGCCGGGGCGGCGGCACTGCTGGCCGCGCCCAGCCAGCGTGTCGTGTACTTCGACTTCGACAGCTTCGCCATCCGCGACGAGTACAGAGGGGTCATCGAAGGCCATGCGCGGGTGCTGGGCCGCGACAAGGCCCGGCGCATGGTCATCGAAGGCCACACCGACGAGCGTGGTGGCCGCGAGTACAACCTCGCGCTCGGCCAGAAGCGCGCCGAGTCCGTGCTGCGCTCGATGACGCTGCTGGGCGCCACCGAGGCGCAGCTCGAGGCCGTGAGCTACGGCAAGGAGCGGCCCGCCGCCGCCGGCAGCGACGAAGCGGCCTGGGCCAAGAACCGCCGCGCCGAGCTGAAGGACCGTTGAGCATGCGGCGCATGTCCCTTCCCGGGCCCGCGGCCGCCGTGCTGGCCGCCCTTCTCGCGCTGGCCGGCCCGGCGCATGCGCAACTGTTCAAGGACGACGAGGCGCGCAAGGCGGTCATCGACCTGCGCGCCCGCGTCACGCAGAACGAAGAATCGGTCAAGACCCGCGACGCCGAGCTCACCGCGCAACTGACGGCGCTGAACGCGCAGCTGGCCGAGCAGATCGGCGCGCTGCGCCGCAGCCTGCTGGACCTGAACAATCAGCTCGAGACGATGCGCGCCGAGCTGGCCAAGTTTCGCGGCACCGACGAGCAGCTGCAGCGCGACGTGGCCGAGCTGCAGCGCCGCAGCCGCGACATCGGCCAGACGCTGGACGACCGCATCCGCCGGCTCGAGCCGGTGAAGGTGACGATCGACGGCCGCGAGCACAGCGTCGACCAGGAAGAGCGCCGCAGCTTCGACGAAGCGATGGCCGTGATGCGCGGCGGCGACTTCGACCGTGCCGCCGCCTCGCTGGCCAATTTCCAGAGGCGCTACGCCGGCAGCCCCTACACCAACCAGGCGCGCTTCTGGCACGGCAATGCGCTGTACGGCAAGCGCGACTACAAGGCCGCCATCGACGTCTTCCGCACCTTCGTGGCCGGGGCCCCCGACCACCCGCGCGCGCCCGAGGCCCTGCTGGCGCTGGCCAACAGCCAGGCCGAGACCAAGGACAACCGCGGCGCGCGCGCGACGCTGCAGGACCTGATCAAGACCTACCCCAGCACCGAGGCCGCGCAGGCCGGGCGCGACCGGTTGGTGACGCTGCCGGCGCGCTGACGCGCGCTTGATGCGCGTTGATGCGCGCCCAAGCCCGGTGACCGAAGCCGACCTCCCGGCACTCGCGCAGCGCGTGCTGCTGGCCGGCGGGTTGCTGGGCGCGCTGTTCGGTGCCCTCGCCCAGCGCACGCACTTCTGCACGATGGGCGCGGTGGCCGACATCGTGAACATGGGCGACTGGTCGCGCATGGCCCAGTGGCTGGTGGCAATGGCCGCGGCGATGCTCGGCTTCAACGCGCTGGTCGGCCTGGGGCTGGTGCAGGCCCGGCACAGCCTCTACGCGGCCCCGACGTGGCTGCCGCTGTCGCACGCGCTCGGCGGGCTGCTGTTCGGCATGGGCATGGTGCTGGCCTCGGGCTGCGGCAGCAAGACGCTGGTGCGCATCGGCGGGGGCAGCCTGAAGGCGCTGGCGGTGTTCGTGGTGCTGGCCATCGCCGCCTATGCCACGCTGCGCGGCATCGTCGCCGTGGCCCGCGTGGCCACGGTGGACCGCGTGGCCGTGGCGCTGCCGGCCGGGCAGGACTTGCCTTCGCTGCTGGCGGCCGCGGGGCTGGGCGCGACGCGGACGATCGCCCCGCTGCTGGCGCTGGCCGCGGCCGCCGCGCTGCTGCTGTTCGCGGCCACCCGGCGCGAGGCGCGCCGGCCCGAGGTGTGGCTGGGGGGGTTCGGCATCGGCGCCGTCGTCGTCGCCGGCTGGTGGGTCACCGGCCACCTCGGGCATGTGGCGGAGCATCCGCTCACGCTCGAAGAGGCGTTCGTCGGCACGCAGGCCGGCCGCATGGAGTCGCTGACCTTCATCGCGCCGGCCGCGCACACGCTGGACTGGATCATCCTGTTCAGCGACAAGAGCCGCGGGTTGAGCTTCGGCATCGTCACCACGTTCGGCGTGGTGCTCGGCTCGGCGGCCGTCGCGCTGGCACGCAAGAGCTTCCGCTGGGAGGGCTTCGCGGGTGCCGAGGACACGGCCAACCACCTCGTCGGTGCCGCGCTGATGGGCGTGGGCGGGGTCACCGCGCTCGGCTGCACGGTGGGCCAAGGGCTCACCGGTCTTTCGACGCTGGCCCTGGGCAGCTTCGTGTCGCTGGCCGGCATCGTGGCTGGCGCGGCGGCGGCCCTGCGCTATCAGGCCTGGCGCGTGGAGCGCAGCGGATGAGCCGAACGGACCGAACGCTTTGGACGGATCGAAAGGCTCGAACGGATAGAACGGGTCGGACGAACTGGACCGGCCGAGTGGGCCGGATGCGGCAGGCCCGTGGGCCGCACATCGCGCGATGGGAGGCATCGTGAACATCGCCCGGCCCTCCACGCCACCAGCCGGCCAGTGGCCGGCGAACGACATGGCGGCCGATCTCGAGCGCCGCTTCGGCGGCCTGCGCCGCCTGTATGGCGAGCAGGGCTACGCGCGACTGCGGGCCGCGCGCTTTGCCGTGGTGGGCGTGGGCGGCGTGGGTTCGTGGGCCGCCGAGGCGCTGGCGCGCTCGGGTGTGGCCGAGCTCGTGCTCGTCGATCTCGACCATGTCGCCGAGTCGAACATCAACCGCCAGGTGCAGGCCCTCACGCCCACGCTCGGCCAGGCCAAGGTGCAGGCGCTGGCCGAGCGCATCGCGCACATCCACCCCGGCTGCCGCGTGCATGGCGTGGAGCAGTTCGCCTCGGCGGACAACTGGCCCGCGCTGCTGCCGGTGCCGGTGGACGCGCTCATCGACGCCTGCGACCAGGTGCGCGCGAAGGAAGCCCTGGCGCGGTGGGCGATGGCTGCGGCGCTGCCCGCGGTGTGCGTCGGCGCCGCCGGCGGCAAGCGGCACGCCGAGCGCGTGGAAGCGGCTGACCTTGCCGAAGTGACCCACGACCCGCTGCTGGCCGCGCTGCGGCAACGGCTGCGCAAAACCGGCGCGCTGCCGGCGGCCGCCGTGCCACGCCGCGGCGCCGTGGGGGTGCGCCCGCGCGCAGCACGCTGCGGCTCGGTGCGCTGCGTGTTCTCGCGCGAGCCGGTGACCCCACCCGCAACGGACGCCGCTGACACGTGCGCGGTTGTCGACGGCAGCCTCAACTGCCACGGCTACGGCTCCAGCGTGATGGTCACCGCCACCTTCGGCATGGTGGCCGCCGGCGAGGTGATTGAGCAACTGCTCGCCGGCCAAGGGCTCGGCCCGAGCGCCGCCTGACACTCGCCCGCGGCAGTGCCGCAGGCACCGCCCCTTGTGCAGACCCCGCCGAGCTTGCCGCTATACTGCGCGGCTCTACGACCGGGTCGTTAGCTCAGTCGGTAGAGCAGCGGACTTTTAATCCGTTGGTCGCAGGTTCGAATCCTGCACGACCCACCACCGGATTCACAGTCCGGCACACATCGAGTCGTTCGACTCCAGGGCTCTTAGCTCAGCTGGTAGAGCAGCGGACTCTTAATCCGTTGGTCGCAGGTTCGAATCCTGCAGGGCCCACCAACACTTCCTCGGGGATTCTCCCGAGGAGTCGGGCTCCAGCTATCGCGGGGACACGCTCGGCACGTCAGCTCGTTTGAGCATCCATACCCCAGTACCGCCATGGTGGCGCGCTGAGGAGAATGACCTGTGCTTCGGACGTTTGCGGCCCTGAATAGCAAGGGCGGGGTCGGCAAGACAACCTTGCTGGCCAACTTGGGCGGACTGCTCGCCGACATGGGTGCGCGCACCCTGCTCGTCGACGCGGACCCTCAGCCCTCCCTCACCAAGTACTACGACATCCCCTACGAAGCCCCTCAGGGGCTCGTCGAGGTCATCACGTCGGGGACAGTCACCCACCAGGCCATCTCGCACACGGCGGTGGCCAACCTGGACCTGATCCGGTCCAACGACGGCGAGGCGAAGCTGCAGCACTGGCTGTTCGACCGTGCCGACCGGCGCGTGCGCCTGGCACGGGCGCTGAACAACCCGTACGTGCACGATCACTACGACGTCGTGTTGATCGACACACAGGGCGCCATCGGCCCCTTGCAGACGGCAGCTGCCTTCGCGGCAGACCCGCTCATCTCGCCGTTGCCACCAGACACCCCCTCGGTGCGCGAGTTCCGCTCCGGCACGCTGCGCGTCCTGCAGCGCCTCGAGCACGATCGGCATGCGCGACCCAATATCCGTTGCCAGGTCGCGCGAGAGAAGAAGCAATGCCAGGGGTTCCGGCCTAGCACCCACCTCAAAGAGGATCTTCGTCGACTGCCTGTTCGCAAACGCTGATCCGGCCCTATGTCCGATCTCCAGGGCCTGGAAGTCGGGTGCATCTAGGCGCACGGGCAGGTGTCCGACTACCCTAGACCTAGTCAGGAT
>JAEUPC010000131.1 GCA_016789865.1 Rubrivivax sp.
GGCGGCTTCAGCACATAGGCGGCCATCATCGGCGTGAGCATGCGCGCCACCACCAGCGAGAAGAAGACCGCGATCGCCGCCGTCCAGCCGAACTGCACGAAGAACTTGCCCGGCACGCCGGCCATGAAGGCGGTGGGCAGAAACACCGCAACCAGCGTGAAGGTGGTGGCGATCACCGCCAGGCCGATCTCGTCGGCCGCCTCCATCGCGGCCTGGTACGGCGTCTTGCCCATCCTTTGATGGCGCACGATGTTCTCGATCTCGACGATCGCATCGTCGACCAGGATGCCGACCACCAGCGACAGGCTGAGCAGCGTCACGACGTTGAGCGAAAAGCCGAGCAGGTAGTGCATCACCGCGAATGTCGGCAGCACCGACAGCGGCAGCGCGGTGGCCGCCACCAGCGTGGCGCGCCAGTCGCGCAGGAAGAACCAGACGACGATCACCGCCAGCACCGCGCCTTCGATCAGCAGCAGCATCGAGCCGTGGAAGTTCTCCACCGTGGGCTCGACGAAGCTGAAGACCTCGGTGGCCTGGATGTCGGGGTGCTCGGCGCGCAGCTTGTCCAGCGCGGCGCGCAGGCCGTCGGCGACGTCGGTTTCACTGGCGCCGCGCGAACGCACGACTTCGAAGCCCACCGCCGGCTGGCCGTTGATGAGCGCGGCGCTGCGGCGCTCGCCCACCGTGTCGGACACGCTGGCCGCCTGGTCCAGGCGGATGCGGCGGCCGTCGCCGAGCGTGATCTCCAGGCGCGCCAGCTCGTCGGCGCTTTTCACCGTGCCGATGGTGCGCACACTCTGTTCGATGCCGCCGATGTCGGCGCGGCCGCCGGGCGCCTCTTGCTGCATGGCGCGCAGCTGGCGCGAGATGTCAGCCGCGCTGGCGTTCAACGCCAAGAGGCGCGCCGGGTCGAGCTCGATGCGCACTTCGCGCGTGACACCACCCACCCGCGCCACCGAACCGACGCCGCGCACCGCCAGCACCGCCTTGCTGACCTGGTTGTCGACGAACCAGCTGAGCGCCTCTTCGTCCATGCGGTCGCTGGCCACCGTGTAGGTGAGCAGCGGCGTGCCGGCGAGGTCGAGCTTGGTGACGATGGGCTCGCGCAGATCAGCCGGCAGGTCGCTGCGGATGCGCTGCACCGCCGCGCGGGTGTCGTCCAGCGCTTCCTGCGTGGGCTTCTCGAGCCGGAACTCCACGGTGAGGATGGCGATGCCGTCTTGCACCTTGGTGTAGATGTTCTTCACGCCCTGCAGCGAGGCGATGGCGTTCTCGAGCTTGCGCGCGACCTCGGTTTCCAGCTGCGCCGGCGCCGCACCGGGCAGGCTGGCGGTGATGTTGATGGTGGGCAGATCGATGTCGGGGAACTGCTGCACCTTCATCGACTTGAAGGCGAGCAGGCCCGTGAGCGTGAGCATCACGAACAGCATCACCGACGGAATCGGGTTGCGGATGCACCAGGCGGAGACGTTCACTTCTTCGCTCCCGCGGGCGTGGCGGCGCCGCCGGCGGGCGTGGCTGCCTTGGCATTCGTGGCCGCGGGGGCGGCGGAGGCCGTCTGCGCCGTGGCGGCCGGCGGACCTTCGACCACCCGCACCAGGTCACCGTCGCCGAGGAAGCCGGCGCCTTGCGCCACCACGCGCGCTGCGGGTTCGAGGCCGCCGGTGATCTCGATGCGATCGCCCACGCGGCGGCCGACCGCCACCTTCAGCTGCTGCACCTTGCTGTCGGCGCCGACGCGGAACACGTAGCTGAAGCCGTCGCGCTGCAACACCGCCGTCTGCGGCAGCGTGAGTGCCTGGCCGCTGCCGACTTCGAACTCGCCGCGCGCGAACATGCCGGCCTTGGCGCTGCTGGCGCCGAGGTCGACGAAGACCAGGCCGTTGCGCGTGGCCGCATCGACCGTGGGCGCCACCATGCGCACGCGGCCGCTGCTGGCCGGCGCACCCACCGGGTTGATGCGCACGGCCTGCCCCGGCTTGATCAGCGCCAGCTCGGCGGCGGCGACCTCGGCGCGCCATTCGAGACGGCCCTGGCGGATCAGGCGGAACAGCTCCTGGCCGGGCTGCACCACCGCGCCCACCGTGGCGCTGCGCGCGGAGATGATGCCGTGGTCGGGCGCCAGCACCTGTGCCTGCTTCAGGCGGATCTGCTGCGCGGCCAGCGCGGCACGTTGCGCCTCCAGCCGCGCCGCGGCAGTGCGTTCGGCGGTGAGCAGCTGCTGCGTCTGCTGGGCGCTCAGCACCCCGCTGGGCTGCAGGTCACGCGCCCGGTTCGCGTTGGCCGTGGCCTCGGCCAGCAGCGCTTGGGCTTCGGCCAGCGCGGCGCGCAGCTGCGCGAGGTCGGCCTCGGCCACCTCGGTGGCGAAGACCGCGAGCACCTGGCCGCGCTTGACGACATCACCGACCTGCGCACGGACTTCGGCGAGCCGCCAGCCGGGGCTCTCGGCTCCGACGCTGGCCTCCTGCCACGCGAAGATCGAGCCGTTGGCGGCCACCACCTGCGGCCAGGCGGCCGGCGCGGGCGAGGTGACGGTCACGGTGAGCGCGGCCTTGGCCGCAGCCGGTTTCACGCCGGCGTCCGCAGCGCGGGTCGCCGCAGCACCGGCGGCGAGCACGAAGAGCGCCGAGACCGCGGCCCCTCGCGCGACGACGGCACGGGCCAAGGATGACGAGGGCCTCCCGGGGAGGCGAATTGCAAGCTGCTGCATGGCGTGGCATGGCGCCGAATAGGCGCCAGCTCGTGGCCGGCGGTATCGGGCCTGCGCGTCGGTAATCGCGGGGCCGCGAGTCTAGCGCCGCAGCGTCCGCGCACCGTCACGCAGGCGACGAACCGACGCAACGCCGCCTCGGGCCACGGGTGGCGGCGTCCATGCGCAGCCAAGGCCCGGCCGGTCCCGCCCGGCCCGAAGGATGCTCAGAACAGCTCGACGTCGCTCTCGCGCGAGGCGTCCTCGAGTGCGCCGCCGCGCACCAGCGTCTCGAAATCGGCGACGCGGTTGCGCCCGTTCTGCTTGGCCCAGTACAGCGCCTTGTCGGCACGCTCGAAGGCGCTGCTGGGCGTGTCGGCGCTCCTCAGCTGGCTGATGCCCACGCTCACCGTCACCTGCCCGACGCGCGGGAACGCGTACGCAGCCACGGTCGCTCGCAGGCGCTCGAAGACCGGGCCCGCGTCGTCAACTTCGCCGCAGCGCACCAGCACGACGAACTCCTCTCCACCGAAGCGGAACAGGTGGTCGTAGAAGCGGAAGCACGCCCGCAGCTGGCGCGACAGCAGCAGCAGCACCTCGTCGCCGATCAGGTGGCCGTAGGTGTCGTTGACGCGCTTGAAGTGATCGATGTCGATGACGCCGAGGAAGACGTACGAGCCGAGCCCGCGCCGCCGGCCGCCGCTTTCGGCGCGGGCCACGCTGCCGTTGGCCGCCTCCACCGCCAGGCGCAGGAAGCTCTCGTCGAAGGTCTTGCGGTTGAGCAGCCCGGTGAGCGTGTCGCGCTCACTGTAGTCCAGCAGACTCTGGAAGTTGCGGTAGATGCGCAGGATGCCCTGCACGGTGCGCTGATGCTCGACGGGCATCGGGCCGCGCGTCTCGATCTCGAGCACGCCGGCCGCCTCGTGCTCGGTGAGCACCGGGAACAGCTGCATGGCCACGCCTTCGCGCTCCGACGGACGCTCGACGATCCGTTCCTCGCGCAGGCAGGCCAGCCGGTCGGGCCGCGAGTCGAACGCCGGCAGGTCGTCGAGCTCGGTCCACAGCGGGTCGGCCGCGGCCGTGGTGTCGTGCTCGCCGATGCGCGCGCGCGTCAGCCAATGCTGGCGCTTCGCGTCGCCGACCACGCGATAGATGCCCAGCGACAGCGGGCGCAGCAGGTCTCGCAGCGCGCTGACGAGGGTCACGTCGAGCAAGTCCCGGTCGCGGAAACCCGTCAGCTCGGCAAGATGTTCAACGACGAGGGTCATCGGCCGCCTGGCCCGGCGGTCAGGTCTTCGGGGTGTTGTTCTTCTCCCTGCGCGAGCGGAGATTCTGACCGGTCCGCCGCGGCGGCGGCTAGACCAAGGTCTCGCCGTGTGCGTAGCGTGCCACGAGGGCCAGAAGTTCCTCTTCAGAATAGGGCTTGCCGAGGTAGTGGTCGACCCCCAATTCCACAGCGTACTCGCGGTGCTTCTGGGCGATGCGCGAGGTGATCATGATCACCGCCAGGTCCGCCAGCCGCTCGTCGGCGCGGATGTTGCGCACGAGGTCGAAGCCGTCCATGCGCGGCATCTCGATGTCCGACAGCACCACGACCGGCCGTTCCTCGGCCAGCCGCTCCAGCGCTTCCAGGCCGTCCTTGGCGGTGGCCACGCGGTAGCCCTCCCGCGTGAGCAGGCGCTGCGTGACGCGGCGCACCGTGAGCGAATCGTCCACCACCAGCACCAGCGGCGCGACGACGGGTGCCGACAGCTCGGCCTTCGGCCCGGCCGGGCGCTGCGGCAGCGTCATGCGCGAGCGGGCGCTGTCGGCATACACCGCGGCCAGCGCCACCGGGTTGTAGATCAGCGCCACCGCGCCCGAAGGCAGCAGCGTCACGCCCACCAACCCGGGCAGGCGCGCCAGCTGGGGGCCGACGTTCTTGACCACCACTTCCTGGTTGCCGACCACTTCGTCCACATGCACGGCGACGCGCTGCGCCGCGCTGCGGATGACCACCACCGACTGCGAACGCCCGCTGGTGTCGCCGCGCGTGCCGGCCTGCAGCAGCGCCGCCAGCCAGTAGAAGCCGACCTTCTCGCCGTTGAATTCGAGCGTGCCCGCGGCATACGCCGCCTCGGTCTCGGCGCGTGGCAGGCGCTTGACCACCTCCACCAAGGTCGAGGGCACCGAGACCTGGAACTCGCCGCAGCGCAGGGTCACCACCTGGGTGACGGCGGTGGTCAACGGCAGCAGCAGGCGGAACCGCGTACCCTGCCCCTTGGCGCTGGCCGTCTCGATGCGCCCGCCCATCGCGTTGACCTCGGCGCGCACGACGTCCAGGCCGACGCCACGCCCGGCCAGTTCGCTCACCGCCTCGGCGGTGGAGAACCCGGGGGCGAAGATCAACTGCGCCAGCTCGGCATCGCTCATCGCCTGGCCCGGTTCGATCAGGCCGCGCTCCTCGGCGCGCTCGCGGATGCGCGGGTAGTCGATGCCGCCACCGTCGTCGCCGAACTCGACGGCCACTTCGTTGCCGGCCTGCGCCACCTGCACGACGATGCGGCCGGTGGGGTCCTTGCCTGCCGCGGTGCGCCGCGGCGCACTCTCGATACCGTGCACGACGCTGTTGCGCAGCAGGTGCTCGAAGGGACCGGCCATGCGCTCCAGCACACCGCGGTCGAGTTCGATCGCGCCGCCGACGATATCGAGCCGCACCGTCTTGCCGGTTTCCTTGCCGGCCTGGCGCACGGTGCGGTACAGGCGGTCCGAGGTGCTCTCGAACTCCACCATGCGGGTGCGCAGCAGGTCGTCCTGCAGTTCGCGTGTCAGGCGGGCCTGCGCCGCGAGCTCGTCTTCGGTGGACTGCAGCGTGCGCTGCACCGTGCGCTGCAGCGTGGCCACGTCGGCCACCGACTCGGCCATGAAGCGTGTGAGTTCCTGCAGCCGCGTGAAGCGGTCCATCTCCAGCGGGTCGAAAGTCTGCCCGGCCGAACGCGCCGTCTCCATGCGCGAGGCAATCTGCGTCTCGGCCTGCAGCTCGATGTCGCGCAACTGGCGCCGCATGCGGTCCAGGCTGTCGGTCAGTTCGCCCAGCGAGCCGGCCAGCTGCTTCATCTCGCCGGCGATGCGTTCGCGCGTGATGCTCACCTCGCCGGCGTGGCTGACCAGGCGGTCGAGCAGGCCCGAGCGCACGCGCACCGCGGCGGTGCCTGCCGTGGCCCGCTCTACTTGGGCGGCCAGCGCACCGGCCCCGGCGCGGAAGCGCTGCCAGTCGATCGGCACCGCTGCCGCCACTCGGCGCGGTGCGTGCATGGGGACCGTGGGCTCCTCGTCGAAGCCCCGGTCGCGGCGCGCTGCCGGCGCGGCACCGGGCGCGGATGCCCCGTCGGCCGCGGGCGCGGGCGCGGGCGGGTGAAGCACCGGCAGCTGCGCGGCCGGCAACGGCACCACGGCGGGAGCGGCCGGCGGCACGGGCGCCAGCGCCGGCGCCGTCGTGGCGGCGGGCGGCCGCAGCGGCACCACCACCGCCGAGGCTTGCGGCGCTGCAGCGGGCATGGGCGCCACCGGCGCGGGGGTGGCCGCCGGCAGCGGCGTGATGATCGGCAGGGCCCCGGGGGCCGCAGTGGCCGCGTCATCGCTGCGCAGGGCCTCGAGCACCGCCGCCATGCGGTCCGAACGCATCAGCAGCGGCTCGATGTCGTCGGCCTGCACGCCGCCGCGCGAGGCCAGCCGTTCGATGGCCGTCTCCAGGCGGTGCGCCATCTCGCCCAGGCGCATCGCCCCGGCCAGGCGCGCCCCGCCCTTGAGCGTGTGCAGTGTGCGCATGCAGGCACTGGCCGCGTCGCGGTCGCCGGGGTGGTCGTGCCACTCGCGCAGCCGCCCCTGCAGCTGCGGCAGCAGCTCGGCGGCCTCTTCGTCGAACACCGGGAAGAGCTCGGCGTCGACGGCGTCTTCGGCGTCGATGTCCTCGTCGTCGTCGAAGGCCCCCAGCCGCGAAGGCGGCCCCGTATCGGGCTCGCCCAAGAGCGGCAGGAAGTCGGAGACCTCCACGGCCACGCCGGGCATGCCCCCGCCGGCCGCGCCGGCTTCGGGCAGGTGCTCGTGCTCGGCGAGCCGTTCCAGCAACTGCGGCGTGGCGGGCGGCAGGAAGCCGGCCGCGAACTGGTGCAGCAGCCGGCGGATCTCGTCGGCGGCATCGGCGAACAGGGCGGCTTCGCCGCGCCGGCCGCGGCCGGCCGCGTGCGAACGCGCCAGCGCGTGTTCCAGCGAGCGCGCCAGCATCGACAGCGCGGTGTACCCCACCGTGCCCGAGTTGCCCGCCAGTGAATGGGCCAGCGCCACGCTGCTTTCGGGCACCGGGTGCCGCGACGCTTCCACGCCCCATTCCGCCAGTTCGGTAACCAGGCGCCGGGAGAGTTCGTCGGCCTCGTTCAGGAAGATGTTGAACAGCGGGATCGAAATGCGCAGCGGGCCGATCACCTTGACCTGCTCGTCGGTCGAGCCGGTGTCCTCGGCGGGAGCGGGCGCACGCGGAGGCAGCGGCTCGGTCGCGAACACGCGCTCCAGCTCCTCGGCATCGATGTCCAGCGCCTGCACATCGCCGGCCGGCAGGTCCATCGGCACGGGTGCGCTGGGTGTCTCGAAGTCGACCTCGGGCAGTGCGGCGGGCATCTCGCCGGCTTCGTCCAGGCTGCCCAGGTCGAGGTCGAAGGACTCGACTTCAGGCACCGGCACGGGGGTGGGCGGCGGGGTGGAAGGGGCGATGCGGATCGTCGGCTCGATCGGCCCTTGCGGATGGCGCGGTTCGCCCGGCGCCGCCACCTCGGGCAGTTCGAAATCCGGCACCGCGGGCTCCCCGACGGTCGGGGCCGGTGGCGCCGCGAGGCCCGGCAACGCGATGGTCGGCACCGGCACATCGAGCTGCGGCACCTTCGGTCGGGCCCGCAGCTCCAGGTCGGTCGCCTTGGGCAGGTCGGGCACCTGCTCGGCAAGCCGCTGAGCGCGCGTGCCACCGTCGGCCGGCACCGGCTCGGACAGGTCCAGCGTGAAACCGAAGCCCGAGTCGGGTGCCACCTCGCGCGGCGGCGGCAGCGCTACGGTCTTGGGCAAGTCGGCGCCAGCCGCCCCAGGGGCCAGGGTCGGCCGGGCCGGCATGGCCACGGTGCGTGGCTCGCTCCCGGGCAGCCCATCGGGCAGCGCACGCTTGGGCAGCGCAATGGTGGTGGCCTCGTGGCCGGTGGGCTCAGACGGGCGAGGCAAGGCGATCGTCGGAACATGCGGTGCGCCGGCACCGGGCGATGGGATCGCGATGCGGCGCCCCTCCAACCGCAGCGCCTCGGCAGCCGCGCTCACGGCAACGGCGCGGTGGCCGTCGTCGCGCCGGGCGGCGACCGCCTGCACCCAGGCCCCGAGGTAGTCCAGCGCTTCCTGCGTGAATTCGCGCAGCGGCCCGTCCATGCGCGGGGCCTGCGCCAGGCGCGCGTTGTACAGCTGCTCGCAGGCCCACGCCGCCTCGCCGAATTCGCCCAGCCCGACCATGCGCGAGCTGCCCTTGAGGGTGTGAAACGCGCGCCGAACCGCCGTCATGTCGACCGTGCTCTCGGGGGTCTCGGCCAGCCGTTCGAGGGCGGCGGTGGCGTCGGAGACGACTTCGCCCGCCTCCTCGATGAAGACGCCGCGCATCTCGTCGTCTTCTTCCAGGCCCGTGCCGCCAGCCGCGCCGGGCGCGGCCGGGCGCGGCGCCGGCATGGGTGCCGGCGGCGCAGGCGGCAGCGGCCCGCGTGCCGGCCTGGCCAGGCCGGCCAGCAGGCGCGCCAGGTCGGTGCGCACGGCCCGCCGCTGCGTGTCGTCGGTGACACGGCGCAGGCGGTCCAGCGCGTCGCCGGCGATGCGCGCCAGCCCCGGCTGTTCGGCGGTCAGCGCGCGCTGCGCCAGGCGCTCCAGCTGGCGCATGAGCTGCGTGCTGCCGGTCTCGGGGTCGAGCGCTGCCGAGCCGACCTGCCGCGAGTAGTCTTCCAGCGTCAGGGGCGTGAAGCCGCTCCCGGCCGGCAACTCGCCTGCCAGCGTCAGGCCGCCCGCCTCGGTGTCGCCCGCCTCGGTGTCGCCCGCCCCGTCTTCGCCAGGCAGATCGAGGAACGCCGAGGGACGTTCGGCCTGGCCCATGACGGCCGACAGGATGCCGGTGGCCGCGTCGAAGCGGAACAGCGACTTGGCCAGCGCCGGCTGCACGCTGAGCATGTCGATCAGGAAACCGAGCGTGCCCAGGTTGTCGGCCACGCGGTCGAAGGTGCCGGTCTCGCGCGCACGCTGCGGGTCGACCTCGGTGTTGGCCAGCGCGTCGACGTCGTCACGCATGTGCAGCACGGCGGCCGAGGCCTGGTCGAGCCCTAGCACCGAGAGCACGCCGCGCATCGCCGACAGCTGCGCCGGCACGGGAATCAGCACCTGGCGCTCGGCCGGGTTGCGGAAGTACTGGTCGAGCTCCTTCTCCACCTCGGACAGCGAGGCACGCAGCTCCTGCACCACGCTGCCCATGGTCTGGCGGTCGCTGACGCGGCGGTACAGCTCCTCCATCCACGATTCGAGCGCCTGCGCCTCGACGCCGATGCGCACGTCGTCGATGCGCTTGGCCAGGCGCCGGATGCGCCCTGGCAGGTCGGGGTGGTCGAGCTCGCCGTCCTCGATGGTGGCGTCGATGTAGAGGATGGCGGTGGCCACCTCCATCGCCAGCGCGGGGGTGGGCACCTGGCCGGCGTTGGCCGCCGGGGCCACCGCAGCCTGCAGTGACGCAGCCAGCAGATCGCCCGAGCTGGTCAGCCGTGTGAGCGAGTCGCCGACCAGCGCGAACTGCTCATTCAGCGACTGGGCCCGATGGAGGTCGCCACCGGCAACGGCGGCCCAGTTGTCCTTCGCGGCAGCGACGCGCTTCTTGGCCAAGGCGATCAACGCCGGGTCGAAGCGGCCCAGGCGCGGCGTCTCGTAGTCGACGTCGGCAGCCGGCTTCAGCCGCCAGGCCTGGCGGACGGTGCCCAGCCGCGGCATCGGTGCCCCCGCGGACTCCCTGGCGTGGGCGCAGAAGAAGAGCAGGTCCAGCGCCAGCCGCTCGCTCACCTCGTCCTGGCCGCGCACGGCCATGCGCAGCTGCGTCAGCAGCCGCGACGCCAGGCGCTTGGTGAACACGTCGGACACCAGCGCGCCGGCGGCCTGCGCCTCGTACACCGCAGCGGCCAGCTGCCACAGCGGGCGCGCCGCGCCGCGCGCGCCGGCACCGAGCCCGGCGCACAGGTCGCTCATGCGTTGCTGCGAGGCGGCGTCGGGCTGGCGCATGAGGCCCAGCGTCAGGCTCTCCATCGCCCCGCGCGCCTCGTCGTCGGCGGCGCGCGGCACCGCGCTGCCGTCGCCGGGCAGCTCGCGCCACTGGAAGTCCATGCGCCACAGGTCGGCCGGGTGCACGCGATCGGCACCGGCCAGCTGCTGCGCGGCCCGGTACTGGGGGAACAACATGACGGGCGACACCGCCTTGCCCGCCAGCAGCCGCGCCAGGTAGTCGAGCACCGCGAAGGACAGGCGCTCCACCGTCTCCACCGCACCCATGTCCAGCAGCTGCGGCCGCTGCGACAGGCGATTGACCAGGCTTTCGCCGGCACGCAGCACGTCGGCCACCTCGGTGAGCCCGACCAGCTCCAGCGCACCGGCGCTCTGGTGGATGGCCATGCGTGCGCCGCGCAACACCGCGGGATCGACGGTGTCGATGTCGGAGCCGCCCACCGCCTCGGCGTCGCGCACGTGGCGCCGCAAGGCCTTGTGCGCCACTTCGAGCGAGCGGCGCAACTCGTCGTGCACCCAGGCGAGCGCACTGAGGTCGTCCCCGGTATTTACGCCGCTCACGCGGTCATTCACGGCTGCCCCCCTTCAGGCACCTGGAGACAGCCAGGCGACCGCCGCGGACCCGGCTTCGCCGGTCCGCTGGCGGGCCTTGCAGGCCGCGCCGAGCCCAGGGGCTCGGCCCCTCGCCAGACACGGGATGTCCACTGGACCTCCCGTGTCCGGGCTCGGCCCCCTGGGGGGAGGCGGCCGCAGGCCGCTTCGGGGGGAACCATTCAAGCCACCTTGAACCGCGCCACCGACGCCTTCAGCTCGTCGGCGGTGCGCGCGAGTTCACGCACCATGGCGGCCGTCGAGCGCGTGCCCTCCGAGGTCTGCTCGGTCACCGCGAAGATGTGCTGGATGTTGGCCGCCACCTCGTTGGCGGATTCGGCCTCGCGCGAGGCGTTGGCCGAGATGCGTTCGATGAGGTCGGCGAGCTCGCGCGTGACGCGGTCGATGTCGCCGAGCGCGGCACCGGCGGCGTCCGACAGCCTGGCACCCTCGACCACACCCATCGTGCTGCGTTCCATGGCGGCCACGGCGTCCTGGGTGTCGGTCTGAATGGTGCGCACGATGGCGGCGATCTGCCGCGTGGCATCGCCCGAGCGTTCGGCCAGCCGCTGCACTTCCTCGGCCACCACCGAGAAACCGCGGCCTGCTTCGCCGGCGCTGGCGGCCTGGATGGCGGCGTTCAGCGCCAGCACGTTGGTCTGTTCGGTGATGTCGGAGATCAGCTCGGTGATCTCGCCGATCTCCTGCGAGCTCTCACCCAGGCGCTTGATGCGCTTGGAGGTCTCCTGGATCTGCTCGCGGATCGAGTTCATGCCGCCGATCGAGTTCTGCACCGCCTGCAGGCCCGACTCGGAGGCGCGCAGCGACTGGCGTGCGACCTGCGCGCTTTGCTGCGCCTGCGCCGACACGTCGTTGATGCGGCCGGCCATCTGCAGCACCGATTCGCCGGTGTCGCGGATCTCGCGCAGCTGCTCGGTGGAGGCGGCCAGCAGTTCGGTGGAGGTCTGCTCCACCTGCAGCGTGGTATCGGTCACCCGCGCCGCGGTGCTCTGCACCTGCGAGACCAGCGAGCGCAGCTCCTCCACGGTGTAGTTCACCGAGTCGGCGATGGCGCCGGTGATGTCCTCGGTGACGGTGGCCTGCTGCGTCAGGTCGCCCTCGGCCACCGTCTGCAGCTCGTTCATCAGCCGCAGAATGGCCGCCTGGTTGGCGTCGTTCACGCGCTTGGCTTCCTGCTCCTGGCGCTCGGCCTCCTGCCGCTGCTGCTCGGCCATGCGCGAGCGGTTGGTCTGGTCCTGCACAAACAGCCGCAGCAAGCCATAACCCGAACCGACGAT
>JAEUPC010000171.1 GCA_016789865.1 Rubrivivax sp.
TCGTAGGTGTAGCTGCCCGCGCCCCAGGTGCCGCTGGCGGCGGTGAGGCGGTCCAGTCCGTCGTAGCCCATGGCGCGTGTAGCCGATGGCGTGACGATGTCGTCGATCTGCACGACGTTGCCGTTGGCGTCGTACGCGTACACGTCGTTCACCACGCTGCCGTGCTGCCAGGTGCGGGGCAGTCCGCGCAGGTTCAGCGAAATCTGCACCGGTGTTGCCGCCGACCGAAAACTGACCAGCCCAGGGGCCTGATGCCGACTGAATATTGACCAGGGTGAGCAACCTACCCTGCTGCTTTTTTGTGCAGCGGGGGAACGTAGGAGTGATCACCATGGCCATGCTGGGCAAGGTCCGCGCGCTGCATCTGCGCGACGGCAAGAGCATCAGCGAGATTGCGAGGCTCACGAGCCTGTCGCGCAACACGATCAAGAAGTGGCTCAAGGCTGAGGCGGGGTCGGCGCCGAAGTACCGCCGGCGCGACGTGCCGAGCAAGCTCGCACCGTTCGTCGAGGCGCTGCTGACGGCCCTGAAGGCCGACGCCCAGCGCCCCAAGCGCGAGCGCCGCACCGTCAAGGCGCTGCACGCAGAGCTGAAGACCGGCGGCTATGCGGGCGGCTACACGCGGCTGACCGACTACGTGCGCGCCTGGCGCCTCGAGCAAGGCGCCTCGGTGGCCAAGAGCGCGTTCGTGCCGCTGGCCTTCGAGCTGGGCGAAGCGTTCCAGTTCGACTGGAGCGAAGAAGGTCTTGTCGTGGGCGGGGTCTACCGCCGGCTGCAGGTGGCGCACATGAAGCTGTGCGCCTCGCGCGCGTTCTGGCTGGTGGCCTACCCGAGCCAGGGTCACGAGATGCTGTTCGATGCGCATACGCGCTCGTTCGCGGCACTCGGCGGCGTGGCGCGACGCGGCATCTACGACAACATGAAGACCGCGGTGGACAAGGTCAACAAAGGCAAGGGCCGCGTGGTTAACGCGCGCTTCGCCGCGCTGTGCACGCACTACCTGTTCGATGCCGACTTCTGCAACGTCGCCTCGGGCTGGGAGAAGGGCCGCGTGGAGAAGAACGTGCAAGACAGCCGCCGGCGCATCTGGATCGACGCCGCCAGGCAGCGCTTCGCCAACTTCGACGAGCTCAACGCCTGGCTGGCCACGCGCTGCCGCGCGCTGTGGGGCGAAGTGCGCCACCCCGAGCACGGCCAGTTCAGCGTGGCCGAGGTGCTCGAGCACGAGCAGCCGCACCTGATGCCCATGCCGCAGCGGTTCGACGGCTACGTGGAGCAGCCGGCGCGCGCCTGAGCGATCGCGGCCAGACGCGCTACGACTGGCAGCACTACATCCCGCTGGTGCAGCGCAAGCCCGGCGCCTTGCGCAACGGCGCGCCGTTCGCCGACATGCCCGAGCCGCTGCGCAAGCTGCAGGCCGTGCTGCTCAAGCGTGAGGGCGGCGACCGCGTCATGGCGCAGGTGCTGGCGGCCGTGCCCGCGGCGGGGCTGGAGGCGGTGCTGGTGGCCGTGGAGCTGGTGCTCGACAGCGGCGCTGTCAGTGCCGAGCACGTGCTCAACGTGCTGGCCCGGTTGACCGCCGCGGCCGCGCCCGAGCGGGTGGACACCGCGCTGAGCCTGGCCGAGCCGCCGCGCGCCGACACCGACCGCTACGACGCGCTGCGCACCGAGCCCGCCGACGAGCAGGCCACCGAGCAGGAGGTGCGCCATGCGTGAGGAGCTTGAGATTCAACGCGATATCGTGGCCGAGCTCAAGGCCCTGCGGCTGCACGGCATGGCGCTGGCGTGGACCGATCTGCTCGAACAAGGCTCGAACGCCGGCCTGGACTCGTCGCGCTGGCTCGTCGAGCACTTGCTGGCCGCCGAGGGCACCGACCGCGCGATGCGCAGCGTCAACTACCAGATGCATGCGGCCTGGTTCCCTGCGCATCGCGATCTGGCGGGCTTCGACTTCGACGCGGCCAAGGTCGATCGCGCGCTGGTCGAGCAGCTGGCCGACTGCTCGTTCACCGAGGCCGCGCACAACGCGGTGTTCATCGGCGGGCCGGGCACGGGCAAGACGCACCTGTGCACGGCGCTCGGCGTGGCCGGCATCACGCGCTACGGCAAGCGGGTGCGGTTTTACTCGACGGTAGATCTGGTCAACGCGCTGGAACGCGAGAAGGCCGAGGGCCGCGCCGGGCGCATCGCCATGACGCTGATGCGCATGGACGCGGTCATCCTCGACGAGCTGGGCTACCTGCCGTTCAGCCAGGCCGGCGGCGCGTTGCTGTTCCACCTGCTGAGCAAGCTGTACGAGCGCACCAGCGTGCTGATCACCACCAACCTGGCCTTCGGCGAGTGGGCCAGCGTGTTCGGCGACGCGAAGATGACCACCGCGCTGCTCGATCGGCTCACGCATCACTGTCACATCGTGGAGACCGGCAACGACAGCTACCGCTTCCGCCACTCGAGCGCCACGGCCAAGACGCGCATCAAGGCGCGCGAGCAGGCGCGGCGCGGCAAGCCCGACGCCTCATCTTGAGCGCCGCCGCGCGTTGCGCAGCGCTGCGGGCTACGCCCTCCGCGCCGCGCCACGCGCGACTGTCCTTCCTTATCAACCCAGGAGCACGAAGAACCAGACCAACGACCTACACTTGTCCACAGCCGCCGCTTCACGCTGCGGCCTTCCACCCCTGGTCAATATTCAATCGGCACGGGTGGTCAAAATTCGATCGGCGCCGACACTGCACCGGCACGCCGTTGCCGGCGGTGTAGCCGTTCAGCTGCCCGTTGGGGTGGAAGGTCACTGCGCTGGCAACGCCGCTGCCCACGGCGCGCGGCTGCCCCAGCGCGTTCAGGCTGTGCAAAACCAGTTGCCCGTCGGG
>JAEUPC010000175.1 GCA_016789865.1 Rubrivivax sp.
TCCTCGCTCGGCAAGGGCATTGCGGCGGCCTCGCTGGCAGCGATTCTCGAATCGCGCGGCTTGAAGGTCACCCTCATCAAGCTCGACCCGTACCTCAACGTCGACCCGGGCACGATGAGCCCGTTCCAGCACGGCGAGGTGTTCGTCACCGACGACGGCGCCGAGACCGACCTCGACCTCGGGCACTACGAGCGCTTCATCACCACGAAGATGAAGCGCAGCAACAACTTCACCACCGGTCAGATCTACAAGAGCGTGCTCGAGAAAGAGCGCCGCGGCGACTATCTGGGCAAGACGGTGCAGGTCATTCCGCACGTCACCAACGAGATCCAGGAGTTCGTGCTCAAGGGTGCGAACGCCGCGCCGGTGGACGTGGCCATCGTCGAGATCGGCGGCACGGTGGGCGACATCGAGTCGCTGCCCTTCCTCGAAGCGGTGCGCCAGATGAGCCTGAAGCTCGGGCCCTCGAACTTCGCCTTCGTGCACCTGACCTACGTGCCCTACATTGCCGCGGCCGGCGAACTGAAGACCAAGCCGACGCAGCACACGGTGCAAAAGCTGCGCGAGATCGGCATCCAGCCCGATGTGCTGCTGGCCCGCGCCGACCGCTACATCCCCGACGACGAGCGCGAGAAGATCAGCCTGTTCACCAACGTGCCGATCCACGGCGTCATCTCGATGCCCGATGTCGACACCATCTACAAGGTGCCGCGTGTGCTGCACGAGCAGGGGCTCGATGAGCTGATCTGCATGAAGCTGCAGCAGCTGACCAAACCCGCCGACCTCAAGCGCTGGGACAACCTGGTCTACGAGGTCGAACATCCGCAGGCCACGGTGCGCATCGCGATGTGCGGCAAGTACACCGACCTGTCCGACAGCTACAAGTCGCTCAACGAAGCGCTGCGCCACGCCGGCATCCACAACCACGCCAAGGTCGAGATCGAATACGTCGATGCCGAAACGCTGACCGAGGCCAACGCGTCGCAGCTGGCGCCGTTCGACGCCATCCTGGTGCCCGGCGGCTTCGGCAAGCGCGGCATCGAAGGCAAGGTGGTGGCCGCCCAGTACGCGCGCGAGCACGGCGTGCCGTACCTCGGCATCTGCCTGGGCATGCAGGTGGCCACCATCGAATACGCGCGCCATGTCGCCGGCCTCGAAGGCGCCAACAGCACCGAGTTCGACAGCGACTGCAAGCACCCGGTCATCGCCCTCATCGAAGAGTGGCAAGACCGCGACGGCAGCATCCAGAAGCGCAGCGCCACCTCCGACCTCGGCGGCACCATGCGCCTGGGAGCGCAGAGTTCCGACGTCAGGGCCGGCACGCTGGCGCACGAGATCTACGGGCCGGTGGTCACCGAACGCCACCGCCACCGCTACGAGGCCAACGTCAACTACCTGGAAAAGCTGCAGCAGGCGGGCCTGGTGATCAGCGCGCTCACGCAGCGCGAGCAGCTGACCGAGATCGTCGAGCTGCCGCGCGACATGCACCCGTGGTTCATCGGCGTGCAGTTCCACCCCGAATTCAAGAGCACGCCGTGGGGCGGGCACCCGCTGTTCGCCAGCTACGTGAAGGCGGCACTCGAACACAAGGCGCGCCGCGGCGCCGCGCCGGTGTCGCCGGTCAAGGTCGTCGCATGAAGCTCTGCGGCTTCGACGTGGGGCTCGATCGCCCCTTCTTCCTGATCGCCGGCCCCTGCGTGGTGGAAAGCGAACAGCTGCAGATGGACGTGGCCGGCCGCCTGAAGGAGATGACTGCCGCGCTCGGCGTTCCCTTCATCTTCAAGAGCAGCTACGACAAGGCCAACCGCTCCAGCGGCACCAGCTTTCGCGGCCCGGGCATGGAAAAGGGCCTGGAGATCCTGGCCAAGGTCAAGCGCGAGCTGAAGGTGCCGGTGCTCACCGACGTGCACGACGAATCGCAGATCGCGCAGGTCGCGGCCGTCGTCGATGTGCTGCAGACACCGGCCTTCCTCAGCCGCCAGACCGACTTCATCCGCGCGGTGGCGCAAAGCGGCAAGCCGGTGAACATCAAGAAGGGCCAGTTCCTTGGCCCCCATGACATGAAGAACGTCATCGACAAGGCCCGCGCCGCCGCGCGCGACAAGGGCCTGCCCGAAGACCGCTTCATGGCCTGCGAGCGCGGTGCGAGCTTCGGCTACAACAACTTGGTCTCCGACATGCGCAGCCTGGCCATCATGCGCGAGACCGGCGCGCCGGTGGTCTTCGACGCCACGCACAGCGTGCAGCTGCCCGGCGGCCAGGGCACCAGTTCCGGCGGCCAGCGCGAGTTCGTGCCGGTGCTGGCGCGCGCGGCCATCGCGGTGGGCATCGCGGGTGTGTTCATGGAAACACATCCCGACCCGGCCCGCGCGCTCTCCGACGGCCCCAACGCCGTGCCGCTGAAGCACATGCGCGCGCTGCTGGAGCAGCTGGTCGCGCTGGACCGCGTCGTGAAGAGCCAGCCGCTGCTGGAGAACGACTTCTCCTGCTGAGCGCGCGGCGCGTGCACAGGCGTGCGCCGCGGCGAGAGACTGAACGAGAAACAACGAGGAGCCCCGAGCCATGCCCGCCGCCTACATCGTCGTCGAATCGAAGATCTCCGACCCCGAGCAGTTCAAGAAGTACATGGCCGCCGCGCCGGAGATCGTCAAGTCGTTCGGCGGCGAATACGTCGTGCGCGGCGGCCGCATCGAGGTGCTCGAAGGCCGCTGGCAGCCGCCGCGCATGACCGTGCTGCGCTACCCCAGCTTCGAGGCGGCCAGGAAGATGTACGACAGCCCGGCCTACGTGGCCGCCCGCCAGCTGCGCGCCGGTGCGACGGAAATCTTCAACATGGTGCTGGTGGAAGGCGTGGAGGCGCCGGTCTGAGCGCGCCTGCGCCAGCCGATACTCGCTGCCGCCACTGACCAGCCGCTGACCAGCCGCTGGCCAGCCCTCCGACCCCTCGATCCCCGTTCACCACAAGGAATCCCGCTTCGTGAGTGCCATCGTCGACATCGTCGGCCGAGAGATCCTCGACAGCCGCGGCAACCCCACCGTCGAATGCGACGTCCTGCTGGAAAGCGGCACCATGGGCCGCGCCGCCGTGCCCAGTGGCGCTTCCACCGGCAGCCGCGAGGCCATCGAGCTGCGCGACGGCGACAAGGCCCGCTACGGCGGCAAGGGCGTGCTGCGCGCGGTGGAGCACATCAACACCGAGATCAGCGA
>JAEUPC010000239.1 GCA_016789865.1 Rubrivivax sp.
GGAGATCAAGTTCGCCTGCGTCGACGGCCCCGACTTCGACGGCCACCAGGTCGACTTCAAGGAGCTGATGCTGCGCCAGAAGCGCTTCAAGCCCGAAGAGAGCAAGGCCAACGCCGACTACGAGCACGTGTGCAAGGTCGAATCGCTGCTGTTCGAGCAGGGCAAGACCAACTACAAGAAGTACAAGGACCTGGCGCCGCACGCGACCCCGATGCCCGAGCGCGATGCGCTGGAGCGCGCGCGCAACTTCAAGGAAGTGAACCTCGGCTACACGCTGGCCGACGCGCTGGCCGAGGCCGAGCGCTGCATCATGTGCAGCAAGGCGGCGTGCATCGAGGGCTGCCCGGTGTCGATCGACATCCCGCGCTTCATCCGCCACCTGCTGGTGCGCGACATCGACGGCGCGCGCGACGTCATCAACGAGTCGAATCTGCTGCCCTCGGTGTGCGGGCGGGTGTGTCCGCAGGAGTCGCAGTGCGAGGCGCAGTGCGTCGTCGGGCGCAAGCTGGAATCGGTGGCCATCGGGCGGCTGGAGCGCTTCGTCGGCGACAACGCGTCACCGCGCCGCGCCGCGCCGCCGCGCTTCGATGCGAGCCTGGGCAAGGTGGCGGTCGTCGGCTCGGGGCCCTCGGGCCTGGCGGTGGCGGCCGACCTCGCGAAGATGGGCTGCGCGGTCACGGTGTACGAGGCGCTGCACGTGGTGGGCGGCGTGCTGCAGTACGGCATCCCGGCGTTCCGGCTGCCGCGCGAGATCATCTCGCGCGAGGTCGACACGCTGCGCGCGCTGGGCGTGAAGTTCGAGACCAACAAGGTCATCGGCAAGACCTTCGGCGTGCCGCAGCTGATGGGCGAGATGGGCTATGACGCCGTCTTCGTCGGCGCCGGCGCGGGCGCGCCAGCCTTCCTCGGGCTGCCGGGCGAGTTCGCCGGCCAGGTGTACTCGGCCAACGAGTTCCTGACGCGTGTCAACCTGATGGGCGGCGACAAGTTCCCATACCTCGACACCCCCATCACCATCGGCAAGAGCGTGGTCGTCATCGGCGCGGGCAACACCGCGATGGACTGCCTGCGCGTGGCCAAACGCCTGGGCACGCCCACCGTGCGCTGCGTGTACCGGCGCAGCGAGGCCGAGGCGCCGGCGCGCATCGAGGAGCTGCGCCACGCCAAGGAGGAAGGCATCGAGTTCTTCTTCCTGCACGGGCCGGTGGAGATTCTCACCACCGAAGGCGGCGACGTGCGCGGCATGAAGGTGCAGAAGATGGTGCTCGGCGAGCCCGACGAGAAGGGCCGCCGCCAGCCCGTGCCGCAAAACGAGTTCGTCGAGCTCGACTGCGACACCGTGATCTACGCGCTGGGCACCAAGGCCAACCCGATCGTCACCAAGTCGACGCCGGGGCTCAACCTGAACAAGTGGGGCTACATCGTTGCCGACGCCGCGACCCAGTCCACCAGCGTGCCCGGCGTCTTTGCCGGCGGCGACATCGTCACCGGCGGTGCGACCGTGATCCTCGCGATGGGCGCCGGCCGGCGCGCCGCGCGCGCCATCGGCACCTGGCTCGCGCTCGGCAAGGCCGGCGAGAAGAAGTGGCCCGTGACGCAGCAGGACATCGACGCCTTCGTGCCGCCCAGGCCGCTGGAAGGCCAGGCGCTGGCGATCACGCCGATGCCCGCGCCGGGGCTGGCCGTCACCGTGGCGCGCGCCAAGGGGGAGGTGCCGCACGACGAGGAAGGCGAGCACGACTGGATCCGCGACGCGACGACGCGGCTGCAATGGCGCTGCACCGGCTGCGCGAAGGTGGCCGAGGGCTTTGCCTTCCCGTATGGCCAGTGCCCCTACTGCGGCGGCAAGCTCGAGGTGCTGGAACAGCGCCGCGTCGAGCTGGCGCAGGCCGTCGACGCCGTGCGTCGGGCGTTCGAGATCGAACTCGGCGGCCAGGCCTTCTACCGCCGCGCTGCCAGCGAGTCGACCGACCCGGTGCTCAAGGCGCTGTTCGGCCACTTCGCCGAGATGGAGCAGGAGCACATGGCCACGCTGTCGCGCCGCTACGGCGTGGAGCTGCCGCCGCCGAGCGACGAGTTCAGGATCGAGCGCGCGGCCATCTACGCCGGCATCGAACACCACCCGGAAGACCCGGCCAACCTGTTCCGCATCGCCATCGCGTTCGAGCAGCGTGCGGTGGACTTCTTCGCCAGCCGTGCCGACGGGGCACCACCCGGCTCGGTGGAGGCGCAGCTGTACAAGGAGCTGGCCGCCGAAGAGCGCGAGCACGTCGAGATGCTCTCCACCGAGTACCGCCGCTGGCAGACCGGCCGCGCCGGCATGCTGCAGGCGCAGGCCCCGGCGGCTTGAGAAGCTGACTTCGCAACCCGAGCGGCCGGCAAGACCCCAACCCCTCCGGGCGGCCGGTTCCCCCGACCCGACAGGACATCCACAGGACACCCTCACCATGACCCCGACCTGGCATGTGCTGGACGGCAACGAAGCCGCCGCCCGCATCGCCCACCTGTGCAGCGAAGTGATCGCGATCTACCCGATCACGCCCTCGTCGACGATGGGCGAGCTTGCCGACGCCTGGTCGGCCGAGGGCCAGAAGAACCTGTGGGGCCTGGTGCCGCAGGTCATCGAGATGCAAAGCGAGGGCGGTGCCGCCGGCGCGGTGCATGGCGCGCTGCAAGGCGGTGCGCTCAGCGCCACCTTCACCGCCTCGCAAGGGCTGATGCTCAAGCTGCCCAACATGTTCAAGATCGCCGGCGAGCTGACCTCGACGGTGTTCCACATCGCCGCGCGCACGCTGGCCACGCACGCGCTGTCGATCTTCGGCGACCACAGCGACGTGATGGCCGCGCGCACGACCGGCTTCGCGCTGCTGGCCAGCTCCAGCGTGCAGGAGGCGCAGGACCTGGCAGCCATCGCGCACATGGCCACGCTGAAGTCGCGCGTGCCGTTCCTGCACTTCTTCGACGGTTTTCGCACCAGCCACGAGGTCAACAAGATCGCGCTGCTGGCCGAGGACGACCTGCGCGCGCTGATCGACGAAGAGCTGATCCGCGCGCACCGCGCGCGTGCGCTCAACCCCGACGCGCCGAGGATGCGCGGCACGGCGCAGAACCCCGACGTGTTCTTCCAGGCGCGCGAGGCCTGCAACCCGTATTACCTGGCAGTGCCGGGCATCGTGCGCGACGCGATGGACGCGTTCCACCGCCAGACCGGCCGCCGCTACAGCCTGTTCTGGACCCACGGCGCGCCGGATGCCGAGCGCGTGGTGGTGCAGATGGGCTCGGGCACCGGCGCCACGCGCGAGGCGGTCGACCGCCTGGTCGCGGCCGGCGAGAAGGTGGCGCTGGTGACGGTGCGGCTGTACCGCCCGTTCGACGCCGAGGCCTTCGTCGCCGCGCTGCCCAAGACCACGCGTTCGATCGCCGTGCTCGACCGCACCAAGGAACCCGGGGCGCTGGGCGAGCCGCTGTACCAGGACGTGGTCACCGCGCTGGCCGAGGCCTGGCCCGAAGACACGAGCGCGCAGCGCGTGCCGCGCGTGATCGGCGGGCGCTACGGCCTTTCGAGCAAGGAGTACACGCCGGCGATGGCCAAGGCCGTGTTCGACGAGCTGCGTGCCGGCAAGCCGCGCCGCCACTTCACGGTGGGCATCAACGACGACGTGACGCAGCTGTCGCTGAAGGTGGACGACACCTTCGACACCGAGGCCGCCGGCGTCACCCGCGCGGTGTTCTACGGGCTGGGGGCCGACGGCACCGTGGGCGCCACCAAGAACACGGTGAAGATCATCGGCGAGAACACGCCGCTCAACGCGCAGGGCTACTTCGTCTACGACAGCAAGAAGTCCGGCGCGATCACCGTCTCGCACCTGCGCTTCGGCCCCAAGCCGATCGACTCCACCTACCTCATCCGGCGCGCCGACTTCGTCGCCTGCCACCAGTTCGAGTTCATGGAAAAGCTCGACGTGCTGGAGCTGGCGCGGCCGGGCGCCACCTTCCTGCTCAACAGCCCCTGGGGCCCGGGCGAGGTGTGGGGCAAACTGCCGCGCGAGGCGCAGCAGACCATCATCGACCGCAAGCTGAGGTTCTACGTCGTCGATGCGCTCGCCGTGGCGCGGCAGGCGGGGCTGGCCGGGCGCATCAACACCGTCACGCAGGCCTGCTTCTTCGCGCTGTCGGGCGTGCTGCCGCGCGACGAGGCCATCGCCCAGATCAAGAGCGCGATCCGCAAGACCTACGGCAAGCGCGGCGAAACGGTGCTCAGCCGCAACTTCGCCGCCGTCGACGCCTCGCTCGCCGCGATGGCCGAGGTGGCGGTGCCGGCGCTGGCCGACTCGGCGTGGACACGCCGGCCCACCGTCTCGAAGGCGGCGCCCGACTTCGTGCAGCGCGTCACCGCGGTGATGATGGCAGGCAAGGGCGACCTGCTGCCGGTGTCGGCGCTGCCGGTGGACGGCACCTTTCCGACCGGCACCACGCAGTGGGAGAAGCGCAGCATCGCGCAGGAGATCCCGATCTGGGACGAGAAGCTGTGCACGCAGTGCGGCATCTGCCCGCTGGCCTGCCCGCACGCGGCGATCCGCATGAATGTCTTCCCGGCCGCGGCGCTGCAAGGGGCGCCGGCCGGCTTCAAGGCCGTGCCGTGGACGCGCAAGGAAGCCGGCCTCGAAGGCATGATGTACACGCTGCAGGTGGCGCCCGAAGACTGCACCGGCTGCGGCCTGTGCGTGGACATGTGCCCCACGCGCAGCAAGACGATGGTCAAGCTCAAGGCCATCAACATGGCGCCCAAGCTCGAGCACCTCGATCGCGAGCGCGACAACTACGACTTCTACCTGCAGATTCCCGAGGCGCGGCCCGACCTCGCGCAGATCGACGGCCTGCGCGGCTCGCAGCTGCGCGACCCGCTGTTCGAGTATTCCGGCGCCTGCGCCGGCTGCGGCGAGACGCCGTACCTGAAGCTGCTGTCGCAGCTGTACGGCGACCACCTGATGATCGCCAACGCCACCGGCTGCAGCTCGATCTACGGCGGCAACCTGCCGACCACGCCGTGGTCGTGCAACCGTGCCGGCCAGGGGCCGGTGTGGAGCAACAGCCTGTTCGAGGACAACGCCGAGTTCGGCCTGGGCATGCGGCTGGCCATCGATGCGCAGAAGGAGCTGGCCACGGGCCTGGTCAACGAGCTGCGCGGCGTCATCGGCGACGAGCTGGCCAACGGCCTGGTCGATGCGCCGCAAGATACCGACGCACAGATCCAGGCGCAGCGCGCGCGCGTCGCGCGGCTGAAGGAAGTCCTCGCCCGTCAGCACACGCCGCCCGCGGCGCGCCTGCTTGCGGTCGCCGACAGCCTGGTCGTGCGCAGCGTATGGATCGTCGGCGGCGACGGCTGGGCCTACGACATCGGCTACGGCGGGCTCGACCACGTGCTCGCCTCGGGCCGCAACGTCAACATCCTGGTGCTGGACACCGAGGTCTACAGCAACACCGGCGGCCAGGCCAGCAAGTCCACGCCGCGTGGCGCGGTGGCCAAGTTCGCCGCCGCCGGCAAGGCCATCGGCAAGAAGGACCTCGGCATGATCGCCATGGCCTACGGCAACGTCTACGTGGCGCAGGTGGCGATGGGCGCCAACCCGGTGCACACCGTGCGCACCTTCCAGGAGGCGGCCAGCTGGAACGGCCCCTCGCTGATCATCGCCTACAGCCACTGCATCGCGCACGGCATCGACATGACCACCGGCATGAGCCACCAGCGCGAGGCGGTCAAGAGCGGCTACCTGACGCTGTACCACTACGACCCGCGGCTGGGCATGGGCGGTGCCGACCAGCCGCTGAAGCTCGACTCGCGCAAGCCCACCATCCCGCTGGAGCAGTTCACGATGAAGGAGGGGCGCTTCGCGATGCTGGCGCAGGCCGACCCGGCGCGCGCCAGGCAGCTGGCCCGCCGCGCGCAGGCCGATGCCGACGCGCGCTGGACGCTGTACGAGCAGATCGCCGGCGTGCACCGCACCGTCAGCGAGCCCGACGGCCCGCCCAAGCCCGAACCCGCGCCCGTTGCCGCCGAGGAGGCCGACAAGTGAACACCACCACCACCGCCGTCGATCTTCGCACCCGCTACCTGGGCCTGGAGTTGCGCAACCCGGTGGTGGCTTCGGCCTCGCCGCTGACCGCCAGCGTCGAGAGCCTGCGCCGGCTGGAAGACGCCGGTGTCGGCGCCGTCGTGCTGCCCTCGCTGTTCGAGGAGCAGATCGAGCACGAAGAGATGGCCGCGCACCACCTCATGCTGTACGGCAGCGAGGTTTCGCCCGAGGCGCGCGGCTTCTTCCCCGAGGTGCAGCACCAGGGCACGGCGATCGACAAGCACCTGAAGCTGATCGCCGACGCCAAGGCCGCGCTCGATGTGCCGGTGATCGCCAGCCTGAACGGCTATACGCCGGGCGGCTGGACGGGCTACGCCAGGCAGTTCGAGGCCGCCGGCGCCGACGCCATCGAGCTGAACGTCTACTTCCTTGCCACCGACCCGGCCGACACCAGCGAGTCGGTGGAGCAGCGCTACGTCGACCTGGTGGCCGCCGTGTGCCGCGACGTGCAGCGGCCGGTGGCGGTGAAGGTGGCGCCGTACTTCAGCGCTTTCGCACACATGGCGCAGCGGCTGGTGGACACGGGCGCTGCCGGGCTCGTGCTGTTCAACCGCTTCGTGCAGCCCGACATCATGCTCGACGAGCTGGAGGTCGCGCCGCACCTGGTGCTTTCCACTTCCGACGAGTTGCGGCTGGCGCTGCGCTGGATTGCCATCCTGCACGGCCACGTGAAGGCGAGCCTCGCTGCCACCGGCGGCGCGCACACCGCCGACGACGTGCTCAAGCTGCTGCTGGCCGGCGCCGACTGCGTGATGGTGGCCAGCAGCCTGCTGCACAAGGGCCCCGGCCACGTGCGCACGCTGCTGGACGGTGTGGTGCGCTGGATGCACGAGCGCGAGTACGAGTCGGTGCGGCAGCTCACCGGCTCGCTCTCGCAGCGCGCCTGCCCCGACCCGGCCGCCTTCGAACGCGCCAACTACATGAAGGCGCTGAAGTCCTACACCGGGCGCTTTGCCTGAACCTGCCCCCCAACGGAGCCTTCCCATGGCCTTGCTGATCAACGACGACTGCACCGCCTGCGACGCCTGCGTGTCGCCCTGCCCCAACGAGGCGATCGCCGTCGGCTCGCCGATCTACGTGATCGATGCGGGCAAGTGCACCGAATGTGTCGGCGCGCACGACGAACCGCAGTGCATGCTGGTGTGCCCGGCCGACTGCATCGTGCCCGACCCGGCGCACGCCGAGTCGCGCGACGCGCTGATGGCCAAGTACCACCAGCTGCACCCGTGAGGTGTGAGCCGGGCGCGCCCGGCGTGCCGGCTTGACCGGCATCAAGCGCACGAACCCGATGTGGCGTGCCCGCGCTTGATGCGGATCAGGCGGGGTTGGCCGGGGTCGCCCGATCATGCTGCATCGACTTGGCGTTAGTGCCGGTCCATGCCGACAAGGAGCCGCATGAACGACGTGCCCGTGAGCCCGCAGCTGCACACGCTGCGCGAGATGCGCCACCGCGCCCGGCAAGGCGGCGGGCCGCTGCGCATCGAGCAGCAGCACGCGCGCGGCCGCCTCACCGCGCGCGAGCGGCTGGACATGCTGCTGGACGATGGGTCGTTCCAGGAGCTGGGCGCGCTGGCCACGCACGACGTGCGCGACTTCGGCCTGGAGCGGCACCGTTACCCCGGCGATGGCGTGGTCACCGGCTTCGGCAAGATCAGCGGCCGGCGCGTGGCCGTGTTCGCGCACGACTTCACCGTGCTGGGCGGCTCGTTTTCCGAGGTGCAAAGTCGCAAGATCTGCCGCATCCAGGACCTCGCGCTGGAAAGCGGCATCCCGCTCATCGGCCTGAACGACAGCGGCGGCGCGCGCATCCAGGAGGGCGTGAGGAGCCTGGCCGCCTACGGCGAGGTGTTCGTGCGCAACGTGATGAGCTCGGGCGTCATCCCGCAGATCTCGCTCATCCTCGGGCCTTGCGCCGGCGGCGCGGTGTACTCGCCGGCGCTCACCGACTTCGTCATCGTCAGCGAGAACTCGACGATGTTCCTCACCGGCCCCGACGTGGTGCAGGCCATCACCGGCGAGAAGGTCAGTGGCGACGACCTCGGCGGCGCCGACGTGCACATGGGCAAGAGCGGCGTGGCGCACCTGCAGGCCTGGAGCGATGCCGCCGCGCTGGACCTCGTGAAGCAGCTGCTGGGTTACCTGCCGCAGAACAACAACGAAGACCCGCCGCCGATCACGCCCTACGACCCCGCCGACCGCATCGACCTGGAACTGGACTCGATCATCCCCGAGGCCGAGAACCAGCCCTACGACATGCACCGTGTCATCGGCCACGTCTTCGACCGCGAAAGCCTGCTGGAGATCCAGCCGCGCTATGCGCCGAATGCACTGGTGGGCTTCGCGCGGCTCGACGGTTTCTCGGTGGGTGTGGTCGCCAACCAGCCCGCGCACATGGCCGGCGCGCTGGACATCGACGCCAGCGACAAGATCTCGCGCTTCATCCGCATCTGCGACGCCTACAACATCCCCATCGTCACCTTCATCGACTGCCCGGGCTTCCTGCCCGGCACCGACCAGGAATACCGCGGCGTCATCCGCCACGGCGCGAAGATCATCTACGCGTACTGCGAGGCCACGGTGCCCAAGATCAGCGTCGTCACGCGCAAGGCGATGGGCGGCGCGTATGTCGCGATGAGCAGCAAGCAGATGCGTACCGACCTCGCGTTCGCCTGGCCCACCGCGCAGATCGCGGTGATGGGCGCCGAGCCCGCGGTGCGCGTGCTCTTCCGGCAGGAGGTGGCCGCCGCGGCCGACCCGGCGAAGCGGTCGGCCGAACTGGTGGGCGCCTACCGCGAGAAGTTCTTCAACCCGTACCGCGCCGCCGACGTGGGCCAGATCGACGAGGTGATCGAGCCGCACGAGACGCGGCCACGGCTCATCCGCGCGCTGGAGGTGCTGCGCACGAAGGTGCAGCAGAACCCGCCGAAGAAGCACGGGTTGATTCCGACCTGAGCCCGCTTCGCGCCGGCCACGACAACGAGCGCCTGGAGATGAACGACCTCGGCTGGGGTTTGCAGATCAGCGTGCTCGGCATGGGGCTGGTGTTCGCGCTGCTGGCGCTGCTGTGGGGGCTGCTGACGCTGGTGCTGCGGTTCGACCGGCCGGAAGCGCCCGCGGCGCCCGGCGCGTCTGCCGCGGCCGGCGAGGTGGTGGCGACGGCCGGCGAGGCCACCGCGACCTCCGCGGCCGCGCAGGAGCCCGCCCTGGAGCCGGGCCTGGAGCCGGGCCTCGTGGCGGCCATCACCGCCGCCGTGCTGGCGCATGTGTCCCAGCGGCGCAAGGCTGCGGTGCCCGACCTGCGCATCCACTGGCCCGGCAGCCTGCTGCACGCTTCACGGTGGGTGGCCAGCGGCCGGCTGCGCCAGAACCGCACGTTCCGCAAGGGGCGTGGGTAGCGCGCGAGCAGGGCGCGGGCAAGGCACGGTCAAGGCACGGTCAAGGCACGGACTGAGGGCGCGACGACGCCACCACGAACAAGGAGCCGGCACGATGCGCCGCTATCACATCGCCATCGAGGGCCGCGGCTTCGCGGTGGACGTCGAAGACGTTGCCGCCGAGCGCTGGCGCGTCGCCGTCGACGGGCGTGAGTTCGACGTCGTGCTGGAGGGCAGCGAAGAGCTGGCCATCGCGCCGGCAGCGGTGGCGCCCGGCCCAGCCGCCGTGCCCGCTGGCGCAGCGGCAGTGCTTGCGCCGCCGGCGGGCAGGCCGATCGCGCGGCCCGTGGCCAAGGCGGTGGCGCCGCAGGCCGTGGCGCCGCAGGCCGTCTCGGCGGCGGGTGCGGCCGGCGCTGCGGTCAACGCCGGCGATGCGCTGACTGCACCGATGCCCGGCGTCATCCTGCGCATCGCCGTCGCGCCCGGGGCCCAGGTCAAGCGTGGCCAGGACATCGCCGTGCTGGAGGCGATGAAGATGGAGAACATCCTGCGCAGCCCGCGCGACGGCCGCATCGCCGAGGTCTGCGTGCAGGCCGGCCAGCAGGTGGCGCACGGCCAGGCGATCGTGCGCTACGAGGTCGTGCACGTCGAGGTGGCCGGCACATGAACTTCGCCGAGAGCCTGGGCCTGCTGGCGATGGGCGTCACTTCGGTGACGCCGGCTTCGTTGTTCATGCTGGCCGTGGCGAGCGCGCTGCTGTATCTGGGCATCGCCAAGAACTACGAACCGCTGCTGCTGGTGCCCATCGGCGCCGGCTGCCTGCTTGCGAACCTGCCGCTGTCGCCGCTGATCGCCGACGACGGCATGCTCAAGGTGCTGTACCACATGGGGGTGGGCAACGAGCTTTTTCCGTTGCTCATCTTCATCGGCATCGGCGCGCTCACCGACTTCGGGCCGCTGCTGGAGAACCCGCGCATGGTGCTGCTGGGTGCGGCGGGGCAGTTCGGCATCTTCGCCACGCTGCTGCTGGCGCTGGTGCTCGGCTTCAGCCGGCCCGAGGCGGCCTCCATCGGCATCATCGGCGCGATCGACGGGCCGACTTCCATCTACGTCAGCGGCATCCTCGCGCCGCATCTTCTCGCGCCCATCACGGTGGCGGCGTACAGCTACATGAGCCTGGTGCCGATCATCCTGCCGCCGATCATGAAGGCGCTGACCACGCAGCGCGAGCGCCGCATCCGCATGCCGTACAGCCAGCGCACCATCAGCCGGCGCACGCGCATCCTGTTCCCGATCGTCGTCACGCTGGTCGTCGGCACGCTGGTGCCGTTTGCCACGCCGCTGATCGGCATGCTGATGCTCGGCAACCTGATGAAGGAGTCGGGCGTGGTCGAGCGGCTGACCAAGGCCTCGTCGCAGGAGATCGCCAACGTGGTGACGCTGTTCCTCGGCCTGGCGATCGGCTCGACGATGGTGGGCAGCGAGTTCCTGAAGACGAGCACGCTCTTGATCCTCGTGCTCGGCATCCTCGCCTTCGGGCTGGATGCGGTGGCCGGCGTGATGTTTGCCAAGCTGCTCAACGCGGCCGGCGGCGGCAATTCGCTGAACCCGCTGGTCGGCGCCGCCGGCATCAGCGCCTTCCCGATGGCCGCGCGCGTGGTGCACCGCGTGGCGCAGGAAGAGGACTTCGAGAACCATCTGCTGATGCACGCGATGGGCGCCAATGCCGCGGGGCAGGTGGCCAGCGTGGTGGCCGGCGGGGTGCTGCTGGCGTTGATGGGGGCGAGGTAGCGGTGGCGGGGCCGCGGTTTGGCGAGGCGTGGCGCAGCGAGGCGGTCTGGCTTGCTTGGGTTGACGTGACTCGCAGGTCTTGCGCACCCAGGTGGTGGTGGCAAAGGCGCACCCGGGCAGGCCGCGGCGCTCAGATCGGGGGGTCCGGCCCTTCAGGCCGGACTGTGCTGCGATGCTCGCCGAGCAGGGCCGCTGCGCAAGGCAAGCTTGCTCCGCGGAGCCGCTCGCGCGGCCGACCCTGCCCGCGCAGCGGCGCCTTCTTCACGCCACGGCAAGAGCCAGCCCAGTCGAGAACGAGACGTGCCGCCGATCGTTGCGCAGCAGCCGATGGAGCGCTCGCGCCGGCGCACCTGCACTACTGCAACGCCAACAGTTACTGTTCGACAGCGGAGCGGAGCGAATCGTCCGAGCACGGTCCCTCCCGCTTGATGGCTCGACGGACGTTTGTCATTCGGATATAAGGAACCGTAGGTCTAGGTCAATACTCAATCGGACCATACGGTCCTCGAGGGAGGGTGCCATGGGAGGTTTACGCACGCGATTGGCGCGGGGTAGTGCGGTGCTCGCGCTCGGATTGCTCTTGTCGTCGTGCGCGGCGATCGCCAACAAGAGCATGGAGTGGACGGCCAAACTGACCGGTGCCGACGATCCGAACAACACTGGGCTGCTGGCAAGGGCGGGCCGATTGCAGAACCAGGGCACAGCGATGGTGGCCGGCGCGGTCGGCGTGCAGGTGAACCAGCCGGCCGGCGCGGCCTCTGCGGCCGGGGGCGAAACGCCGGGCACCACGCCTTCTGCGCCCGACGCGGCGGCGAGTGCGCCGGCCGGAGTGCCCGGCGCCAGCGCGGCGACTGCGCCCTCGTCGGCTACGGCGCCTGCGACTTCCTCGCCCGCGGTGGCCCAAGCGGCGCCACCGCAGGCCCAGACGGCGGCCGCCGCTGCGCCGATGACCGTGGCCGAAATGCAGCGCCTGCTGCAACGCGCAGGACACGACCCCGGCCCCGCGGACGGCGCGATGGGCCGCAAGACGGTCGATGCGCTGAAGAAGTTCCAGGCTGCGAATGGACTGGAGCCGACGGGCAAACTGAATGGGGAAACGGTGATTCGGTTGAGGGCGACGAAGAAGCCTGGTTGACGGTAGCGGCGGCGAGGGCAGGCTCAGCCGATATTCATGGGGAAGAGGGTAGCGACATGGGTTCCCTCGTTCGCGCGGCTGTAGCGGCGGGTCTGGTTCTGGGCGCGCTGCAGTTGGGAGCGTGCGGCGGCGGTGGTGGCGGCGACGACGGCGTTGGCGGTCCGCAGCCGCCGCCGGTTTCATCGCCTCCGTCAACGACGGTCACCATCGCGCCAGGCGGAGGCAGCGTCGCCATTGAGTCGAGGGTCGTGGCCTCGTTCTCCAAGGACGTGCTCGTTTCGCCCGGTACGGTGACAGCCTCGCTTGTGCCTAGCACGAACAGCAGCGCGGTGTCAGCACGAGACCTTCGTCTGACCATCCCCACCAACCGGCTTTCATCGCAGCATGACGCGACGATCACGTTCACGCTCGTCGCGGACGCGGTCACGGGCCAGGCTGGTAAACCGGGCGGACTGCATGCACGCGCGCAGGCTATCGATCCGGCAACGGTGTGGGCACGGGTCGAGGTGGGTACCGATCCCGCCGTATCGATTATGTTGCCCGTCGTCTACGACCTCGCAACAGGGGTCTACACCGCCGTGCTGAGCGGATCGCGGTGGACGTCGGCCGTGCTGGGCTGGGCTGCCACCCGATTAAATGAGGGCAACGCTGCCGTCATCGGCGAAACAATTGACTTCCAAGTCTGGTTGTGGACTTCGACAGTCGGCGACGACACCAACGTCCCTCGTGAGATCTATGCTTGGACAGCAGCTGGCGCGCCCGAGATGAGCCCACTTCTCGGCCTGGTGGAACAGACTTCGAAGGTGCCGCTGCTGCTGGTGCACGGGATCGACGGCACGCCAATCGTTGGTTGCGGAGGCAGCCAGAACTTCACGAAGACGTGGCGCATATTCGCGGGACACTTTTTCGGCGACGATGACCTGAAGAAGAAGTACGCCTTGTATACGTTTGCATATCCGACAAATCGGGGCATCCGCGAGAACGGGCAGCAGCTCGCACTGAAGATTCGTCAGCATTTTGGTAAGCAGCCGGTCGTCGTCTTGGCGCACTCCATGGGCGGCTTGTTGACCAGGTATGCGGACTCGTATTACAGCCAGCAGGGTCTCGCGGAGCGAGGGCTGCCCGAGGCGGATGGCTATGCGATCGATGTTCGTGGCGTCGTCACTTTGAATACGCCTCATCGCGGCGTCGACTGGTCTGACGACCTGGCCACTTTGGCGCATCGGTCATGTCCCGGTTCAGACTCGTTGCAAGGATCGCTTGACCTCGACCGAGATTCACGTCCACTGGCGGAACTGAATGCCGCGGGCAATCGCCTGCACCTGAAGCGGTACATCCCCTACGGCGGGAACTTCAATCTCAGTGGCTCGGCTGCGGCGATTGCCGGACAATTGGCGCGTTCGCCAACAATGGCTAGCTTTGTTCCAGCGGCCGTCGTCGCTTGCAGTCTGCCGCAGGAGACGCCTTCCCTGCTCTACTGCTTGGGTAGGATCGTTCAGGTCGCGGCTCAGGAGCGCCAGCCGCTCTCAGCGCGATCTGGCGGCGATGGGGTCGTGCTGGTCAAGAGTCAACTGCTTCAGGACTATGACGCGACTGAGGGCTGGAAGAGCCCAGGCGGTGTGTTCGCCGCGGGAGCAAGACTGTTTGATGGCATCGATCACACCGAGATTCACGATGAGCCTATTGGTGCTTTCGCGAATATCAATGTCTTCGCGAAGATTCGCGATGACCTGCGATGGATCCACTCGCCCGTGGCGACGCCGCCCAACGGTAGCTTCATAGGCGAGACTGACATCGCCGTCAGCGCATTCAACGCCGATCGCATCTATTGCACGTTACGGACCACGCTGGACGGCACCGTTCCGGCAGAGCCGCCCGAGCCGACCGAGGCGTCCAACGACCCGTGCGGGCCGAGTTCGCCGAATCACATCGAGGGCACCAAGGGCAACTTCGTTCTCATTGCCCCGCCGAGCGGCAGCAAGCGCGTCAAGGTGCGCTTTCGCGCGTGGAAGGGCGGCAAGTTCGGTTCCACCAGCGATAGCTTCGAGTACCAAGTGGGCGGTTCGGGCGCAACCGTGCCCGGCGTGCCGGCTGCAACGCCACCGAATGGCAGCTTCGTGGGCAATACGAGCATCAGCGTCAGCGCGGGTAACGCCGAGCGCATCTACTGCACGCTGCGCACCACGCTGGATGGCTCAGCACCTGCGGAGCCGCCTGAGCCGACCGAGTCGTCCAACGATCCGTGCGGCCTGAGCTCTCCGAACTACATCTCTGGTGACAGTGGC
>JAEUPC010000005.1 GCA_016789865.1 Rubrivivax sp.
ACTCTTGTTCACTTCGCTTCCTCCTCAGAAGGTGGCGGGTGTCGTTGCGCGGGAGCGGGATTCTAGGGCGCCGCGCCGCGCCGGCGGGCGGATGCACAGTCTGCGTGGCGCGCGTGCTTCCACCGTTGACAAGCATCAGGCACAGACGTACGCCGGCGCCCGGTGTTACAGGGCACGGCGCGGTGCCCCGGCACCCACCGCGTCTGCGATGGCGCGCCCCACGTCTGCCGTGCCGGCGCGCCCGCCCAGGTCGGGCGTGCGCGGCGCCTGCGCATCGGCGAGCACCGCCTCGATGGCGGCCAGCACCGCGTCGTGCGCCGCCCTGTAGCCGAGGAAGTCCAGCATCATTGCCGCCGACCACACCTGACCGATCGGATTGGCGATGCCCTTGCCCGCGATGTCGGGCGCCGAGCCATGCACGGGCTCGAACAGGCTCGGCCATTGCCGCGTGGGGTTCAGGTTGGCCGAGGGTGCGATGCCGATCGTGCCGGTGCACGCCGGCCCCAGGTCGGACAGGATGTCGCCGAACAGGTTGCTCGCCACCACCACGTCGAACTGCTGCGGCCGCTGCACGAAGTGCGCGGTGAGGATGTCGATGTGGAAGCGGTCCACCGCCACCTGCGGGTAGGCCCGCGCCATCTCGGCCACGCGCTCGTCCCAGTAGGGCATGGTGATGGCGATGCCGTTGCTCTTGGTGGCCGAGGTGAGCTTCTTGCGTGGGCGCGAAGCGGCCAGCTCGAAGGCGAACTTCAGCACGCGGTCGACGCCGTGGCGCGACATCACCGTCTCCTGGATCACCACCTCGCGCTCGGTGCCCTCGAACATGCGGCCACCGACGCTGGAGTACTCGCCCTCGGTGTTCTCGCGCACGATCCACATGTCGATCTCGCCAGGCGCCAGCGGCTGGCCGGCGCGGTTCACCAGCGGGCTCCTGATGCCGGGCATCAGCCGCGCCGGGCGCAGGTTGACGTACTGGTCGAACTCGCGGCGGAACTTCAGCAGGCTGCCCCACAGCGAGACGTGGTCGGGCACCGTGGCCGGCCAGCCCACGGCGCCGTAGAAGATGGCCTCGTGGCCGCCGATGCGGTCTTTCCAGTCGGCCGGCATCATCTGGCCGTGCCGGGCGTGGTAGTCGCAGTTGGCGAAGTCGAACTCGTCCAGCTGCAGGCCGATGTCGAACCGCGCGGCGGCCGCCTGCAGCACGCGCAGGCCCTCGGGCATCACTTCCTTGCCGATGCCGTCGCCGGCGATGACGGCGATGCGGTGGGTCTTCGAACTCATGGGGTCTCCTTGGTGGAAGTTGCGGGCCCCGCACCGGATGCGGGCCCGGAGTCGGATGGGGCCGCCGCGGCCGGGGCGCGCACGACCAGCCACACGCCCAGCGCGGTCAGCGCCATGCCGGCCAGCACCTGCAGGCCCAGCGGCTCGCCGAAGATGAACCAGGCCATCACCGCGGTGGTGGGCGGCACGAGGTACAACAGGCTCGTCACGCGCGTTGCCGCGCCGCGCTGGATGAGCAGGTACAGCAGCGAGCTGCCGCCCAGCGTGAGGCCGAACACCGACCAAGCCATCGCGCCCACGAACTCGGCGTTGATCTGCATCGGCAGGTCTTCCCACCAGGCCAGCGGTGCGGTGACGACCAGCGCCGCGCCCAGCTGCACGGTGTTGGCGGTGCGCACGTCGCACGGCTGCACGTGCCGCTTCTGGTACAGCGTGCCGATGGTGATGGCCAGCAGCGCCCCCGCGACAAGCGCGAAGTTCAGCGGCGTCACCTCGCCCACGTCGAGCTTGCGCCCCACCACCAGCAGCAGGCCGGCCAGCCCGAGCGCCAGGCCCAGCCACTGCCGCGCGGCGATGCGGTGCTCGGCACCGGTGGCGCTGACCCACAGCGCCGTCAACAGCGGCTGGAAGCCGACGATCAGCGCCGAGGTGCCCGCGCCGATGCCCGCCTTCACCGCGGCCCACACGCCGCCCAGGTAGCCCGCATGCATCAGCACGCCGGCCACCGCCAGGTGCGCCCACTGCGTGCGGCTGCGCGGCCAGGCCGCCCGCGCCCAGGCGATCCACACCAGGAAGGCGGCGATCGACAACGCATAGCGCCACGCCAGAAAGCCCATCGGCCCGGCGTGCGGCATGCCCAAGCGCGCGACGATGAAGCCGGTGCTCCAGATGAGCACGAACACCACCGGCATGGCGGCAATCAGCGCGGCTTGGCGGTCGCCGGTGTTCGCCGTGTTCACCGGGCAGCTCCTCCGCGCGCTGCACGAGCGGCACGGGCAGGCGTCGCACTCACCGTGGCGGCGGCCAACGTCAGCGCGCCTTGGCGCGGATCTCGGGGATCGCCTTGCGCAGGTAGTAGACCATCGACCAGATCGTCAGCACCGCAGCGATCCAGATCAGCACCGTGCCCCACAGCCGCGTGTCGATGACGCCGAACAGCGCCCCGTCGTACAGCAGGAACGGAATGGCCACCATCTGCACCAGCGTCTTGGCCTTGCCCACCACGTGCACGGCCACGCTGCGGCTGGCGCCGATCTGCGCCATCCACTCGCGCAGCGCCGAGATGGCGATCTCGCGGCCGATGATGATGAGCGCCACGAAGACGTCGGCGCGCTTCAGGTGCACCAGCACCAGCACGCAGGCGCAGACGAGGAACTTGTCGGCCACCGGGTCGAGGAAGGCGCCGAACGACGAGCTCTGGTTGAGCTTGCGCGCCAGGTAGCCGTCGAGCCAGTCGGTGAGCGCAAACAGCACGAACAGCACGGTGGCGATGAGGTTGCGCAGCTCGGCCGGCCACGGCAGGTAGAACACGCCCACGATGAGCGGAATCGCGGCGATGCGCGCCCAGGTCAGCAGCGTGGGGACGGTGAGGAACATGGCGGTTCGGCGGCGGGCCGGGGGGCATTCTCGCCGCAACGCGCTTGCCCGGCGGGCGGCCGCGTCCCGCACGTCGGTTGGCGCCGGGCGGTGCCGGCCCGACAGGGCTGCAACGCAGTCCGCGCGGCGATGGCATGGCGCTCAGTGCAGCGCGCGATAGATCTCCTCGGCCAGCTCGCGCGAGATGCCTTCCACGCCGGCCAGATCGTCCACCCCCGCGTTGACCACGCCGCGCACGCCGCCAAAGCGCTGCAGCAGCCGCGCGCGCTTGCGCGGGCCCACGCCCGGGACTTCCTCCAGCCGGCTGCCGCCGGTGCGCACGCTGGCGCGGCGGGCGCGCATGCCGGTGATGGCAAAGCGGTGCGCCTCGTCGCGAATCTGCGCCACCAGCATCAAAGCGGCCGAATCGTGGCCGAGCGTGAGCTTGGGGCGGCCGTCGGCGAACACCAGTTCCTCCAGCCCCACCTTGCGGCCCTCGCCCTTCTCGACACCGACGATGAGGCCCGCGTCCAGGCCGATCTCCTCGAACACCCCGCGCGCCATTGCCACCTGGCCGCGGCCGCCATCGACGAGCACGAGGTCGGGCAGGCGGGCCGCCGCGCGCGGCTTCTTCTTCGGTGCGGGCACGGCCTGCGGGCCCGACGGGCCTTCGATGGCAGACAGCGGGCTCGTCACGTCGGCAGACGCCTCGGCGGCCGGCGCGTCTGCGGCATCGGGCCCATCGCCCTTGCCCGCCGCCACCGCCTCGGCCAGCCGCGCGTAGCGGCGCGTCAGCACCTGGCGCATCGCCGCATAGTCGTCGCCGCCGGTGACGCCTTCGATGTTGAAGCGACGGTACTGCGCCGGCTGCATGCGGTGACCCTCGTAGACCACGCAGCTGGCCTGCGTGGCCTCGCCGGCGGTGTGGCTCACGTCGAAGCACTCGATGCGCAGCGCCGCCGGGTCGTCCAGGTCGAGGTCCAGCACCTCGGCCAGCGCGCGCGTGCGCTGCTGCTGCGAGCCCTCCTCGGCCAGCAGGCGCGCCAGCGCGAGCTGCGCCCCGCGCCCGGCCATCTCCAGCCAGATGCGGCGCTGCTCGCGCGGCTGGTGCGTGGTGCGCACCTTCACGCCGGCATGCACGGCCAGGGCGTCCAGCAGCGTGGCGTCCAGCGGGTGGCTGGTGATGAGCTGCGGCGGCACGGTCTGGCTGAGGTAGTGCTGCGCGACGAAGGCTTCCAGCACGGCGACCTCGGGCGTGCGCCCGCCGGCGGTGGTGCCGGCCTGTGCCGCCTGCCCGTCTTCCACGCCGCGGGCTTGTTCCGCGCCTTGCGCGCCTTGCGCGCCTTGCGCGCCTTGGGCGCCCTGCACCCCCTGCGGGCCCGCCTCCTCGTCGCGCGCCAGCGCCGCGCCTTCGTCGACATGGGTCGGGAAGTACGCACGGTCGCCCAGGTGCCGGCTGCCGCGCACCATCGCCAGGTTCACGCAGGCGCGGCCGCCGGCAACCCGGACCGCGAGGATGTCGACGTCCTTGTCGGCCGCCGACAGGCTGCTGGCCTCCACCGCCTGCTGGTGCAGCACGCGCGACAGCGAGCCGATGCGGTCGCGCACCGCGGCGGCCTTCTCGAACGCCAGCGCCTCGGCGTGCGCCATCATCTGCGCCTGCAGGTCCTCGATCACCGCCTGCGCCTCGCCGAGCAGGAAGCGCTCGGCATCGCGCACGTCGTGCGCGTACTCGGGCGGGCTGATCGCACCGACGCACGGCGCCGAGCAGCGCTCGATCTGGTGCAGCAGGCACGGCCGGCTGCGGTTGCGGAACACCGTGTCCTCGCAGGTGCGCAGGCGGAAGACCTTCTGCACGAGCTGAATGGTCTGCTTCACCGCCCACGCGTTGGGGTAGGGGCCGAAGTAGCGATGCCGGCGGTCCACCGCGCCGCGGAAATAGGCCACGCGCGGGAAGATCGCCTCGCTCGGGGCGTCGGCGGCGGGCAACGCGCCCGGCTTGGTGGCCACGCCGGTGATCTTCAGGTACGGGTAGCTCTTGTCGTCGCGAAAGAGGATGTTGAAGCGCGGCGCCAGCGCCTTGATGAGATTGTTTTCCAGCAGCAGCGCCTCGGCCTCGGTGCGCACCACCGTGGTCTCCAGCCGCGCGATGCGCGACACCATCTGCCCGATGCGCGTGCCGTCGTGGCCACGGTGCAGGTAGCTGGACACACGGTTCTTCAGGTGGCGCGCCTTGCCGACGTACAGCACGTTGTCCTGCGCGTCGAACCAGCGGTAGACGCCGGGCAGGCCCGGCAGCGCGGCCACTTCTGCGAGCAGGCGTTCGCGCGCGGCGTCGCCCACAGGTTCCGGCTGCGGCGGGCCCGGTGCGGCGGTGGCGGCTGTCTTGCTCATCGCGGCGGCATTCTGCCGGCTTCGATAATTCCGCCATGCCCGGTGCCGCCGCCGAGAAACCCAGCCCGCCGGTGCGTTGGGATCTTTATTGCCGCGTCATCGACAACTTCGGCGACATCGGCGTGTGCTGGCGCCTGGCCACGCACCTGGCGGCCCTGGGCGACACGGTGCGGCTGATCACCGACGACGCTTCGGCGCTGGCCTGGATGGCGCCACCCGGTGCGCGCCCCGCGGGCGTCTCGGTGTGGCCGTGGCCCGGGCCGGCCGACGCCGCACCGATCGTCGTCGAGGCCTTTGGCTGCGAGCTGCCGGCCGCCACGCTGGAGGCGATGAGCCGTGCCGACCCGGTGTGGATCAACCTCGAGTACCTCAGCGCCGAGCCGTACGTCGAGCGCTCGCACGGCCTGCCCTCGCCGCGCAGCGACGGGCTGCGCAAGTGGTTCTTCTACCCGGGCTTCACACCGCGCACCGGCGGCCTGTTGCGCGAGCCCGGGCTGGCCGCGCGCCGCGCCGCCTTCGACCGCGATGCGTGGCTGCGCGCGCAGGGCGTGCCGCGGCGTGACGGCGAACGCGTGGCCACCCTCTTCTGCTACGACAACCCGACGCTGGGCGGGCTGCTGTCCGCGCTGGCCGAGGTGCCTACGCTGCTGCTGCTGACCCCGGGCCCGGCGCAGCGCCTTTTGGCTGCCAACACGGCGCTGCCCGGGCACCTGCGCGCCGCGGCGATGCCGTGGCTGAGCCAGCACGACTTCGACCACCTGTTGTGGAGCGGCGACCTCAACGCCGTGCGCGGCGAAGACTCGCTGGTGCGCGGGCTGTGGGCCGGCGCCGCGATGCTGTGGCAGGCCTATCCGCAGGACGATGCGGCCCACGCGGCCAAGGTCGAAGCGGCGATCGGGCAACTGGCCCTGCCCGCCGATGTGGCCGAGGCGTGGCGCGCGTGGAACGGCATGTCACCGTGGCGCGGCCTGCCCGCCCTGGCCGGCTGGACGCAGGCGATCGAAGCCGCCCGCGGGCGGCTGTGGCAGCAGGCGGACCTCGCGTCGCAGCTGCGGCACTTCGCGATCCAGCGGCTGCGCACCTGAAAGGCCGCGGCCCAAGGTGCCAGCACGCAGGCGACTGCTAAAATCGCGCGCTTCGAAACGGCAACACGGGCCTGCGCCGCCGGCTCCCCGGCATCGGCACCCGGCCGCGGCAACGGCCAGCGCCCCTTGCGCTGGTCCGCAGTCACCACGGCGGCCCTGGAGCCCCGGGGCCCGCATCCAGCCGGGTCCAGGCCCGGGCCGGGTACCCGCCCTCCAGCAACTTTCCAGTCGATCGTCCCCGTCACCACGGGGCCCCCACCATGAAACTCGCTCAAGAAATCCGCGCCGGCAACGTCATCATGCAAGGCAAGGACCCGATGGTCGTGCTCAAGACCGAGTACAGCCGCGGCGGGCGCAATGCCGCCACTGTGCGCATGAAGATGAAGAACCTGCTCAACGGCGGTGGCGCCGAGGTGGTGTTCAAGGCCGACGACAAGATGGACCCCATCGTGCTGGACAAGAAGGAGTGCTCGTACTCCTACTTCGCCGACCCGATGTACGTGTTCATGGACGGCGAATACAACCAGTACGAGGTGGAGGCCGAGAACATGGGCGACGCCATCCAGTACCTCGAAGACGGCATGCCCGTGGAAGTGACCTTCTACGACGGCAAGGCGATCAGCGTCGAGCTGCCCACCACGGTGGCGCGACAGATCAACACCGAGCCGGCGGTCAAGGGCGACACCTCGGGCAAGGTGATGAAGCCGGCCAAGCTGGTGGGCACCGGGTTCGAGATCAGCGTGCCGCTGTTCGTCGAAGACGGCGACAAGGTCGAGATCGACACGCGCACGCACGAGTACCGCAAGCGGGTCTGATCTCGCTGCCTTGAAGCGCCTTCGGCGCCCGCGCCCGGGGGGCTGCGCCGGTGGGCCGGTCGGGCCCGCTTGCGCAGCCTGCCCCACATCGTGAGAACCGAGCGCATCGCGCCGGCCACGATCGAGTTCGACGCCGACGGCGTTGCGCACGCCCCGGCGTTCGGTGACCGCTACCACCCGCGCGCCGGCGCACTGGCGCAGGCCGAGCACGTGTTCCTGCGCGGCAACGGACTGCCCGCGCGCTGGGCCGGCCGGCGCCGCTTCGTCGTCCTCGAGACGGGTTTCGGCCTCGGTCACAACTTCCTGGCCACCTGGGCCGCGTGGCGCAACGACCCGGCGCGCTGCGAGCGCCTGCATGTCGTCTCGGTGGAGCTGCACCCGCCGCGGCGCGACGACCTGGTGGCTGCGCACCGCGCGTTGCCGTCGGCCGTGACGCCGCTGGCGCACGCGCTGCACGCGGCGTGGCCGGTGCTGACCGGCGACCTGCACCGGCTGGCCTTCGACGACGGCCGCGTCGAGCTGCTGCTGGCCCTGGGCGACGCCGCCCGGTGGCTGCGCCGCCTGCAGCTGCAGGCCGACGCGCTGTTCCTCGACGGCTTTGCGCCCGAGCGCAATGCGGCCATGTGGTCGCCCGCTCTGTTCGGCGCCTTGCCGGCGCTGTGCGCCGAAGGGGCCACCGCGGCCACCTGGAGCGTGGCCCGTGCCGTGCGCGACGGGCTGGCGGCGGCGGGCTTCGACGTGCACACGGCCCCCGGCTTCGCGGACAAGCGCGAGATGACCACCGCCCGCTTCGCGCCACGGCACGCCCTGCGGCCTGCCGCACGCCGGCAGGCGGCGGTGCCCGGGGCCCGTGACGCGCTGGTCATCGGTGGCGGCATCGCCGGGGCCTGCTCGGCGGCGGCGCTGGCCGCACAAGGCCTGACGGTGACGGTGCTGGACGCCGCGGCCGGGCCGGCCGCCGGGGCCTCGGGCAATGCGGCCGGCCTGCTGCGCGGCCTGGTCACGCGCGACGACGGTCCGCACGGCCGCTGGCACCGCGCCGCTGCCCTGCAGGCGCAGCGCCTGTTCGGCCCCTGGGTGGCGCATGGCGCGGTGCCCGGGCAGCTGGGCGGGCTGCTGCACCTGGGCGACGACGACGCCAGCGTGCAGGCGCTGGCCGCACCGTGGCCGGCCGACTACGTGCAGGCCCTTTCGGCACGCGACGCCACGGCGCGCGCCGGCGTCGCCCTCGCCCGGCCGGCGTGGCTGTTTCCGCAGGGCGGCTGGGTGAGCCCGGCGGCGCTCGTGCGGCAGGTGCTGGCCACCCGCGGCATTCACTGGCGAGGCGGCGTGCCGGTCAGGGCGCTGCGCCGGCACGGCGACCGCTGGCAGGCGCTCGACGCCGCCGGCACCGTGCTGGCCGACGCGCAGCTGCTGGTGCTCGCCACCGGCGCCGCCCTGGGCGCGCTGGCGCCGGCCGGCTGCGCACGCTGGTGGCCGCTGGCGGTGTCGCGCGGCCAGGTCACGCAGATACCTGCACACCTCGTGGCCCGTGAAGGGGGCGCGGCAGTCCGCCCCGCGCTGCCCCTGGCGCGCAGCGGCTACGTCATCCCGCTGCCCGATGGCGGCCTGCTTTGCGGCGCCACGCAGGCCGGCGATGACCTCGACGCCGACCTGCGCCCGGCCGACCACGCGCACAACCTGGCGGTGTGGCAACGGTTGACTGGCCAACCGGCCGGCGCCGGCAGCATCGACGCGACGACGGCCGCGGCGCTGCCCGGCCGCGTCGGCTGGCGCACGCACACCGACGATCGCCTGCCGCTGGTCGGCCCGGTGCCGGCCTCGGCGCTGGCGCAGTTCGGCGCAGCATCGGCATCGGCATCCTCGCCGGAGGCCGCCCTGCTCGCCGCGGCTCGCCGCGAGCGCTGGGCGCAGCCCGCCCGCGTGCCGCGCGAGCCGGGCCTGTTCGTGCTGGGCGCCCTGGGTTCGCGCGGCCTCACCAGTGCCGCGCTGGGTGCCCAGGTGCTGGCCGCGCTGGTGTGCGACACCCCGCTACCGGTGGACACCGACCTGCTCGACGCGGTGGACGCCGCGCGCCACGTGGCGCGGGCGGTGCGGCGCCTGCCTCGCTAGCGAGGCGCGATCGGGCCGGCCGGGGCTTGCCGCCCGAAAGAGCACTGCACCCGTTCGCGCCCGCTCTTTGCACCGTCGCCGCACCGTCGCCGCACCGTCGCCGCACCGTCGCCGCACCGTCGCCGCGCCGCCGCCGCGCCGTCGTCTCGCCAGTGGGCGCGCGCGGGGGGGGTGTGCTCAGTAGCTCAACGTCACCACGCCCTCGGCGGTGCCCAGCAGGCAGGTGCCGGCGCGATGGCGCGCGAAGATGCCCACAGTCACCACGCCCGGCCACTGGTTGATCTCGGCTTCCATCGCCGGCGGGTCGGTGATGGACAGCCCGCGCACGTCCAGCACAGGGTGGCCGTTGTCGGTGAGCACGCCCGGGCGCTGCACCGCTTTGCCGCCCAGCGCCTCGAAGCGCCGGGCCACCTGCGGCAGCGCCATCGCGATCACCTCCACCGGCAGCGGGAACCGGCCCAGCACCTCGACGCGCTTGCTGGCGTCGGCAATGCACACGAAGCGCTCGGCGAGGTCGGCCACGATCTTCTCGCGGGTGAGCGCCGCGCCACCGCCCTTGATCATGCAGCCGCGCGCATCGATCTCGTCGGCACCATCGACGTACACCGGCAGGCGCTGCACCTCGCCGGCTTCGAGCACGCGGATGCCGCGTGCGGCCAGGCGTTCGGTGCTGGCCTTCGAACTGCTCACCGCGCCGGCCACCGGGGACTGCATCGTCGCCAGCGCGTCGATGAAGTGGTTCACCGTACTGCCGGTGCCCACGCCGATCACCGTGCCCGGCACCACGTACCGCAATGCGGCGCGCCCGACCAGGGCCTTGAGTTCGTCTTGCGTCATGGCCACGGATTATCCCGGCCCGCATGCCATCATCGCCGCATGCTCGCCACGCTGAAGGACTGGTTCGACCGCCTGCTGCCGCCGCAGGCGGCCCTGGATGCCGGCCGCTCGTCGGGCGACGAACACCTGCTGCGGCTGGCCACCGCGGTGATGCTGGTGGAGGTGATGCGCGCCGACACCCGCTTCCACGCCGGCGAGCGCGAGGCCGTGCGCGCTGCGCTCGTCGACAAGTTCGCCCTCACCGCCGACGAGGCGGCGCACCTGGCCGAGCTGGCCGAGATGCACGCGCGCGAGGCCACCGACCTGTTCGCCTTCACCTCGCGCATCAACGAGCGCTTCGAGATGCCGGCCAAGCTGCGCATGCTCGAACACATGTGGCGCGTGGCCTACGCCGACGGCCACCTGAGCGAGCACGAACGGCACGTGATGTGGCGCATTGCCGACCTGCTGCATGTGCCGCAAGGCGCCTACGTGCACGCCCGCCTGCGCGCGCAGCAGGCGGCAGGCCACGCCTGAGGCGCACCCCGCGCACCCTGCGCACCCGGCCCGCCCCGGGCGCGGCACCCCGCGCCCGCGGCGGCCCCGCTGAGACAATCGCCCCATGCTCTGGCTCCCCTCGGCCGCACTGCCCTACGCGCTGGCCCGCCCATTCCTCTTCGGCCTCGACCCCGAGGCGGCGCACGACCTCACGCTCGATGCCCTCGCACGGCTGCAGAACACGCCGGCCATGTGCCTGTGGGCGCGCCCGCGGGTGCACGACCCGGTCACGCTGGCCGGCCTGACCTTCCCCAACCGCGTCGGCCTGGCGGCCGGGCTGGACAAGAACGGCCGCTGCATCGACGGGCTGGGCGCGATGGGCTTCGGCTTCATCGAAGTCGGCACCGTCACGCCGAAGGCGCAGCCGGGCAACCCCAAGCCGCGCATGTTCCGGCTGAAGGACGCGCAGGCGCTCATCAACCGCCTCGGCTTCAACAACGGCGGCCTCGAGGCCTTCGTCGCCAACGTGCAGCGCGCCCGGAGCTTTCGCGCCGCCGGCGGCATCGTCGGGTTGAACATCGGCAAGAACGCCGCCACACCCATCGAGCAGGCGGTGGACGACTACCTGCTCGGCCTGGCCGGCGTCTACCCGCACGCCGACTACGTGACGGTCAACATCTCCAGCCCCAACACGAAGAACCTGCGCGCGCTGCAAGGCGACGCGGCGCTGGATGCGCTGCTGGCCGCGCTGCGCGCCAGGCGCGACGAGCTGGCCGGGCAGTTCGACCGGCAGGTGCCGATGTTCCTGAAGATCGCGCCCGACCTCGACGAGGCGCAGATCGACCTCATCGCCGCCACGCTCACGCGGCACGGCATCGACGGCGTGATCGCCACCAACACCACGGTCGCGCGCGACCGCGTGCTGGGCCTGCCGCACGCCGACGAGGCCGGCGGCCTGTCCGGCGCGCCGGTGTTCGAGGCCAGCAACCGCGTCATCGCGCGGCTGCGCCGGCAACTCGGGCCGCGCGTGCCGATCATCGGCGTGGGCGGCGTGATGAGCGGCGACGACGCCCGCGCCAAGCGCGACGCGGGGGCCGACCTGGTGCAGGTCTACACCGGGCTCATCTACCGGGGCCCGGCCTTGGTGGGCGAGGCGGCCCGGGCGTTGGCCGCGGCGCCCGCGGCCCGGCGGTCGGCGCGGGCGGCCGCCTCCTGACCCGCCTCCTGACCCGCCGCCACCTCGGCGGCGCTGGCCGGCCGGCCGATCAGAACCGGTAGCCCACCCCGACCGTGTACGACCACGGGTCGAGCGTGGCGTCCAGCGTCTGCCCGGTGGACAGCGTGGCGCGCGTCTTCAACGCCGTCTTGGTGATGTTGGCGTCGAGCGACCACTTCGGCGCGAAGCGCAGGCCCACGCCGACCTGCGCCGTGAGCGCCCACTTGGACTCGATCGACAGCGTGGTCGGGTTGGCCGGCGTGCCGCCGGTCAGGCCCGACAGCGCCGCGGTGCTGCGCGCCTTGTAGAACTTGGCGTAGGTCGGCCCGAGGCCCACGTACGGGCGCAGCTCGGCGCTGGCGCCGAAGAAGCGGTACTGCGCCAGCAGCGTGATCGGCAGCGCGCGCACCTCGCCGATCTTGCCCACGCCGGCGATCGCACCGTCGCCGACGATGTCGTGCTTGAAGCCGGCCGACAGCGGCAGGTCGAGCGAGAGGTTGTCGGTCCACGCCCAGGTGATGCCGGCGGTGGGCTGGGTGTCGCTCTTGATGTCGGCGCGCGTGCCGGTGAAGCTGGGCGCGCTGAGGTCGCCGCTGAGCACGTCGGGGGCGATCTGCGTCACCGCGCCGCGCACGACGATCGAGCCGGCCGGCTGCGCCCAGGCGGCGCCGGCGCCGGCCAGCAAGGCGGTGGCCGCCAGCGCACGGGCCGCGGCGGCCACCCAGGCGCGGGTGCCGGCACCAGCCGGGGCGCGCAGCGTGCGCAGGGGGGTCAGTTCATGAGAGGGCATGGGGTTCTCCGGGTGTCTTCCTGGCATTCGGCGATCAGAGCCAGCCGGCCTGCGCCAGCGAGCGGGCGATCAGCTGCGCCACCAGTTGATGGCCGTAGCCCGAGGGGTGGAAGCCGTCGGAGAACGCCCAGGTCTTGAACCAGTCGGCCCCGCCGGTGGCCCCCACGGGCGGCGCGGCGGCCAGCGCGGCGTTGGTGCAGGTCGCGAAGGTGTAGGTGGGCAGGCCGTCGCTGCCCACCCCGGTGGCCGGGCAGGCGGTGTCGCGCACGTTGGTGAGCCCGAACTGCGTGGGGTTGGCGATCTGGTTGTTGAACTCGGTGTAGAAGTCCACCAGCGCCACGCGCGCCTCGCCGGCAAAGCGGGTGGCCAACTGCCGGTTGAAGGCCTCGACCCAGCCCCTGAACAGCAGCTCGGCGCCGGCGCGGGCGGTGGCCCCGGCCGTGCCGCCGCCGTTGGCCGCGGCGACGCCGTTCAGCACGGCCTGGAAGCGCGGCGTGTTGGTGATGCCCGGCATGTTCAGCAGCACGATGCGCTGCGCGCCCTTGTCCAGCGCGCCGGTCTTGATCATGTTGAAGAAGGTGTCGGCCAGCGCCGTCATGTACTGGCCGCCGGCCAGTTGCAGCCCCGCTGCGCCGCCGGCCTGCGCCGCGGCCACCTGGGCTGGGGAGAGCTGGGTGGCGATGAGCGTGATGAAGGCCACTCCGCCATCGCCGGCCGGCGGCGGGCTGGCGCGCAGGTAGGCGCCGACCAGTGCCGCGGCGTCGTTGCCGCCGCCATCGACCACCAGCAGGTCGCCGGCGCCGAAGTTGCCCCCCGCCGTGGCGGTAGTGAACTGCACGCCGATGCCGCGCGGATCAGGTGCCGAGAGGCTGGAGCTGGCAGCGTTGATGACACCGCCGCCGATGGCGAAGTTGGCGCAGCCGGGCGTCGGGTTGGCCACGAACGTGGCGCCGTTGAAGGCGTAGAAGTTGCACCCCTTGCCCAGGCCGTAGGTGACGCCCACGCGCTCGGGGTACATGTCGTTGCCCTGGATGGTGGCGCGCACGCCGCCAAAGGTGCCCACGTCGGCCAGGCTGTCGCCCAGCACCACCACGCGAGACACGCTGGCGCGCGGGGCCGTGTCGGAACCGCCGCCGCCGCAGGCCGCCAGCAAAGCGGCGAACACCGCCGCAAGGCCCAGGGGCAGCGCGGCCCGCCGGGCGCGCCACGGGCGCAGGGTTGAAGGATGCGACATGGGGTCTCCTGAGGGGTGGCGCGGGAGGGGGTGAGCGGCCGGTGAATAGCACGGTCGTTCGAACCGCGGTCACTATACGGAACGCCGCTCGTGGCAACCGTCTGGACAAACCCGGCCCGCCCCCCGGGCGCGGTGGCGCGAAGTGGCCGCCCGCCATTCGGGCCTGCGGCAGGGCGCCGCCCGGGCGGCCGATGCCGGGCGCCCGCGGGCACGTTCGCTCTCGCCGCCTTTCAACCTAGGGAGAAAGCCCCGGCGGGTTGCATCTCGTCACGCAAGTCGAAACCAATGCGTCACGCGAGGCGCCCAGAATGGCCGGCTCGACAACGGGTCCGCCGTGATGCAGCTCACGGCCGGCGCCCCGGCACCCACCCAATCGCGGGATCACCGGCATGAGCACACAGCGCGCAGCACCCATCGACGGCTCCATCCCCGATCTCGTCGCGCAGGTGTACGAGGCCGCGCCCCAGGAGGAGCAGCGTGCGCTGCTGGCGATGCTGATCAAGCCGCTGGGGCTGCTGTCGCTGGCAGCCATCGGCAGCGGCATCTTCGCGCACCTGCGGCTCAAGGGAGGCTGGCCCGAGTTCCAGCCCGCCGTGAAGGACCTGGAACGCGTGCGCACCAGCGACATGGTGGCCCTGGTGCACCACGTGCAGCAGGTGAGCATCGAGACCGTGCAGGGCCTGGCCACCTACCTCAAGGGGTCGCCGGTGCTGGCCGGCTCGGCCGCCGCGGCGGTGCTGGTCACGCTGCTGGTACAGCGCGCGCGCCGCCGGCGCGGCGAACCGGGCGAGCGCCTCGACGACGCGCAGGCCCGGGCACCCGCGCCGACCGGGCCTCAAACGCGCTGATCCCCTCGGCCACGGCGGCGGCCGTGGCGCTCAGTCGCCCGCGACCACCCCTTCGCGCCGCGGGTCGGCGCCGCCATGCCAGCCGGTGGCCGTACGCTGCAGTGCCTGCAGCCCGCTGGTCATGTCGACCTCGTTGACCGCATGGCCTCGGGTGCGCAGCGCGGCCACCGTAGCGGCGTTGAAGCGGCGCGCCTCGAGCACCGTGACCGGGCCGTTGTAGCTGCCGAAGTTGGGCAGGTCAATGGCGCGCTGCGCATCGAGCCCCCATTGCAGCGAGCCGATCAGCGTCTTGGCGGTGAAGTGGATGATGGCCGCGCCGCCGGGCGAACCGAGCGACATCAACAGCCGCCCTTCCTGGCGGTCGAAGACCAGCGTCGGGCTCATGCTGGAGCGCGGGCGCTTGCCCGGCTGCACACGGTTGGCGATCGGCCGGCCCTCGGCATCGGCCGGCGCGAGCGAGAAGTCGGTGAGCTGGTTGTTCAGCAGGTACCCGCCCGGCTTGCCGGTGCCGCCGTCGGCCATCAGGCGCGCGCCGAACACCGCTTCGATGGTGGTGGTCATGGCCACCGCGCGGCCGTCGGCGTCGACGACGCTGATGTGGCTGGTGCCGCTCTCGGCCTGTTCGGGCATCGGGGCAAAGGCCACCGACAACGGGCCCGGCTGGCCGGGCCGCGCCAGGCCCAGGCTCTTCTCGCCGATCAGCGCGGCGCGCTGCGCAAGGTAGCCGCCAGCCAGCAGCGTGTGCCAGTCGCCGCCGGGCGCCGGCACGAAGTCGGGGTCGGCGATGAACTGGTTGCGGTCGGCGTAGGCGAGCCGGGCGGCTTCGGTGTAGCGGTGCAGCCAGTCGGCGCCGGGCACCCCATCGACGAGCGCCGGCGTGGCCTCGGCCACGCGCGTGCGTTCGAGCAGCCCGAGGATCTGCATCACCGTGAGGTGCCCCGAAGACGGCGGCGGGAAGCCGCACACGCGATAGCGGGCCTGCCAGTCGGTGCAGATCGGCGCGCGGCGCTTGGGCGCATAGGCGCGCAAGTCGGCGCAGGACAGGCGCCCGGGGTTCGCCGCGTGGCCGCGCACGCGCGCCACCAGATCGGCAGCGATCGGACCTTCGTGCAGCGCCACGCTGCCGCGCGCGGCGATGGCGCGCAGCACGTCGGCCAGCGCCGGGTTCTTCAGCAGGTGGCCCACCGGGTGCGGCTGGCCGTCGGCGGCGAAGAAGTAGGCGCGGGCCAGCGGGTCGCGCGCGATGTGGGCGTCGGCTTTCAACTGCGTGTGCAGCCGGTGGCTGACGCGAAAGCCCTGCTCGGCCAGCATGATGGCCGGTTCGAACAGGCGCGCCCAGGCCAGCCGGCCGTGCGCGCGGTGCGCCGCCTCGAGCATGCGCACGGCGCCGGGCGTGCCCACCGAGCGCCCTCCCGTCACCGCCTCGGCCATCGTCATCGGCCGACCGTCGGGGCGCAGGAAGAGGCGCTCGTCGGCCTCGGCCGGCGCGGTCTCGCGGCCGTCCCACGCGGCCACCTCGCGGCCGTCCCAATGCATCAGGAAGGCCCCGCCGCCGATGCCGCTGCTTTGCGGCTCCACGAGCGAGAGCACCATCTGCACGGCAATGGCCGCATCGAGTGCGTTGCCGCCGGCCTTCAACACCTGGTAGCCGGCGTCGCTGGCCAGCGGGTTGGCCGCGGCCACGGCCATGCGGCGCAGGCTCCAGCCGGGCTTGGGCTGGTAGCCCGAGGCGCCCTCGGGCATGGCCGGGATGGCGTAGAGCGGTGGCGGGCTCGCCGGCGCCACGCAGCCCGCGAGCGCGGCAATCAGCGTGAGGCAGGTCACCGTGCCCCGCAGCCACGCCGCGGACCCTGAGCCACGCGCAGCGGGTGCGAGCAGGTGCGCGAGGTGTGCGAAGTGCGCACCCGCGCGCGCAGAGCTTGCGTCACTCATCGGCGCATCCTAGTGTGCTGTCTCGCAATTGCCTGCACACAGTGAAATCGATGCATTCCGACTCAGGGCAAGGTGCAAACCGCAGCGATACCTCGTGGTATCGCGAGGATTTGCAACGCCGCCATGAGCCGGAAGGCGCGATTTCATGTGCAGGCAATTCCGAGACAGCACACTAGCGCGCCGAGTACCCACGCCCGCGCCCCGGAGGCGCTTCAGCGCAGCGTCACGCCCGTCTTGGCCTGCATCTCGTCGCGCGTGACGCCGGGCGCCGGCTCCAGACGATCGTGGTCACCGTCTGCCGCCGAAGTTGATCACGCGAGAGTCACTTGCACACGATCTTGACCACGTTGGTATTGGTCTTCTCGCTCCCGCCAGCAAACTGCGAGCCGGCCGGCTTCTTCGCCGTCACCAGCGCAAACAGCTCCAGGGTCTTTCCAAGTTCCTTCACGTCCTTCCTGACAACTCTGAAATCGAAAGTCAGGCGAGCCTTGCCTCCGTTTCCAACGGGTTGACTCTTCTTCGCCGCGATCTTGTCGTTCCTTGTCAGCCTGTCGCGCTCATACAGGACCACATCCACCAACTCGAAGAAGCGTACATCAGCATCGACGGTAACCGTTGCCGTCGTCTGACCACCGAAGCAAGGTTCGGCCTTCAGGCTTGCCTTGATGGACGCAACTGCGGACGGCGCGAAGCCCAGGCAGCAGGCCCCTAGAACGACAGCGGCAACAACGGCGGAACGAGTCCCGCCTCGACGAACCGGACCGACTTGCAACCCATGCATCGGGGCTTCCTCCAATGGTGCCGCGGCGCGTGGAACCTCAGATGAGGCCCAGCGCTTTCATCGTGGCCGAATCGAGCTCGCCAGAAACCGCCAGCGAGTTCTTGCGCTGATAGTCCTGCAGGGCCGCCTTGGTGCGCGCGCCGGCTATTCCGTCGGGAGTGCCGACGCCATAGCCCAGTTGCCGCAACTTCAGTTGTGCCTTCAGCATGAGCGCCTTGTCGGCGACGACAGGTGATTCCGCAGCGGCAACGGCAGCCGTCGCGGTCGCTGTAGGGACCGCGGCCGCAGCCGGCGCTGCGGACTGCGCTGTCGCTTTCGCCGGCGCCACAGCCGTCTGCCCACCCGTTTGCGCTCGCAGCTTGGCCTCAGCGGCCTGTCTGTCGCGCACACGTTTCATGCCCTCCGCGATGAGAGCCTCCGGCCGCGTGGTCATGCGGTCAGCCTTGCTGAACAGGTCGAGCGCCGCACCCAGGTCGCCGGCCACTTCCGCGCAGACGCCGTTGTTGAACGCCAGGGCCATCGATGCGGGTTCGCTCTTGCCGATGTCCTGCCATACCTCGCAAGCCCGGTCCAGACGATTGGCCCGCGCGAACTGCATGGAACTGGCGAACGCCTCCTTCGCGGCGGGTGCGGCAATGCCTTCGACCGAGGTCATGAACGCGACCTGCACCATCTGCTGGTACGGGGCTACGTCTTGGCGAAACAACTGCACGGCTCTTGCCCGCGCCTTGCGCCGCATCTCGCCGGGTGACGTGAGCGCTTGAGTCTGGTCTTCACAGACGCTCTCCTGAGACCCGGCTCCGACGCTGCGCGAATAGATTACCCGCCCCGACTCGACCGCGATCAGCTTCGGAACGAACTCGAAGTCGGCCGTGCGCCGCGTACAGGAGACTTGGTAGTCCCGCCAGCTGGCACAGGGCCCTTCCACGAGGTTGCCCTGCTTGTTGCGCACCAGATTGCGCTGAGCGCAGGCCCGGCGCGCCTCGCTGTACGGCTGGTCGTGCGACTCGTCCCGTGTGACGGCGCCCGTATAGATGCCCTGCGCGGCCACCATCTTGCCCAGGCGCGCGGCCGCAGCGGGGTCGACGACGCCGGCGCCTGCCAATTGCATCTCCTTGATCGCGTCGTCCAGGCGGCCACGTTCGACCAGCGTGAAGTACTTCTTTTCCTCGACAAGCACTTGGACCAGGGCAGCCTCGACCTCGGCCGTCACGTCCGTCTCGCCGCGCGCGCCGAAAGGCAAGACGGCAACGGTGCGAAGCCGGCTGGCTTCGGTCGACCTCGCCGGCATCTGCACCGCCGACGAGACCATTACCGGTGGCGCCACGCAGCCCGCTGCGAGCACCGAAACGGCGGCCAGGACCACAAGACTGGCGACAACCCTCATGCTTCCTCTCCTTGGATGCCTTTGCGGCGTGGGCCGCGGAACCGATGAATCAAGCACCCTCGGCCACCCGATCGTTCAGGTCAGATCAGCCAAGGCACTGGGCAGGCTTTTATCGACCAGGGCGTGACTGGGGAGTGACCAGGCCCACACGGCACGCGCCCCTCCCCGGGGAGCGCGCCTGGCGCAAGGCAAGGCTCAACGGGCCGCGAAGGTCACCCGGTTCATGCCGACGGCGGGCGCTTCGTTGATCTGCGCGAAGGCCGGGCGAGCCATCTCCATCTGCCCGGGAAGCAGGTTGATGTCGACCACGAAGGACTCTTCCTTCTGGTACAGCCCGGGTCGCAGCCCGGCATCGCGCAGGGCATTCGCGAAACGCTCGGCGGCCTTTCGCGGGTCCGGCACGGCCACCTGGCCCAGGCGCGGAGCGCCACGCAGAACCGGCGGCGGATCGTAGGTCGGTGCGACGACGTCGCGCCAGACCGGCAACAAGCCGGCAGCAATCAAGACAGCCGCCGCCAAGCCGCCCAGTGCGGGCCACATCCACCTCGGCCGGCGGCGCTCCCGAAGCAAGCCTTCCCGCTTGAGCGCGAACTGCAGGCGCTGCCACTCATGTTCGAGCGCCTCATCCTCGCGGGCCGCAACGCCGGCCTCGCGAGCCAGCCGGTCGCACTCGAGCTCGAGCGCCTGCTTCAACGCGTCGGCCTCGCGAACCGCCCGGTCGTCATCGTATGGACCTGGCTTGCCCGTCATGCGGTCGAACCATTGCTGGTCCGAGTCGCTGAATCCGTCCTGCGGCGTGCGGTCTCGTGGCATCGGGGTGCTCAGGTTAGTCGGGCCTCAGTTCGAGGCACGGTGCCACCGGTTCCCGGAACATCTTGCGCGCCTTCGAAAGAAACTGCGACGCGGCGTGCAGCGTGCTGCCGCGGTACCGCGCAATCTGTTCCAGGTCCCACTCCTCGACATGCCACAGGTACAGCCACCAGGCCTCCTTGGGGTGCTGTCGCTTGAAGACGGCGAATGCGCGCCGCACGCACTCCCTGAAGTCATGCACCGCCCTGGCTGCCTCGGGTGACGGGCTGGCCAACTCCGACAGGGCCAGGTCGATCGATGGCGCCTGGTTGTCGTCATCGGAGCTGACAAACCGGGCGCCGCGCTGCGCACCGGCGCGCAGCGCGTCACGCATCGCTGTCTTGAGGAATCCCCACAGCCAGACTTCCGGCACGCCGTCTGCCAAGAACGTGTGCGACTTGCGTGCGACGTCGAGCCACACGCGCTGCGTCAGGTCATCGATCTCGGGCCCGCGAAAACCCCGTGATCGCAGGAATGCCTTGAACGGCGCCTGGTAGCGCCTGAACAGCGCGTGCATCGCGGCGTCGGCCCCCGGCCCACCTTGCGCCAGCCGACGCAGCCACTCGCGCTCCATCGCCACGCGCTCGGGGTCGGCAGGCCGTGCGCCGTCGAGTTCGCCCATGCGCGGATTGTGCCGGCGGGCTGCTCGCGCCGATTTGTTCGCTGCCCGCCGGCACAAGAGCGACTGCTTTGCTCGGTCATTGCCGCTGACGAACGGCGCCCCCACGCGGATTGACCACCGGACGCGCGTCCAAAACCGGGACGGCACCGGCAGGTCAAACGGCGCGGTGAGCTACGTCGGGGGTTCTTCATCCGGCAGCCGCACGCCGAGCGCACTCATGCCGCGGCCGTTCCTTCGTCAATCAGCAACAACCGAAGGAATGAAGAGATGTTGAATTTCATCCAAGCCACACGGACAGCCGTGCCGGGCTTGCTCGTCGCTGCACTCGCACTGGTGACACAGGCACATGCCGGTGACGTGCCTGCCGCATCGCCGACCACCATCATCACGCCCGGCTTCGGCACGCTGGGAGGGTTCTTCCAGTGGGTGCTGTGGCTGCTCGGCTGATCAAGCACCTCCGCCCTTCGCCGCATCCGACAAGAGATGGCGATTGACGGGATTGCGCTGCTCGAAGCCATGCCGGTAGGTCTGTGGCACTCGCGGCAGCGCAGCTTCGATCCAGCGACGGGCCGACGCCAAGGCGTTGTCCCGTCGTGTCTGCTCACCGGCTCGCCCATAAGCCCTTGCCAAGGTCCACCAGGTCTCGGGCGGGTAGCACTTCGCGCTGGTGCCACCGTCGGCATGCGGCTGCAACGCCTCGGCGAGCCTCAGCGAATCGGCTGTCGCCTGAGGCGTCGCAATCTCGAGGCAGCGGACCAGCTCGCGCCACTGCAGCGAACGCGCGGTTCCGGCCAGTCCGAGCGCTTCACATTGCGTTCGCACGGGCCGAAGCGCGGCGAGCGTTTCCTGCGGTTCGCCAACGTAGGAGGCCTCGAACCAAGCCGACTGGACCAGCGGCAGACTCCCGTGCTCCGCTGCGAGCCGCCAGAGTTCGTCCTGATGACGCTGCCGGGTCAGCTCCAGCCCGAGTTGCGCTGCGGACCGCATGCGCAGCAAGACGGCCTGCATCCGCATCCCAGGGATCATCTGCTCGGGCAGGCCCGCGATGACGGCCAGAGCATCCTCGGCGCAGCCCAGTGTCAGCCACAGCTGGGCCAGGGCGAGGCGCGCCTTCACTTTCCCGGCGAGCGCCGCCTCGTCACCGGCGTCGGCCACTGCGGCCTGCAATGCCTCCAGTGCTTCGTCGAACCGGCCCATCGCGGCCGCGGCGCTGCCAAGCACGAAGTGATTCACGATGCCGAAGCTGCTGTTGCGCGCGACACCGATGCCGGCGTAGCGATCGCGGGCACGAACCGCCTGCGCATACGTGCCGGGCACATCGCCGATCGAGGCCAGCAGCGCAGCAACATTGCCTTCGCCAAGCACTGCCGTTGCGTGGTCACCCAGGCGCTCTGCCGTGGCAATGGCTTCTCGCTGCCAGCGAACCGCCTCGCCGAGGCGGCCCGTGGCGTAGTGGATGTACCCGAGGGCATTCAGCACACCGAGCCGCTGGCTGGGCTCCCCGCGATCGGCGACCGCCAGTGCCGCCTGCGCGGCAGCCAGCGCGGCATCGAACCGGCCGGATTGCGCCAGTGCCTGGGCGTGCAGGGCGCCTGCTTCGGCCAGCCACTGCGGGTGGAACTCGGCTTCGCGCAGAGCTTGCGCACTGGCTTCCGACGCCTCCTTGCCATGCCCTCCGTCAAGCCAGGCCAGCGCGCGTGCCAGATGGCAGCGAAGGCGGTCAGTGCCCGTCTCGGCGTAGGCCTCCACGTTCGGCAGGCGCGCCAGCACCTCGCCTCCACCGTGGCGCCTGCGCAGGCCCTCGATCTGCGCCAGGAGTGACTCGAAGCGGGCCTTCCTGTCGCTGGCACGCCCGTGCAGCTCGGCCGCCCGCTCAAAGAATTCAATCTGCTCATCCAGTCGTCCAGCCACACGCGCCAGCTCGCCCGCAGCGTGCCAGCACCGCGCCGCCTCCGCCCAGCGACCACCCTGCTCCCAGTGCCACGCCACCCGCGACGGAGGCGCGGCGTCCTCGCTGCCGAGCAGCTTGGCGAGGCTGCGGTGCAGCGCGCGGCGCACGCCCTGCGGAACACTTCGCAAGGCGCTCTCGTGCACAAGATCGTGGCTGAAGGCCTCACCCTGCAAGACGTCCGCCGCCTCGAGAACGGACCATGCGCCGGCCAGCGAAAGCACGGGCTGGCCGAGCAGCCTGGCGGCACGCTCGGCGGTGAGGTCGGCGCCGGCCACCGCAGCGATATGCATCAGCGAGCGGGCCTCTTCAGGCAGGCGGCGCAGCCGATCCTCGAGCAGGGCCTGGATCGAATTGGGTCTGGGCCAGGCACCGGCACCAAGTTCTGCGCCGCGCGTGATCGCGTCCTGCAACGTCGCAAGCGTAAACAGAATGTGGCCGCCAGCGTGTCTGTGCAAGGTCGCAGCGGCCTCGGCGTCGACGAGGCTCGGCAAAGCGAGCGTCGCCAGCAAGGACGCCAGCTCGTCCGGCGTCAACGGGGCAAGGAACAGCCGAACTGGGTGATGCGAAGCCGCGAGCCACTCCGACATGGCGTTGGCCAACGCGCCGCCCACTGCCGGGCGCGCCGCCAGCGCGAACTTCAGCGCACCCAGGCGCGGCCGGGCGCTGAGCCAACGCAGCGCGTCGACCGTAGCGGCATCGGCATTGTGCAGATCGTCGATGGCGATGCCCCTGAGCCCGAGCGGCAGCGCGGCGTCGAGCAGCTGCTCGACGGCATGCCACAGCAGTGCAGTGTCCGCCGGCGAGCTCGCGGCGGCACCGAACTCCGGCCGGATGCGCGCCAACTCGCTGCGGGCAACCGTGGGCAACTCAGGGGCGAAGCGGCGCTCGACGCTGATCAACACTCTGCCGAGCACCGAATAGGGGGACGCTTCGTCGCCCAGCTGCGCCTTGTCCTGAACGATGCCATCTTGATCCCTCAGGAACTCCTCGAGCAGCCGGCTCTTTCCCTGCCCGGCATCGGCGATCAGCAAGAAGGGCTGCCCGCCTTGCCAGGCGGCCGACATGGCCTGCCAGGTCTTCTGTCGGCCGACGAGGACAGGTGGGCGCAGCAGGCTCACCGGAACAGGTCGGTGCGGCAGAGGTCCGGCGCGCTCGGCCGCTTCTACTGTCTGCATCAACTGCAGGGTTTCGTCGCTGGGGCGAACGCCTAGCTCGTCGCGCAGCACGGCAGAGAGGCGCCAGCAGCAGTCGCGGGCCGCGGCGAGGTCATTGCGAAGGTAGTGCAGGCGTATCAGGCGCCGCCAGCCATGTTCGTTCAACGGAGCCAGTTCCGTGGCACGCGCCGCCAGCGGCAGGGCATCCCGCAGACGCCCGGCGCGCTCCAGGCTCTCGGCACGATCGGTCAGCTCCTTGACGATGGCGGCAGCGACCCGCTCTCGTGCTTGGGCGAGCCATCGATCGAGCAGGTCGTTGTCGCCCAGGTCGTGGCCGGCCAGCAGCGGACCGGCGCGCAACAGGAAGTCGCTTTCGATTTCGCCGATCGCCACCGCGTCGACGTACACGTCGGGACCCAGTCGAACCTGGCCGCCGACTTCGACGACCTTGCGACCGGCGGCGCGGTTGATTCGGCTGGCGCGCTGCCGCAGACTGGACTCAGCCTGCCCAGGGCTGCTGGCCGGCCAAAGCAACTCGCAGAGCGAGCCCCTCGCTTGCGGGCCGTCGATGGTGAGCTTGGCGAGCAGCGCGGCGTCCTTGGGCGACAGCCTGACAGAGGTCTGTCCGTCCAGCGCCCAGGATGCATCACCCAGCAGTGATACCCGGACCGCGCGTGCCTGCATGCGGAGTAGTTTATGGGTCGGCCGCCGGCCTCCCCCGGCACAGTCTCTTGCTCTCCGAATATGATGAGCCACGCGACGCCTGCGTGAAACGTCAGCCGCGCGAGGCAACCAGCCCACACACGGGACGGCTTCTTTCTCTCTCGTGCGAAATCGGATCATCGCGCTGCTGCTGTCGATCTTCGCCGCCGGCACGGCCAGCGCGGAGTGGCGTGCCGTACTCGTCGGCGTGTCGAACTACCCTACGCTGCCGGCCGGGGTGCAGCGGACGGTCGGGGCGCGCAACGATGTGCTGCTGTTCCGCGACGTACTGCGACAGCGAGGCTTCAAACCAGAACACATCCAAGTGCTGGCCGACGGCGTCACCGGCGCCCAGGCACCGACACGCGCCAACATCCTGCGCGCGCTCGACGATCTGGCGCAGTCAAGCGAGCCCGGCGATTTCGTGTTCGTCCACTTTGCCGGGCACGGCAGCCTGGAGCCTGCCTCCAGCGTGGGGGAGGGAGCCACGCCGATCCTGTTGCCCATCGACATCGGCCGCTGGGATGGTGGCGTCGGCGCGGTGGAAAACGCCATCCGGCGCGACGATCTGCGTCTGAGGATCGACCGCATTGCCGACCGTGGCGCTTTCGTCTGGGGTGTCTTCGATGCCTGCCACGTCGCCGCCGTGGTGCGCCAACCCGTTTCACCGCGGCCTCGTCGTCGCTTCGTGGAGCCGGAGGTCCTGGGCATTCCACTGGGAGCGATCGAACTCTCGGAAGCGACCCCAGAGGAAGCCGGCGATGGCCACGGTGCCCTGCGCGGGATAGGCGGTCTGCGCGACCAGGGCAGGCCCGCCGAACGTCGCTCGGGCGGCACTGTGTTCTTCTATGCGGCGCAGGCCGGTGAGTCGGCAATCGAGATGAACCTGCCCGCCGGCGCCTCGTCGCCGCGCTCACATGGTCTGTTCAGCTATACGGTCGCGCAGGCGCTCCAGCACGCGCGGCCGATGAGCTACCGGCAACTCGGCCAGGCCGTGCTGGCCGGCTACGGAGTTGTTCCCGCGGCCTACTCGACCCCGGTCTTTGCCGGCAACTCGCTCGACCATCTGGTACTGGGTCAGGCGCGGGTCCCGGTCAGGCAATGGCCGCTGCGAACCGCAAACGACCTTCGCGTCGATGCCGGGCTGCTGTCGGGCCTGACCCCTGGTGCCGTGCTGGCCGTGCTGCCCGGGCCGACAGCGGCCGACAGCGATGTGGTCGGCCACCTGCGTGTCGTCGGTGCGGACATCGGCCACGCAACGCTGGAGCCTGTTGCCCATGCCGGCGAGCTGCCTCCGAAGCGCCAGGCGCTGTCGGCAGACCAGTATTTGAGGCTCGTCCACCGGCCGAGCCGGTTTGCTTTGCGAGTGGCCTATACGCCGGACGGCTGCACAGGCGATTGCCCGTTGACCGCGGCAGTACGACGTTTGCGCAGCGACGGCATGGAGCACCTGGACCTGCGCTGGGCCGAGGCCCCCGAAGGAGCCGATATCCTGATTCGGCATCGCGCACGCCGGGCAGAGTTGGTGTCGCCGGCGGGGCTCGTCGTCGGGGTCGTCGGCACCATCGAGTCTGTGCGCCCCGATCCGGCGGGCGGCGATGCGGTTCGAGCCCTTATCCAACGCCTCGCCCACACCCTTGCCGGACGCCTGCGGGCATTCGCGCGCGGACGCAATCTCCTGTCGCTGGCAGCCCGCCATGCCACCGACACCGCGTCGCCGGCAGCAGGCCTGGCGACAAGCCTGCGTCGCACCGCGCGGGCCGGTGTTGTCGACGCGCCCCGCTCACGCGAACAGATCATGCGCGCGCACCCCGGCGACACGCTCTCGCTGCTGGTAGAAAACCAAGGACCGGATGCATTGGACGTGACGGTGCTCTACCTGGATGCCGGCTTCGGCATCTCGGTCCTGTTCCCCGGCGACAGTGGTGAGAGCAATCGGCTTGCTCCCGGGACGAGGCGACGCATCGAAGACATCGAACTGCAGTCGCCACCCGAAGGACTCGAGCGATTGCTGGTGATCGGTCGGCGGGCGACCCCCGGCGCGGAGCGCGCGGACTTCTCCTTCCTGAAGCAGGAGGCACCGTCCCATCAGGCACAGGCGCCTGACAGTGAGCTCGCCGTCTTCGCTGACGCTGCGTTCGCCGACTACCGGCGGCGCGGCCTTGCGCATCCTGCCGTGCCGCAGGGCGACATTGCCATGCACCTGTTCACGCTGGACGTGCGGCCGCCACGCCCGAGCTTGCGGCGGACCCCGAACCCGGGACAGGCAGGAAGTCGGCGCTAGACCATCTGGCGAACTGCCGTCTTCTATCCAGTGCGGCCCATCATTCAGCGCGCGCTGCTTCCGACGAGGGCGTAGGGCGCCCAGTAGGCAGGATGCGACCAGTCCCGATGCGCCCTGCGGGAATCCAGCATGTCGATCGCCGTTTGCCGCAAGGCCTGTGCGCGGTCGAGTCGGCGGTCACGCGCCAACCGCTGGATCGTCATCGTGGTGATCGCCGCCGCACTCTTCGACTCCACCTCCCAATGCGTGGTTAGCAAGCTGCTTGCCCCGGCGAAGAAGAAGCCACGCGCCAAGCCCGAGAGCGGGTCAGCGCCAACACGCTCGGCCGATGAGGTGTTGCAGGCGCTGAGCAGCACCCAGTCCGCGTCGAGGTCGAGGCCGACCACGTCGTCGAGCGTCAGGAGCGACGGCAGCTTGTCGCCCGGTTCCTGCGCCAAGGCCAGGGCAGGCTGCGCCAGCCCCGCAATCTGCGCCGGCATCAGTCCGTGGGTGGCGAACATCAGCACCGACTTGCGCTTGAGCGCGCCGGACCTGGACATCGCGAGCACAGAGCTGCGTGTCGCCCGCTCACCCGAGATGACGTCGTCAACCGGCGATGCACCCAGCGCCAACGCGACGGCCTCGGCTTCCAATCGCGTTTCGGGCAGGGGGTGCAGCATCTCGCCAAGATTGCCAGGCAAGTGTCTTGCCTCGATGACGGAGGTAGGAGCGGGCAGGCGGGCGGACTGTCGAACGCCCCGCAAGCTGCTGTCCGCAGGCGACTTGCGGCTACTGGACACGAAGGCCGGATCTGCCCAAGCGACGAAGTCGGCCCTGTTGCCGCCCCAGGCCTTGCCGGCCACGGCGGCCCAGGAGGCCAGCGAGGGCATGTGCGAGACGGCCATGGACTTGATGAGCCAAGCATGCGCGCCGTACGCCGCCATTTGATCGGCGGGCGGACGGTGTTGGACCAACAGACTGAACGGGATCGACCCGAGCGAGTCGCCTGCGATGACGGAGAGGTGTGTGACCTCGCGCAGCGGCTGCGCAGCCCATCCGAACAGCCGCTCGTGCAAGAGGGAGGCGGCTTCGACATCGAACGCCGAGATGGGTGAACTGGAATGCGCGTCCAGAGCCACCGTCCGGCGAATGCGGGCGACCAGCTCGCGCACATCGTCTCGCGCCACCGGCACGAGCTGCTGATGCACGCCGCTTCGGGTAAGAAGCAGCACGTGGGTTCGATCCCTCAGCGGCCACACACTGACCAGTGCCCCGCCGGGGCCGAGTTGAGCCCGCAATCGGCCCACAGACAGCCTGTCCGGAGCGAGCACGTCATGCAACCTGGGAGCTGTCTGGCGCAGCATGCCAACATGGGCCCGCAGCTTGTCGCTGGCATCGGAGGCAGTTCGGGCCAACTCGGCCACCCACTGGGGCTCAGCCTCCAGCGAGAGGCTGTAGGCCATCAACTCTTGCTGCGCCGTGCGGGCCGCCTGACGCAGGTCGTGCAGCCTTCGCACCTGCGCCGCCGAGACCCCGGCGATAGGACGCTGGCGCGTCGCCGCAGCCACGATGTCGTCGTCGGTCTCGCTGCGCTGCAGCAGCACCAGGGCTTCGATCAGGTCGTCGGGACCCACACCGCCCGATCCCTGAGCGGCGCTCGCCGCTGCCACGTAGGACTCCTTCACGTGCGCAAGATAGCGGTCCACCAGTGGCCTAGCCCGCATCTCGCCGCTGAGTTGAAGCGCGCGCAAGCTGCTGGAGAACCTGCGCCCGTTCTCGACCGCCTTGATCAGGTCTGCGAGCGATCGCCGATGGCTGCCACGTCGCTCGTAGGCCATGGTCTTGACTCCGAAGTGGAGCAAGGCGTGCTGCGACGCGAGCCGGTCCTGGTAACGCCTGTCCTTGGCCTCCAGGCTCTCTGGCGGCGGGTCGAATCGGCCCGTCATTGCAGCAGCACCAACGAGGCTGGCGTGGTGCACGTCTCTGAGAATGCTGTCCTCGGTGGACCGCGATACGCTGACTTGCGCCAGCGTCGCATGGGCACCCTGCCAATCGCCACCCGTCGCCAGGAGCATGCCTTTGAGAGCAGCGGTCTGAAGCACGGCCGCTTCGGCATTTCGAACCGCGGAGGGCATCAGCCTCCAGGCCTCGTCCAACTTCTCGACAGCCCGGCTGCTTTCGCCGGCAAACGCCAGCAGCAAGGCCGTGGCCTCGTGCAACCCGGCGACCGCGTGGCGCTTTGCGCCGCCGCCCTCGACCGCCAGCCGCAACTCGTCGAGGTGACGCGCAGCCTTGGCGAACTCCGCCTGACTGATGCTGACCCGGACGAGCAGCCGCAGCGATGACTCCAGGCTGCCAGATATCGAAGCGTTCTCCGCGTCGGATCGCTGCGAGTGAAGCACCAAGCTCCGTCGAAATGCTCCCAGTCCTTCGGCGACAGTCGCGTAGGCCCCATCGAAGTCGCCGATCGTCATCAGGTACTCGCCCTTCTCCCTCGCGAAGTCCACATCCGTGGTCAGGCTGGCGAGCGTCGAAGTGCTGCGGTAGTACGTTCGCCAGCGGGCATACGCCCGCAACAGCCGATCGGCTTCCTTGAACTGCCCCGCCACGCGCGCCACACCGATGTGCCGGCCGAATTCGTACTTGGGTACGGGCCCTCCGCTGGCCCGGGCCGCCTGCGCCAACGGCAGCCACTTGCGTTCGGCTTCGGCCATGTATCGCATCGCCGTCTGCAGCTGTCCGCGCGCCGTCGCCACGTCGGCAGCGACATGCAAGGCCATGATCCTCAGCTCTTCGCTCACGCCGTGGCGGACGATCAGCAGCGCTGCATTCGACGCTCCCTCGAGGTTGCCGGCCAGCATGGCGGCCATCGCGCGCCGCAGTGCCGCGACGTCGTGGCTGATCCCCGGCGGCGCAGGCAGCGCGCGCGACTCGATCGCCCTGGCCTCCTCCTCGGTGATCGAGTCGTCGCGGTACCTGGCTGCCATGTCTTCGATCTGCAAACCGTCGACGACAAGCGACACCACCGGGATCTGTCCCAGCGCGTTGTTGATCGCATGGGGCAGGGAGGCACACCCCGCGAGAGAACTGACCATCCAGATCGCGAACAGCCACGCGGCCCCTCGCGCGCGCCGGGCGACTCTGAAATTGCCGCCTGGAAGTCCGGACCCGACCTTCGACGCCGAGCCCTTGCGCGTCGAATGCCGCAGCGGTTCACGGTGACCGGTGGATTGCGCCGTGTGCGGAGACTGCTTCGCGCAGCAGGCACCCATCCGCTTCATCTGCCGTCAGTGGGCAACGCAGCATGCCCGGCCGTGCCCAGCCCCTCCACGGCTCCGCCAGGCGCTTCAGCGCAGCGTCACGCCCGTCTTGGCTTGCATCTCTTCGCGCGTGACGCCGGGCGCCATCTCGACGACCTTGATGCCGTGCGGCGTCACGTCCATCACGCCGAGGTCGGTGATGATGCGGTCGACCACACCCACGCCGGTGAGCGGCAGCGTGCACTTGGGCAGGATCTTCATGTCGAAGCCGCCGTCCTTCTTCTTGGCCACGTGCTCCATCACGACGACCACGCTCTTCACGCCGCCCACCAGGTCCATCGCGCCGCCCATGCCCTTGACCATCTTGCCCGGGATCATCCAGTTGGCGATGTCGCCCTTCTCGCTGATCTGCATCGCGCCCAAGATGCTCAGGTTGATCTTGCCGCCGCGGATCATCGCGAAGCTGTCGTGGCTGCCGAAGATGCTGCTGCCGGCGATGGTGGTCACCGTCTGCTTGCCGGCGTTGATGAGGTCGGCGTCGATCTCGTCTTCGGTGGGAAAGGGGCCGATGCCGAGCATGCCGTTTTCGCTTTGCAGCCAGACCTCGATGTCCTTGGGCACATAGTTGGCCACCAGCGTCGGGATGCCGATGCCGAGGTTGACGTAGAAGCCGTCTTGCAGTTCCTTGGCCGCACGCTCGGCCATCTGGTCTTGGGTCCAGGGCATGGTTTGCTCCTTCGTCTTCGGGGCTGCAGGTCGGGCGGCGGGTCAGACGGCGGTCTTCTCGCGCACTGTGCGCTTCTCGATGCGCTTCTCGGGCGTGGCGTTGAGCACCAGGCGGTGCACGTAGATGCCCGGCAGGTGCACGGCGTCGGGGTCGAGCGAACCCACGGGCACGATCTTCTCCACCTCCACCACGCTGATGCGGCCGGCCATGATGACCGCCGGGTTGAAGTTGCGGGCAGTGCGGCGGAACACCAGGTTGCCGCTCTCGTCGGCCATGTAGGCCTTGGCCAGCGACACGGCCGGCACGAGCCCACGCTCCATCACGTAGACCTTGCCGTCGAACTCGCGCGTCTCCTTGCCCTCGGCCACCAGCGTGCCGACGCCGGTGCGCGTGAAGAACGCCGGGATGCCGGCGCCGCCGGCGCGCAGCTTCTCGGCCAGCGTGCCCTGCGGCGTGAATTCGAGCTCCAGTTCACCCGCCAGGTACTGACGCTCGAACTCCTTGTTCTCGCCGACATAGCTGGAGATCATCTTCTTGATCTGCCGCGTTTCCAGCAGCTTGCCCAGGCCGAAGCCGTCGACCCCGGCGTTGTTGGAGATGACGGTGAGGTCCTTCTTGCCGCTGTCGCGCAGCGCGTCGATCAGCGCTTCGGGAATGCCGCACAGGCCGAAGCCGCCGACGGCGAGCAGCTGCCCGTCCTTGACGATGCCGTCGAGCGCCGCGGCGGCACTGGGGTAGATCTTGCGCATGGCGTGAGCCTCTCCTGCGTGGGGTGCCGGGTGGCCGGGCGGGGTCCGGCGCGGGCGGGCAAGCGTACTACGTAAGGCATTAAGTGGTCGTTACGTAGAATTGACTAATGAGTGCCCCCGACCCGATGGCCTCGCTGGCCGACACCGAGATGCTCCAGGATGCGTTGGCCCGGGTCTTTGCGCCCTGGGTGCGTGAACTGGACCTGCGGCTGCTCGAAGCCCGCGCGGGCGAGGTGACCCTGGCGCTGCCGGTGACCAGCCGCCACGTGCACGAAGGCGGCGTGCTGTGCGGGCAGACGATGATGGCCGCGGCCGACACGGCCATGGTGCTGGCGGTGATGACGCGGCTGGGCGGCTTCAAGCCGATGACCACCGTGCAGCTGCAGGTGAGCTTCCTGCGCCAGGTGGCCGGCACCAGCGGCGCGGCGCGCGTGGTGGCGCGCGTGCTCAAGATGGGCCGCAGCCTCGTGTTCGGCGAAATCCAGGTCTGGAACGCCGACGACGAACTGGCCGCGCACGCCACCACCACCTACGCGCTGCTCTGATCGGCGTGGAAGGCGCCGCGCCGGTGGCGGCGCTGGACCATCGCAGCGCCTTCGAGCTGGCCCCGGTGGGGTTGGTGATCTCGCGCGAGCGGCTGATGGTCGATGTCAACCGCGAGCTGCTGAAGATGTTCGGCGCCACGCGCGAGATGCTGGTGGGCGCGAGCTTCGAGCTGCTGTACCCCACCGCGGCGGAGTTCGAGCGCACCGGCCAGCGCATCACCGCGCAACTGGACAGCGCGGGCCGCTACAGCGACGAGCGTGTGATGAAGCGGCTGGGCGGCGCCGGCGGCGTCACGGCCGGCGAGCTCTTCTGGTGCCACGTCTCCGGGCGCGCACTCGACCCCGCGCGGCCGCATGCCCAGGGCATTTGGGCGTTCGAAGACCTGTCGTCGCGGCGCGTGCTGCGCGTGGAGTTCACGCCGCGTGAGCGCGAGATCGCCGCGCTGCTCATCGAAGGGCTCACCAGCAAGGCCATCGGCCGGCGGCTGGGCGTGAGCCCGCGCACGGTGGACGTCTACCGCACGCGGCTGATGCGCAAGACCGGCGCGGCCACCACGCCCGAGTTGGTCAACAAGCTGCTGGCCGGCCAGCGCTGAGCCTCGCGCCGCTTCGCGCCACCGATCTCCCTTGTTGGGTGCGCCGCCGGGCGCCATACCACGGTATGGCAGCCTCGCCGCGCCCCAACCCTACGATCGCCCACGGCAGGCGGCTGCCGGCGTCCCCCGCGGCGGCCTGGCACCGCGGCGGTGCGCAGCCGGCCACGCCCGACCCTGCCGCCCAGCGACGGACCGCGTCCCCACAACAATCAGACATGGACACCCTCTCGCGCTTCATCGATTCGCTCGGCAATTCCATGAGCGCCGTGCTCGGGCCCTATGCACCGCGGGTGCTGGGCGCGCTGGCCTTGCTGGCCGCGGCGTGGCTGGGGGCCCGGCTGGCCCGCGCCGCGACGATGCGCCTGGCCGCCCGGGCCCGCCTGGACGAGCGTCTGAGCAGCCCCGGCCTGGCCGCCACGCTGGCCGGCATCGCCGCGGCAGGGGTGTGGCTGCTGGCGCTGCCGGCGCTGCTGGGCACGCTGGAGCTGCAAGGTCTGCTGACGCCGGTGAACGCAATGCTGTCGCGGCTGCTGGCCTTCGTGCCCAACCTGCTGGGCGCGGTGGTGGTGCTGGGCATCGGCGTGCTCATCGCGCGCATCGCCCGGCAGGTGGTCAGCGGCCTGGCGCGCGCCGCCGGCTCCGAGAAGCTGGCCGAGAAGCTGGGCCTCGCTGCGTCGCTGGGCCCCGAGGGGCTGGCCGGCATCGCCGGGCAGATCGTGTTCGTGCTGCTGCTGCTGCCCACCACGCTGGCCGCGCTGCAGCCACTGGGGCTGGAGGCGTTGACGCAGCCGCTGTCGCGCCTGCTGGAGACGCTGGTCAACCTGGTGCCGCGCCTGCTGTCGGCCACGCTGGTGGTGGGCGTGGCGGTGCTGGTGGGGCGGGCGCTGGCCAACCTCGCCTCGGCGGCGCTGGCCGCCGCGGGGCTGGACCGCCTGCCCGAGCGCCTGGGTGCCGGGCCGCTGCGGCTGGCGGGGCGCAGCCCCTCGGAGCTGGCCGGCGGCGCGCTGATGCTGGCCGTGGTGCTGGTGGCCGTGGCCCAGGCCACGGAGATCCTCGGGCTGCCCGTGCTCACCGAGATCGTCGCCGTCACCGGCGCGGCGCTGGCGCGGCTGGCCGTGGCCGCGGTCATCCTCGTGGCCGGGGTGCTGCTGGCTTCGCTGGCCGCGCGCGCGCTGGAAGCGGGCACGCTGCCCAACGCGCGCGCGCTGGGGTGGGTGGCACGCGGGGCGATCCTGTTCTTCAGCAGTGCGCTGGCGCTGCGCCAGGCCGGGCTGCCCGCAGAGATCGTCGCCATCGCCTTTGGCGCCGTGGTGGGCGCCGTGGCCATCGCCGTGGCGGTGGCCTTCGGCGTGGGTGGGCGCGACGTGGCCGCGCGCGTGCTCGACCGCGTCGCCGCCTCGTTCGAGCCGCCCGGGGGCGGCTCGGCCCGAGGCCCCGCCGACCCGGGGCCATGAAGCCCAACCCGATGCTCGAACGGCTGGACCTGGTGCGCCAGGTCTGGCTGCTGGGCACCGCCGCCAGCGTGGTGGCCGCGGCCGCCGCCGCCGCAGCAGCGAACCAGGGTCTCGATGCATCAGCGGCCGCTGGCGGCTTGCCGCCCGCCGCATGGTCCGCCGCAGCGGCCTTGGGGGCCGGCCTGTTCGCCACGGGCGCGGCGGCCTGGGCCACGGCGCGCGCGCGCCGTGCGCACGGCACGCTGGCCGGCGCGGCACGCGGCATCGCGCAGGAACAGCCCGAAGCCGACGAGGGGGTGCTGCCGCTGCTTACCGAGTCGCTCGACCTGCTGGACAGCTCGGCCGCGCTGCGCCGCGCGGTGGCCTCGTTGCGCCAGCGCATCGACTCGCTGAAGGCGCAGAACGACGCACTGGCCGCGCGCCTGACCCACCGCACGCTGGAGCTGACCTCGCTGCAGGACCTGTCGATCGGCCTGGCGCAGAAGGGCAACGACGTGGCCGGCCTGGTCGACGAGGCGCTGCACGCGCTGGAGCGCACGATGGCCTACTCGAGCGCTTCGGTGTGGGCCCGCGGCGACCTCGACCCGGCGCAGCCGGTGGCCTTGCTGGGCTACCGCAGCACGGCCAGCGAACTGGCCGGGCTCGCGCTGTCCGACCTGGTGGGCCTTCGGCTTTCGCGCGCCAACCTGCAGCGCTACGAGCAGATCGAGCACAGCGGCCAGCCGCTGATCGAGAACCGCCCGCAGCAGGGGCTGCTGGCCTGGCTGTGGGCGATGGTCACCGACGACGCGCGTACCTCGGCGCTGTACCGCGCCACGCGCTCGTGGATGGCCGTGCCGCTGGCGGTGACCGACTCCTTGCGCCACGGCCGGCACGACCGCGTGCTGGGCGTGCTGCGCGTCGACCACACCGAGCCCGAGCATTTCTCCGACGAGCGCGCGCGCCTGCTCACCGCGGTGGCCAGCCAGACGGCGCTGGCCATGCGCCACGCCCACCTGCTGGCCCGCGAGCGCGACAACGCCGCCGCCGCCGAGCGCAACCGCCTGGCGCGCGACCTGCACGATGCAGTCTCGCAGACGCTGTTCGCCGCCAACCTGCTGGCCGGCACGCTGGCGCGCGACACCACCTTGCCGCCGGCCGCGCGCGAGCAGGCCGCCACGCTGTCGCGCCTGAACCAGGGTGCGCTGGCCGAGATGCGCATGCTGATGTTCGAGCTCAAGCCCGATGCGCTGGCCACTCTGCCGCTGAGCGAACTGCTGCAGCAGGCGGCTTCGGCGCTGGCCGCCCGCGGCGGGCTCGACGTGCAGGTGCAACTCGACCCCACCGACCCGCCGGCCGCCACGCGGCTGCACTTGTACCGGCTGGCGCAAGAGGCGCTGTCCAACGTGGCGCGCCACAGCGGCGCGCACCATGTCCACCTGCGGTGGCACTCGCCCGTTGCGGGCCAGGGCGTGCTGAGTGTGCGCGACGATGGCCACGGCTTCGACACCACCGCGCCGCACCCCGGCCACTATGGCCTGAGCCACATGCACGAACGCGCCGCCTTGCTGGGCGGCACGCTGCGCCTGGACAGCGCCCCCGGCGAGGGCACCACCGTGGCGGTGGAGGTGTCCTGGACCGCGGCACCCGCACGCGGCAGCACCCGACCTTCCCCTTTGCAGAACCAGGAGACCCAGCCATGAGCCCGTCCGCCACCCCTCCGAAGGGCGATCACCGAGGTGCACCGCGCGAAGGCAACCCGGGCAGCGACCTCCATCGCCACGCCGAGCGCACGGCGCCGATCCGCGTGTTCGTGATCGACGACCACCCGATGATTCGCCACGGGCTGGCCGCGATGATCCGGGCCGAGCGCGAGTTCGAGTGGGTGGGCGAGGCCGCCGACGGCGAAGAGGCAATCAAGCTCGCGCCGGCGCTCGAGCCCGACCTGCTGCTGGTGGACCTGGTGATGCCGCGGCTGGACGGCGTGGCAGCCATCCAGGCGCTCAAGCCGCTGCTGCCGCGTGCGCGTTTCGTCGTGCTGACCAGCGTGCTCGACCCGGCCGAGGTGAAGCGCGCGATGGCCGCCGGCGCCGGCGCCTACCTGCTGAAGAACGCCTCGACGCAGGAACTCGTCACCGTGATGCACGCCGCCGCACGCGGCCAGCGCGTGCTGGCGCCCGAGGTCAGCGATGCGCTGATCGCCGGCGAGCGCGAACCGGCGCCCGGCGCCGACCTGACACAGCGCGAGCGCGAGCTGCTGGCGCTGATGGCGCGCGGCCTGTCCAACCAGGAAATCAGCAACCGCCTGAGCATCGCGATGCCGACGGTGAAGTTCCACGTCACCAACATCCTCGCCAAGCTGCACGCCGACAACCGCACCGAGGCGGTGTTGAAGGCGCTGAAGCACAAGCTGGTGACGCTCGAGTAGCCGCGGCGGGCGCCGCCGCGAGCGGCGCCGGGCTTGACTCGGGCGGTCCAGGCTGACGCGGGCGAGTCATCGGGCCGCCCGGCCGCGATGGGCATGCCGAGGTGCCGGCGCCGCACGTGCGGCATCATCGCCGCATGACACTCACCGTCCACCACCTCGAAAACTCCCGTTCGCAGCGCGTGCTGTGGCTGCTGGAGGAGCTTGGCGTGCCCTACGAGGTGCGCCGTTATGCCCGCGACAAGAAGACGATGCTGGCGCCGCCGGAACTGCGCCAGGTGCATCCGCTGGGCAAGTCGCCGGTCGTCACCGACGGCGAAGTCACGGTGGCCGAGTCCGGCGCCATCGTCGAATACCTGCTCGACGCGCATGACATCAAAGGCCGCCTGCGCCCGCCCGCCGGCACCGAGGCGCGCCGGCGCTTCACCTACTGGCTGCATTTCGCCGAGGGCAGCGCGATGCCGCCGCTGTTGATGAAACTGGTGTTCGACCAGGTGCGCAAGGCGCGCGTGCCGTTCTTCGTCAAGCCGGTCGTCAAGACCATCGCCGACAAGGTGACCGGCGGCTTCATCCAGCCCAACATCGACAGCCAGTTGGCCTTCATGGAAGCCGAGCTGGCGGCGCACAAGTGGTTTGCCGGCAGCGCCTTCAGCGCCGCCGACATCCAGATGAGCTTTCCGCTCGAGGCGGCGCAGGCCCGCGGAGGACTGGATGCGCGCTACCCGCAGCTCACCGCGTGGCTGCAGCGCATCCACGCGCGGCCGGCATGGAAGAAGGCACTGGAAGTCGGCGGGCCGTACACGCTGCTGACCTGAGCGCTGCGTCGGCTGCGTCAGGTGCGTCAGGTGCGTCAGGTGCGTCAGTTTCTTCGGTTGCGGCGATTCCCGCGCTGACGACGCGCGCGGCCCGCCTGCCGCGCCTGCATCGACGCACCCGCTTCAGCGCACCAGCGGCACGCCGGTGCGCGCCTGCAGCGCGGCGAATTCCAGCCCGGGCGCCATCTCGCGCACGTGCAGACCGGCCGGCGTGACCTCCAGCACCGCGAGGTCGGTGTACACGCGGCGCACGCAGGCCAGCCCGGTCAGCGGGCAGCTGCAGCGGCCGACGAGCTTGGGCTCGCCGGCCTTGGTGGTGTGCTCCATCATCACCCAGGTCGCCTTGGCGCCGGTGGCCAGGTCCATCGCGCCGCCCACGGCCGGTATCGCCTCGGCCGCGCCGGTGTGCCAGTTGGCCAGGTCGCCGTTGGCCGCCACCTGGAAGGCACCGAGCACGCAGATGTCGATGTGCCCGCCGCGCATCATCGCAAAGCTGTCGGCGTGGTGGAAGAACACGCCGCCCGGCCGCAGCGTCACCGGCTGCTTGCCGGCGTTGATGAGGTCGTAGTCCTCTTCACCCGCCGCCGGCGCCGGCCCCATGCCGATGACGCCGTTCTCGCTGTGCAGCATCACCTCCTTGTCGCCGCCCAGGTGGTTGGCCACCAGCGTCGGCAGGCCGATGCCCAGGTTGACGACCGCGCCGTCGTGGATGTCGCGCGCCACCAGCGCGGCCATCTGGTCCTTCGTCCATCGGCTCATCGCGCCCCCACCCCTGCTTCGGCCGGCGGCCGCAGGCCGCCCGCACCGGTGCTGGCGCGCACGACCCTCACCACGCGCTGCACGAACAAGCCGGGCGTCACCACCGCCTCGGGGTCGAGTGCCCCTAACTCGACAACCTCGTGCACAGAGGCGACCGTGGTCCTCGCCGCCATCGCCATGATCGGCCCGAAGTTGCGCGCCGTCATGCGATAGGTGAGGTTGCCCCAGCGGTCGCCGCGCTCGGCCTTGATGAGCGCGAAGTCGGCATGCAGCGGGCCTTCCAGCACCATCCAGCGGCCACCGATGAGGCGCGTCTCCTTGCCCCGGGCGAGCTCGGTGCCGTAGCCGGTGGGCGTGAAGAAGCCGCCGATGCCGGCGCCCGCGGCGCGGATGCGCTCGGCCAGGTTGCCCTGCGGCACGAGTTCGAGTTCCAGCCGGCCGGCGCGGTAAAGCCGGTCGAAGTGCCAGCTGTCCACCTGGCGTGGAAAGCTGCAGATCACCTTGCGCACGCGGCCCTTGGCGATCAGCGCGGCCAGCCCGGTGTCGCCGTTGCCGGCGTTGTTGTTGACGATCACGAGGTCGCCAGCGCCCTGTTCGATGAGCGCCTCGGTCAGCTCGTTGGGCAGGCCCGCGGTGCCGAAGCCGCCGATCATCACGGTGGCGCCGTCGGGCACGTCGGCCAGCGCCTGGGCGGGCGTGGCGACGATCTTGTCGATCATGGCTGCGCCGGTGCCGCCGGCCGGTCGCTGACGATGCCCACGCGCTTGCCGAACGATGCACGGTCGCCCAGCAGGCTGCACATCGCTGCGGCCAGGTCGGCGCAGCCGGTCTCGTCGCTGCCCGGGGGCAGCGCTTCGATCGCGAAGCGGCCCGCGCCGCGCGGGATGTCTTCCGCCAGCGTCAACGGGCACATCAGCGTCCAGTCCAGGCCGCTGGCGCGCAGCGTCTCGTAGTTGCGCACATGCTCGGCCGAGATGTTCTGCAGGTAGGCCGGAAAGCCGGGCTGCTGGTTGCGGTAGCCGCCGCCGGGCGCCTCGAACACGCCGCCGGAGGCGATGGCCACGAGGCGCTGCACGCCGGCATGCTTCATCGCCGCGACGATGGCCTTCACGCTGTCGGAGAAGTCGGTGGCGGGCACCGTGATGTCATGCATGCCGAGCGCGCAGACCACTGCGTCGACCGGGCGGCGGCCGCCCGGGCCAATGCCTGCGGAACCCACCGTGCCGATCAGCGCCTGCACCGCCGCGGCGTCGCGGGTGTCGCCGGTGGCCACGTCCACAGGGCCACCGCTGCCGCCGCTGCCGCCCAGCCGCGAGGCGTCGCGCACCAGCGCGCGCACCGTCCAGCCGCGCCGCCGGGCCTCGTCGAGCACGAGCCGGCCGGTGCGCCCGGTGGCGCCGAACAGCGCAATCTCCATGTCGTTTCTCCTCGAAGCTCAGGCGGCCGATGCCGCGCCGTCGAACGCGCAACGCCTCAGCGACAGCGCGCACGTCGCCTCACGTCGCGGCACGCACGCCCTCTTGCATGCGATGCAAATTCGCCCGCGGGTCAGCGCGAGCGCCACCCCAGCCCCTTGGCGTGCAGACTGTGGATGTAGAGCCGGTCGGCGGTCTCGGTCACGCCGGTGGTTTCCGGGTACGCGCCGCTGGGGTCGTGCAGCACCGCGGTGACCTTGCCGTCCTCGGTGAACGCCATCACGTGGCCATACGACTTCGGCACCGGCCACAGCGCGCGCGGCAGGCGCAGCGTCAGCTCGCGAAGCCACGGCTTGCCGGCCATCTGGTCCACCGTCGGGTTGCGCGGCTTGGCAAAGCCCAGCCAGATGCGGCCGTCGCGGCCGCGCATCAGGTTGTCGGGGTAGCCGGGCAGGTTGTCGAACAGCACGCGGGCCTGCGGCGACGAGGCGGCTGTCGCCACGTTCAGCCGCTGGGCGGCCACCGCGATCTGCCACACCCGGTAGCGGCCCGTCTCGACCACGAACAGCGCACCCTCGTCGGCCGACAGCGCCACGCCGTTGGCAAAGCTCAGCCCCTCGGCGACGATGCGCGTGGCCCCGGTCGCCGGGTCGTGCTCCAGCACACGGCCGGTGGCGCGCTGCTCGATGATGTCGAGGATGCTGGCCTCGAAGGTGCCGCCCCGGTCGGCCGGGCCGAAGCGCGTGGAGGCGTCGCTGAAGTAGAACCTGCCGCTGCCCTTGGCCACCACCACCGCGTCTGCGTAGCGGATGGGATCGCTGCCCACACGATCGGCCAGCACGGTGATCCTGCGCACCGGGCCGCCCGGACCGCCAACCGGGCCGGCCCCGGGTTCGATGGCCAGCAGCCCCTTGATCGCGTCGGCGGCAATCAGGCGGCCGGCCGCATCGAAGTCGAAGCCGAGCACGCGCCCGCCGGTGCGCGCGAAGACCTCCTGGCCGCTGCCGTCGGGGTTCATGCGCAGCAGCGCGCCGCTGGCCACCGCGGCGTAGAGCTTGCCGTCGGGGCCCAGCGCCACGTGCTCGGGGCCTTCCTCGCCGTTCAGCGCAATGACCTGCAGGCCGGCCAAGAGCTTGTTCGGCGTGTGCACGCCGGTGTAGCCCGCATCGGCCGGCGCGCTCCACACCACAGGCTGCACCGGCACCGGCCAGAACATCAGGTAGGCGGCCAGCACCCCGGCCAGGACGAGCAGAGCGACGAGGATCTTCTTCATGTCTGCCGTGGCGTTCTCAGCTCACGATCTGCCGCAGCCACGCCGGCATCGGCTTGCTCTTCTTGGCCGCGTAGTCGGTCCACACCGTGGTGGCGCCTCCTTCGGCGTAGATGACGCCGGGCTGGTCGGTACGCTCCAGCGTGAAGAACGTGTCGAAGCTGCTGCGGCCGACTTCGGCCGCGAACAGGCGCGCGTAGACCTCGCCCGGGAACTCGAGCTGGCGGATGAAGTTGCAGAACGCGTTGACGATGATCACGCCTTCGCCGCTCAGTTCGGTGATGCCGTGCGGCGCGGCGGCGCGGAAGAACCAGTCCAGCCGGATGACCTCGAAGTAGCGCAGGTAGATGGTGTTGTTGACATGGCTCATCGCGTCCATGTCGCCCCAGCGGATGGGCATCGTCATCTCGTGGACGAGCTTCTTGTTCGCAGGCAGTTCGAATCGCATCGGCGGGCGGTGAAGGAGGAAGGCGGCCAGGCCGCAGGTCAGGCGTTGCTCACACCCAGCTCGCGGGCCAGGCGATGCACCAGGGCTTCGAGTTCTTCGACACGCGCTTCGAGCCGAGTCTGGGCGGCCTTCAACGCGGCCAGTTCGCCGGCGCTGACGTCGGCGGCACCAGCTGCCGCCGCCGCGTGGCGTGCGGCCGCAGAGGGTGCCCCCGCTGGCGGCTCGCCCGTCAGCAGCTGGGCCCAGCGCGCCTCGCGCTCCCCCGGCGCGCGCGCCAGCTTCAGCGCACGCGGCGGCTCCTTGGCCGCAAGCTCGTCGAGGAAACCCTCCACCGACGAGATGTCGGCGAAGCGATGGATGCGCTCGCAGTTCTGCCGCAGCTCGGCCGAGGTCTGCGGCCCGCGCAGCATCAGCACCGCGAGCAGGGCCACCGCGGCGCCGGGCAGGTGCAGCGCCCGCGCCATGTTCTGCTCGTACTTGACGACGCGGCTGCCGCTGCCTTCGAAGGCCAGCGACAGCGACTTCAACCCGTCCAGCGCCACCAGCACCTCGGCCTCGGTGGCTTCGATCACCGGGTCGCGCGCGGTCTTCTGGTTGCAGCCGTTGGCCAGCGCATTCAGGCTCAGCGGGTAGGTGTCGGGCACCGTCGCCTGCTTCTCGACCAGCACGCCGAGCACGCGTGCTTCGAGCGGGGTGAGGTGCCTCACGAATCGGTCCTGAGCCGTGCGGCTGCGGACCAAGGCGCCCGGAGCCCGCCTCGCGCACCGCAGGCAACCTCCGGCGCGTCGCGCAGCGCGAAGAACAGATCGCGGTGCGCCGCAGGAGGATGCATGGCTCAGGCGGCCTGGCCGTCGTGCGCCGCGACGACCGCGCCGTTGATGAAGTGGCTCTCGTTGGCGCACAGCATCACCAGCAGCGCGTCCAGATCCGCCGGCTTGCCCACCCGCTTGCGCGGAAAGCTCTGCAGCAGGCGCTGGCCGGCGTCGGTCTGCCACACATGGTGGTTGATCTCGGTGTCGATGTAGCCCGGGCACAGCGCATTGACGTTGATGCCGTGGCGCCCCCACTCCAGCGCCATCGCGCGGGTCATGTGCACCACCGCCGCCTTGCTCATGCAGTACACGCCGATCTGCGGCGACACATGCAGCCCGGCCATCGACGCCACGTTGACGATGCGCCCGCCGGTGAAGGTGCCCGGCGCCTCGCCCTTGCTGCGCGCGATCATGCGCTTGGCCACTTCCTGCGCGACGAAAAACGCGCCGCGCGTGTTGGTGTTCATCACGTAGTCGTAGTCCTCGGGCTTCACGTCGACCAGCTTCTGCGTGGCACCGACGCCCGAGTTGTTGACCAGGATGTCGATGGCGCCCATCTCGGTCTCTGCATGCGCCACTGCGGCGCGGATGCTGGCCGGGTCGGTGACGTCGAGCTGGACGAAGTGCGCGTCGCCGCCGGCGGCTTCCAGCTCGGCGCGCAGCGTCTTCAGCCGCTCGACGCGCCGCGCCGCCAGCACCACGCCGGCGCCGGCGCGGCTGAGCACGCGCGCGAACTGTGCGCCCAGGCCGCTGGAAGCGCCGGTGACGAAGGCGACACGGCCCGACAGATCGATCTGGTACGACATGGTGTGCTTCCCTTCGATGGCCCCTGGCGGCGGGGCGAAAACGACGATAGCACGCAGGTCACGCCACGGTCTGCGCTGTTCACCAGCCCGCGGCACGCGCGAGCCATGCGCACGCGCCAGCCATTGGCACGCACCAGCCATTGGCACGCACCAGCCATTGGCACGCGCCAGCCATTGGCACGCGCCAGCCATTGGCACGCGCCAGCCATTGGGGTTCATCAGCCCGCAACACCGCATCGGCCTGCGGCATGCACCGCCCATGCGGCATCATCGGCCGACCCCGGGCGACCCATGCTGCAGATCGAACAACTGGTCAAGCGCTACGGCACCACCACCGTGCTGGGCGGCGTCACGCTGGCGCTGCAGGCCGGCGAGTTTGTCGCGCTGGTGGGCGAAAGCGGCGTGGGCAAGTCGACGCTGCTGAATTGCATCGCCGGGCTCGACCGGCCCGACAGCGGGCGCATCACGCTGGCCGGCACCGACCTCGCGACGCTCGGCGACGACGGCTGCGCGCGGCTGCGGCGCACCCAGGTCGGCTTCGTGTTCCAGGCCTTCCACGTGCTGCCTCACCTGCCGGTGGTGGAGAACGTGGCGCTGCCGCTTTGGCTGGCCGGTGTGGCGCGCGGCGCCGCCGCGCAACGCGCCGAGGCGGCGCTGGCCGCCGTCGGCCTGGAAGGGCTGGCCGCGCGCTGGCCGGCGCAGCTGTCCGGCGGGCAGCTGCAGCGCGTGGCCATCGCGCGCGCCGTGGTGCACAGCCCCGGGCTGATCCTCGCCGACGAGCCTACCGGCAACCTCGACCCGGCCACCGCCACCGTCGTGCTGCAGGTGCTGCGGCGCCAGGTGCGTGAAGCCGGCGCCGCGTGCCTGCTGGTCACCCACTCGGCGGCGGCGGCGGCTGCCGCCGACCGCACGCTGCGGCTGACGCCGGCGGGCGTGGTGCCTGCGGCCGAGAAGGTCGGCACGCCATGAAGCGGCGCGACGTGCGCCGGGCCCCTCGCCGCTGCCTCGGATGACCCTGCGCGCCAACAACCGCGCGCGCGCCGGCGGCCTCTCGCTGGCCTGGCCGCTGATCCGCCGCGAGTGGCAGCATCACCCGGGCCGGCACGCCGTGGCGCTGCTGGCGGTGGCCCTCGGCGTGGCGCTGGCCTGGTCGGTGCATGTCATCAACAATTCGGCGTTAGGAGAGTTCGCCGCGGCGGTGCGCAGCGCCAACGGCGAGCCCGACCTCACGCTGCGCGCGCAACGCGAAGGCTTCGACGACGCGCTGTACGAGCGCGCCGCGATCGACGAGGCGGTGGCCGCCGCGAGCCCGGTGGTGGAGGCCGAGACCCATGCGCGCCGCGATGCCGCGGCCGGGCGGCACGCCGTGCGCGTGCTGGGCATCGACGCGTTGCGCGCGGCGCCGCTGGTGGCCGACCTGCTGCCGCAGCCGGCCCCGGCCACGCCAGGGGATGAATCGGGCGATGAGGCGGGCCGCGGTCTCGTGTTCCTCGACCCGCAGGTGGCCTTCGTCAACCGCGCCGCGCGCGAGCTGCTTGTCGGCGCCGGTGGCGCCGCCGACGCCGCAGTCAAGGGCAGGGTTGAGAGCAGATCGCCGGGCCCACCGCGCCCCTCGGCGGGGCCGGCCGGGGCGGCGCAGCCCACGCTGCAGCTGCAAGCCGGCACGCAGTGGCTCACGCTGCGCGTGGCCGGCGACGTGGCCGCCGGCGGGCCGCCGCTGGTGGTGGTCGACATCGCCGCGGCGCAGCAGCACTTCGGCCACGCCGGGCGCCTCTCGCGCATCGACTTGCGGCTGGTACCGGGGGCGGATCGCACCGAACTGCTGGAGCGGTTGGCGCTGCCCGCCGGCGTGCGCGCGGTGGCGCCGCAAGCCGCCGAGCAACGCGTGAGCAACCTGTCGCGGGCGTACCGCGTGAACCTCACCGTGCTGGCGTTGGTGGCCCTGCTGGTCGGCGCGTTCCTCGTCTATTCGGTGATGGCGCTGTCGGTGGCCCAGCGCGCGCCGGCGCTGGCGTTGCTGGGCGTGCTCGGGCTCACGGCGCGCGGGCGGCGTGCGCTGGTGCTGGCCGAGTGCGCGCTGGTAGGCCTGGCCGGCGGCGCGCTCGGGCTCGCGCTGGGCACCGCGCTGGCCGCGGCGGCACTGCACCTGCTGGCCGGCGACCTGGGCGGCGGCTACTTTCCCGGTGTGCGGCCGGCCCTGGCCTTCAGCGTGCCGGCGGCCGCGGGGTTCTGGGCGCTGGGCGTGGCCAGTGCGGTGACGGGGGGCCTGCTGCCCGCGCGTGCCGCCGAGCGGCTGCAACCGGCCCAGGCGCTGAAAGGCCTGGGTGACCCGGCCGGCCCGCCGCCGCGGCTGTGGCCGGCGATCGCCCTGCTGGCGCTGGGTTCGTGTCTGTCGTTCGTGCCGCCGATTCAAGGCCTGCCGTTGGCGGCCTACGCAGCCGTGGCCGCGCTGCTGTGCGGCGGCGTGGGCCTGGTGCCGGCCGTGGTGCATGCGCTGCTGCGACTGGGCCTCGAAAGTGCCGCTTCCACCGCGGCCAGCGCCCGCTCACCCTTGGCGCGCCTCGCCTGGCGCCGCGCCGAGTTCCACCGCGGCACGGCCACCGCAGCCACCGCCGGGGTGGTGGCCAGCCTGGCACTCGCGGTGGCGCTCACGGTGATGGTGGCCAGCTTTCGCACCAGCGTCGCGCGCTGGCTCGACCAGGTGCTGCCGGCCGACCTGTACGCCCGCAGCGCCGCCACGGCAGCGATGGCCGAGTCGGCGTGGCTGCCGCCGGACATCGAGGCGCGCGCCGTTGCGCTGCCCGGCGTGGCCCGCGTCAACGTCTCGCGCGTGCGCTCGCTTCAGCTGGACGCCGGCCGCCCCGCGGTGACGCTGATGGCGCGCAGCCTGCAGGCCGCGGGCGCCTCGGCCACGCCGACGTTGGCGCTGGTCGACTCCGCACTGCCCCCGCATGGCTCGCTGCCCGACGTGTTCGTCAGCGAAGCGCTGGCCGCGCTGTACGGCGCGCGCGCCGGTGCCGTCTTCGCGCTGCCGCTGCCCGGCGCGCGCCAGCCGCAGACAACGGTGTTCGTGCGCGGCGTCTACCGCGACTTCGCGCGACAGTTCGGTTCGGTGGCGATGGAGCGCTCGCGCTACGTCGAGCTCACCGGCGATGCGCGTGTCAGCGACCTGGCGATCTGGCTCGCCCCGGGTGCCGATGCCGGCGCGGTGATGGCCCGGCTGCGCGAGCAGTTGCCCGACCCGGCGCTGCTCGACTTCGCCACCACCGGCGAGCTTCGCACGGTGTCGCTGCGCATCTTCGACCGCAGCTTCGCCGTCACCTACTACCTGCAGGCGGTGGCCATCGCCATCGGCCTGGTGGGCATCGCGGCCAGCCTGTCGGCGCAGGTGCTGGCGCGGCGCAAGGAGTTCGGGCTGCTCACCCACCTGGGGCTCACGCGCGCGCAGCTGCTGGCGCTCGTCACGCGCGAGGCGGCCGCCTGGGTGGCCGCGGGCACGCTGGTGGGCCTGCTGCTCGGCCTGGCGGTGAGCGCGGTGCTGGTGCACGTGGTCAATCCGCAGAGCTTTCACTGGACGATGGAGATGGTGCTGCCGGGGCTGCGGCTGCTGGCCCTGGCCGCCGCGGTGTTTGCCGCGGGCACGCTGACCTCGGCCTTCGCGGCGCGTGGCGCCACGGCGCGCAGCGCGGTGCTGTCGGTGAAGGAGGACTGGTAGTGAAGGCCGGCCGCCGCCACGCCGGGCTGTTGCTGGGTGCCGCGGGGCTGGGCACCACGCTCGCCTTGCCGATGAGCGTCCTGGCGCAGGCCGCGGCAGCCGGCGTGCGCCGCGGCCGGCGGCTGGCCTTCCCGCGCGACCATGGTGCGCACCCGGACACGCGGCTGGAGTGGTGGTACCTCACCGGCTGGCTGGCGGCGGTGGGCTCGGGTGCGCCGACGCATGGCTTCCAAGTCACGTTCTTCCGCAGCCGCACGGCGTTCGCGAATGCCGCTGAAAGTGCAGGCCCGGCGCCGGGGCGCTTCGCACCGAACCACCTGCTGCTGGCCCACGCCGCCGTCACCGACCTCAACACCGGCCGCCACCACCACGCCCAACGCATCGGCCGCTGGAACGGCGAGCCCGCCGCGGGCCCCGACCGCGCCGCGCTGCACGACGCCGCGGTGCACCTGAACGGCTGGCAGCTCGCGCGGGGCGACGGCGACGCCGCTGCAGGAGGTCCCGCCGAGCGCCGCAGCGTCTGGACGACGCGCATCCGCGCCGAAGGCTTCGCGCTCACCGGCACGCTGCGCGCCGCACAGCCGCTGCTGCTGCAAGGCGACGCCGGCTTCTCGCGCAAGGGGCCCGAGGAACGGCAGGCCAGCCACTACTACAGCTGGCCGCAGCTGCAGGCCGAGCTGACGCTTGAACTGCACGGACAGCGCCTCGCCGCCACCGGCCGCGCCTGGCTCGACCACGAGTGGAGCGACGAGTTGATGCACCCGCAAGCCGTCGGCTGGGACTGGATCGGCATCAACCTGAGCGACGGCAGCGCACTCACCGCCTTCAGGCTGCGCCGCGCCGACGGCTCGGCGCTGTGGGCCGGCGGCAGCCACCGGGCGCCCGCGGCCGCCGGCCCCGCAGTCACGCGAGTCTTCGACGCCGGCGAGGTGCGCTTCGAACCGGGCCGGCGCTGGCGCAGCCCGGCCACGCACGCCGCCTACCCGATGGACTGGCAGGTGCACACCCCCGTGGGGCGCTTCGTCGTGCGTGCGCTGCTCGATGGCCAGGAACTCGCGGGCCGGCCGGGCAGCGGCGCGGTCTACTGGGAAGGACTGGCCGAGTTGCTGGACGCCGGCGACGGGCGCCGCATGGGCCTGGGCTACCTGGAGATGACCGGCTACGCGGCGCCGTTGAAGCTGTCTTGAACGCCCCGGGGCGCCGGGCCAGCCGGCCCGCTTCTCGGCGAGGTGGGTCAGGCCGCCGGGCCGGACCGGCCAGGACCGGCCAGGGCCGGCCAGGGCCAAGCGAGGCGCGCGCGGCGCCGGCCCGGCTACTTCTTGTCGGCGCGCGAGCCGTCGCGGGCCGCGCCGGGAGTCGGCCGCAGCCCGGCATCCAGAGGCGCGGCGCGCACGCAGTTGCCGCCTGCACCGCGTGCCGCGGCCAGCGCATCGACCACGTCGTCGAGCAGCGCCTGCAGGTACAGGTGCGCCGGCCGCAGGTGCGCCACCCCGACACTGACCGTGAAGCGCACGCGCCGGGGCGGCACCGGCACTTCCATCTGCTCGGCGCGCTCGCGGATTCGCTCGGCCACGTCGAGCGCGCCGGTGGCATCGGCGTGGGCCAGGAAGACCGTGAAGCGGCCGGCCTCGTAGCGGGCCAGCGCATCGGCGCCGCGCAGCGTGGGCGCGGTGCCGGCCAGCACCTCGGCCAGCACCTTCTCGCCGGCGGTCTCGCCCAGCGCCTCGGTGAGCCGCGGGTAACGGTCGACCTCCACCAGCAGCAGCGCCGCACCCGTGCCGTAGCGACGTGCCCGCGACCACTCGCGCGCCACCATGTCCATGAACATCTCGCGGCTCAGCGACACGCCTTGTGCCGAAGCGCCCGGCGCCATGCCCACCGCACCGTGGAGCGCCCCCGCGGCGGCGCCGAGGGCCGCCGAAGCATCCGCGGCAGCGTCACCGCCAACAGGGCCGGCGCCTGCCTGCACTGCGGCCTCGACGCGACGCGCCAGTCCGAACAGGGCCAGACACAGCGGCACTGCCGCCAGCGCGGCGCCTGCGCCAGCCGCCAGGCCGGCCAGCCACGACGCCGCTGGCTGCAGCCACCAGGCCAGCGCGAAGCCGAGCCCCGCGGCCAGCCCCATCGAGGCAAGCGCGAGCAGCACCGCCAGGGTGCGCGGCGGCATGCCACGGGCGGCGGCGCCGTCTCGTGACAGGGTGGAAGGACCCGAGGCCCCTGTGACCGGCCCGCCCAGCGGCATGGGCAACGTCGTGGAGTCGATGTGATGCGGCATTGAAGCCTTGCGACCAGGACAATCCCGCTTTATTCGACCATAACGGCCTGGACTTTTGCCCGGTCTCGGTGACACAGCGTGACGCACCCCCCGGAAA
>JAEUPC010000020.1 GCA_016789865.1 Rubrivivax sp.
CGGCTGTTTTTCCGCACCACTCCTGGAGGAGTCATGAGCGATATCGAAGCGCGAGTCAAGAAGATCATTGCCGAGCAACTCGGCGTGCCCGAGTCCGACGTGACCAACGAGAAGGCCTTCGTCGCCGACCTCGGGGCCGACTCGCTGGACACGGTGGAGCTGGTGATGGCGCTGGAAGACGAGTTCGGCATCGAGATTCCCGATGAAGAAGCCGAGAAGATCACCACCGTGCAGCTGGCCATCGACTACGCGGTCAAGCACCAGAAGAGCTGAGTGCTGCCGACGGTGCGGCCAACGCTCGGTGCACGGCACGTGAGGCCATGGTGAGACAGCGACGCGTCGTCGTCACGGGCCTGGGCATCGTCTGCCCGGTGGGCAACCGCGTGCCCGAGGCCTGGGCCAACCTGCTGGCCGGGCGCAGCGGCATCGCCAACATCACCAAGTTCGATGCGGCCGCCTTTGCCTGCCGCTTCGCCGGCGAGGTGAAGGGCTTCAACGTCGAGGAGTACATCCCCGCCAAGGAAGCCCGTCACATGGACACCTTCATCCAGTACGGGCTGGCCGCTTCGATCCAGGCCGTGCAGGACGCGGGGTTGGCCACCAACGACGCCTTGCCCGAGGAGCAGGCCGAGCGCATCGGCTGCCTGGTCGGCTCGGGCATCGGCGGGCTGCCGCTGATCGAGGCCACTCACCAGGACTACACGCAGCGCGGGCCGCGGCGCATCTCCCCGTTTTTCGTGCCGGCGGCGATCATCAACATGATCTCAGGGCACCTGTCGATCAAGTACGGCTTCAAGGGGCCGAACCTGGCCATCGTCACCGCGTGCACCACCGGGCTGCACTGCATCGGCGACGCCGGCCGGTTGATCGAGTACGGCGACGCCGACGTGATGATCGCCGGTGGCGCCGAGGCCACGGTCTCGCCGCTGGGCGTGGGCGGCTTCGCGGCAGCGCGCGCGCTGTCCACCCGCAACGATGCCCCCGAGGCGGCCTCGCGGCCGTGGGACAAGGAACGCGACGGCTTCGTGCTTGGCGAGGGGGCCGGCGTGCTGGTGCTCGAGGAGTACGAGCACGCGAAGCGGCGCGGCGCGAAGATCTACTGCGAGCTCGGCGGTTACGGCATGGGTGCCGATGCCTTCCACATGACCGCGCCCAACGTCGACGGCCCCAAGCGCTCGATGCTCGCGGCGCTGCGCAATGCGGGCGTGGCGGCCAGCGAGGTGCAGTACCTGAATGCCCATGGCACCTCCACGCCGCTGGGCGACGTGAACGAGACCAACGCCATCAAGCTCGCCTTCGGCGAGCACGCGAAGCGGCTGGTGGTCAATTCCACCAAGTCGATGACCGGGCACCTGCTCGGTGGCGCCGGTGGCATCGAGTCGGTGTTCACCGCGCTGGCGGTGCACCACCAGGTCTCCCCGCCGACCATCAACCTGACCCACCCCGACCCCGAGTGCGATCTCGACTACTGTGCCAACGAGGCGCGGCCGATGCGCATCGACGTGGCGGTGAAGAACAACTTCGGGTTCGGCGGCACCAACGGCACGCTGGTCTTCCGGCGCGCCTGAACACCGGCGGCGATGCGGCCGCCTCCACCGCTGACCCTGCGGTGCGCCACCAGCCGTGCCTGGCGTGGCGCCTGCGCGTTGCTCGCCGCGGCGGCTGCGGCGGCGCTGGCCGCCTGGATCGTGGGGCACCTGGGGTGGCCATCTGGCGCCGCCATCGCCGCGGCGGCGCTGGCCGCGGCAGCCGGGGGCTGGCTCGGGCCGAGGGTGGCGGCCGGGCGCGCCCGCTCGCACGAAATCGTCTTCGATGGCCAGGACTGGTCGGTCGATGGCGAAGCCGGCGCCCTGGAGGTCATGCTCGACGCCGGTCGCGGGTTGCTGCTGCTGCGCCATCGGCCCCGGGCCGGCGGCCCGGTGCAATGGCTGGCGCTGGCGGCGCCGCGCGAAAACGATGGTGTGCCCTCCGTTGCCGGCGGGGCAGTCGGCTGGCGGGCCATGCGCACGGCGCTATATTCGCCGCCGCCTTCCGCCTCCGCCGACGCCAGCCCTGCTGCCCGCCCCGCGCAGCCCCGTGCCGGCGCTGCCGACCGGGTGGCCGACTGAATGCCCGACCCTGACGCCGATGCCCTGCTCGTCGAGCGCGCCAAGCGCGGCGACACGCGGGCCTTCGAGATGCTGGTGGTGAAGTACCAGCGCCGCATCGAGCGCCTCATCAGCCGCATGGTGCGCGACGCCGACCTGGTGCAAGACGTCGCCCAGGAGAGCTTCATCCGCGCCTACCGTGCGCTGCCGCAGTTCCGCGGCGACAGCGCCTTCTACACGTGGCTGTACCGCATCGCGGTCAACACGGCCAAGAAGACCCTGGTGGAACTCAAGCGGGACATCGTGGTCCCCGAGTCAACCCTGATCGTCGGCGACGATGGCGAGGAAACTTCACGCGTCGGAACCGAACTAAGCGACGGCGAGACACCCGAAGCAGTGCTCGCCAGCAAGGAAGTGGCCGCCGCCGTGAATGCCGCGATCGAAGCGCTCTCCGAAGACCTGCGCCAGGCGATCACGCTGCGCGAGATCGAGGGCCTGAGCTACGAAGAGATTGCCGAGGTCATGAACTGCCCCATCGGCACCGTGCGTTCCCGCATCTTCCGCGCCCGCGAGGCCATTGCCACGCGGCTGCGGCCGCTGCTGGACACGCGCGAGGGCGAGCGCTGGTAGCGTTCGTCCCGAGTGCGCCTGGTCAACCGTCTACCCGACTCCAGAACCCCACGTCGATGACACCTACCGCGCCGCCCAGAGAAGATTCCCCGGGCGTTGCCCCGCCGGAAGTCGAACAGCGCCAGTGGCTGTCGGCGTTCGCCGACGGCGATGCCGACGCGGCGAATCGGTCCATTGCGATGTGGCGCGAGGACCCCGGTGCGCGCGAGCGGTGGCACCTGTATCACCTGATCGGTGATGTGCTGCGCTCGGAGGACCTCAGTTCCACACCGCGGCGCGACGCGCAGTTTCTCGCCGGCCTGCGTGAGCGGCTCGCCGCGGAGCCGGTGCCGTTCGCGCCTGCAGCGGTGGTGCCGAAGGCTGCCACTCGGGCCAGGCGTCTGGGCTGGCGTGCACCGGTGGCGGTGGCGGCCGGGTTTGCGGCGGTGGCGACTGCGCTCGTCGCGCTGCGGCCTCAAGGTTTCGGGTTCGCGGGCGATCAGCTGGCGGCCGATTCGGCGCCCCGCCTGGCTGGCGAGGCCGGGGGCGCGCGGCCGCGGGTCTCGGCGGCGCCGGCCGGCGGCCCGCTGGTGTCCGACGGTGCGATGCTGCGCGATCCTCGGCTCGAGGCCTTCCTGCAGGCGCACCAGTCGGCGCGTGGCGGCGCGCCCGCGGCGCTGCCCTTCGGCGGCCTTCGCAACGCCGAGGTAGTGGTGGTGCCGATGGCGCCGACGCGGGTGCCGTCGCCCCGGGTGGCGCCAGACGCCGCGGCGATGCCCCGCGCCGCCTCGGAGGCTCGTTGAGGCCGCATCTGGCGGCCGGCCCGCGCCGGTGGCTTTGGCACACGGTGCTGGCGGCCGGGCTGGCCCTGGTGCCGGCAGCCGCATCGGCCGACAACGACGCGCGCCAGTGGCTGGGCCGCATGAAGGCTGCCGCGGCAAACGGCAGCTACCACGGCACGCTCGTGTTCAGCGCCGGCGGTGTGATGTCCAGTTCGCGCGTCTGGCACTTCCGGGTCGGCGAGCACACCTACGAATGGCTGGAGGCGCAGGACGGCCGGCAGCAGCGCATCTACCGCCACAACGACGATGTGCGCACAGTGTGGCCGCAGACCAGGACCGCGGTGGTCGAGCGGCGCGAGACCCTGGCCGCCTGGTCCACCACGCCGCAGGCGGTGGATCCGCGCGCCGCCGACAGCTATGACGTGCGTCACGAAGGCGCCGGACGCGTGGCCGGCCGCGATGCCGCGGTGCTGGTGCTGGTGCCGCGCGACACGCTGCGTTTCATGCAGCGCTTCTGGGCCGACCAGGCCAGCGGCCTGATGCTGCGCGCCGATGTGCTGGCCGCCGACGGCAGCATGGTGGAGAGCTCGGCGTTCAGCAGCATCGAACTGGGTGTGAAGCCGCAGCCCGAACGGGTGCTGCAGGCCATGCGCGACGATGACGGCTACCGCGTGCTGCGCCCGCAGGTCCGGCGCACCACCCTGGAAGCCGAGGGCTGGCAGCTGGCCCGCCCGGTGCGTGGGTTCGCGCTGGCCGGCTGCGTGCTGCGCGGCGTTGAGCCCGGCGCCGCCGAGCCGCCGATGCTGCAGGCGGTCTTCTCCGACGGACTCACGCACGTCTCGGTGTTCGTCGAGCGCTTCAACGCCGAACGCCACCGGTCGAAGGCGCAGGCACGCATGGGTGCCACCAGCACGCTGGCTCGACACGACGGCGAGCACTGGTTCACCGTGGTGGGTGACGTGCCGCCGGTGGCGCTGGAGCAGTTCGCCCAGGCGCTCGAACGACGACGGTGAAGTCCGGCCCCCCCTGCACCCCTTCTCCCTTCTCCCTGCTTCTGTTCTGCACACGAACCCCTGCCAAACCCATGACCGCTTTCGACCTGCATGCCCCGGCATCCCTCCACCCCGCATCTGCGGCCCGCGCTGGCTTCGCGCGGCGCGCCCTGACGTGCTCGCTTCTCGCGCTGGGTGTCGCGCTGCTGGCGCCGGCCGTGGCGCCGGTGCGGGCGCAGACGGTGCAGTTGCCCGACTTCGCCGATCTTGCGGAGCGCCTGAGCCCTTCGGTGGTCAACATCCGCACCACCGAGCGCACGCGCGCGGCCGGCGGCGGCGAGGGCAGCCCCGACGTCGAGGAGTTCTTCCGCCGCTTCGGCATCCCGTTGCCCGGGCGGCCCGATCCGCGCCGCGGCGGGCCGCGCAACGAAGAGGAGTCGACGCCGCAGCAGCGGGGGGTCGGCTCGGGCTTCGTGCTCTCGGCCGACGGCTTCATCATGACCAATGCCCACGTCGTGGAGGGCGCCGACGAGGTCATCGTCACCTTCACCGACAAGCGCGAGTTGAAGGCCAAGGTCATCGGCAGTGATCGCCGCACCGACGTGGCGGTGATCCAGGTGCAGGCCAGCGGCCTGCCGGCGGTGAAGATCGGCGACGTGAACCGCCTGCGCGTGGGCGAGTGGGTGATGGCGATCGGCTCGCCGTTCGGGCTGGACAACACCGTCACCGCCGGCATCGTCAGCGCCAAGCAGCGCGACACGGGCGACTACCTGCCCTTCATCCAGACCGATGTCGCCATCAACCCCGGCAACTCCGGCGGCCCGCTGCTCAACCTGCGCGGCGAGGTGGTGGGTATCAACTCGCAGATCTACAGCCGCTCGGGCGGCTTCATGGGCATCAGCTTTGCCATTCCCATCGACGAGGCGATGCGCGTCTCGGACCAGCTGCGCCAGTTCGGCCGCGTGATCCGTGGCCGCATCGGCGTGCAGATCGCTCCGGTGACCAAGGAAGTCGCCGAGTCGATCGGGCTGGGCGCGCCGCGCGGCGCGCTCGTGCAAAGCGTCGAGAAGGACGGTCCGGCCGACAAGGCCGGCGTCGAGGCCGGCGACATCATCCTGCGTGTCGATGGCCGCGCGGTGGAGAAGTCGGGCGATCTGCCTCGCATCATCGGCGGCACCAAGCCCGGATCGAAGAGCTCGCTGCAGGTGTTCCGCCGCGGCAACATGCGCGATCACACGGTGACCGTGGCCGAGTTCGAGCCCGACCGCTCGGCGCGCCGGCCTGCGGCCTCCGAGCCCGGCGCCGCCCCGCAGACGGCCAAGAGCGTGCTCGGCCTGACCGTGTCGGACCTCAACGACGCGCAGAAGCGCGACCTGCGCGTGCGCGGCGGCGTGCGGGTCGATGCGGTGGAGGGCCCGGCGGGGCGGGCCGGCGTGCGCGAGGGCGACGTCATTCTCTCGGTGGACAACACCGAGGTCGCCGACAGCAAGCAGTTCGCCAGCATCGTCGCCAAGGTCGAACGGTCCAGGGCCGTGAGCGTGCTGGTGCGGCGCGGGGAGTGGGTGAACTACCTCGTCATCAGGCCAAACCGTTGACGACAGGCATGGCGAGCGCCGAGCCGGCAGGGCAGGTCGCCAGGGCCGCCGTGTTCTGGCGGCTGCGGCGATCGGCCCTCCGCTAGTTGACTGGGTGGCCGGGTCTTTTCACATCGCGGCGGGCTGGCGCCTCATGGCGAACCAGAGTTGCTGGCGGTATCTTGGGACAAGTTAGCGGTCGTCCACTTCGATGCCCGGGTGAGCCGGATTGGGTCGTCCGGGCCGCTGGAATTGACTGAAGTTGCCTGACATTGGGCGGGTTCAGGGGCTGGAACGAGGGCCCGGAATTGCCGGGCCCAAGCTGTTGATAATATGTTCATAAGTTTTCCTGTCAGATCGCCGCAACGGCCAGAAATCAAGCACTGGCGCGGGTTCCCGCCGGGTCCTTTTGGATAGAATGGCCGCCCAACAAGCAGTTGCCAAACGTTCTGTTGGAAGGCGCGTCACTCACTTGGACGCGCCTTTTTTTTGATCGCTCGCGAACGACCTTTCGAAGCCAGTGCGGGTGCCTGCCGCAGACAAGAGTTGTGGGGCTCGCTTCGGCCGCGTCGTGTGATCAGTCGGGCTGCGGCTGGAGGCTGTGATCGCCGCGCGTTCGGCTGCCGCTGGTACGCCGATTCCGGCAATCCGTGTCGCCAACCAGCACGGCGGGCGCGGTGATGCTGTCCAATCTCGCCCGCGAGCGAGCCCGACGGGACCTCCCGCCCAAAGTGAATCCCCGGCGAACCAGACCGAACCCCAGCCGAGCACCGCGCAGACCGAGCGCCACCCCGAGCCGTTCGCCCAGCCCCCGATGAACCTGATCCGCAACTTCTCCATCATTGCCCACATCGACCACGGCAAGAGCACCCTGGCCGACCGCCTCATCCAGCGCTGCGGCGGCCTGACCGACCGCGAGATGGAAGAACAGGTGCTCGATTCGATGGACATCGAGCGCGAGCGCGGCATCACCATCAAGGCCCAGACCGCGGCGCTGAACTACGCGGCGCGTGATGGCCAGACCTACCAGCTCAATCTCATCGACACGCCCGGGCACGTCGACTTCAGCTACGAGGTCAGCCGCTCGCTTTCGGCCTGCGAGGGTGCGCTGCTGGTCGTCGACGCCAGCCAGGGTGTGGAAGCGCAGACGGTGGCCAACTGCTACACCGCGCTCGACCTGGGTGTGGAGGTGGTGCCGGTCCTGAACAAGATGGACCTGCCGCAGGCCGACCCCGAAGAGGCCAAGCTCGAGATCGAGGACGTGATCGGCATCGATGCCAGCCAGGCCATCCCCTGCTCGGCCAAGACGGGCATGGGCATCGACGACATCCTCGAGGCCGTCATCCACCGCATGCCGGCGCCGCGCGGCAACCCCGAAGGCCCGCCGCGGGCGATGATCGTCGACAGCTGGTTCGACAACTACGTCGGCGTGGTGATGCTGGTGCGGGTGGTCGACGGTGCGCTGAAGAAGGGCGACCGCATCCGGCTGATGGCCACCCATGCCGTCTACCCGTTGGAGCAGCTGGGCGTGTTCACCCCCAAGAGCCAGCCGCGCGAAGAGCTGAGGGCGGGCGAGGTGGGGTTCCTGATCGCCGGCATCAAGGAGCTGCAGGCGGCCAAGGTCGGCGACACGGTCACGCTGGAGAAGAAGCTGCCCAACAACGCCGGCCCGGCCACCGAGGCGCTGCCCGGCTTCAAGGAGATCCAGCCGCAGGTCTTCGCGGGCCTGTACCCCACCGAGGCCAGCGAGTACGACTCGCTGCGTGACGCGCTCGAAAAGCTCAAGCTCAATGACAGCAGCCTGCGCTACGAGCCCGAGGTGAGCCAGGCGCTGGGCTTCGGCTTTCGCTGCGGCTTCCTGGGCCTGCTGCACATGGAGATCGTGCAGGAGCGGCTGGAGCGCGAGTTCGACCAGGACCTCGTCACCACCGCGCCCAGCGTCGTCTACGAGGTCGAGCTGAACGACGGCACCGTGCTGCAGGTGGAGAACCCGAGCAAGATGCCCGACCCGGGGCGCATCCGCGAGATCCGCGAGCCGATCGTGACGGTGCAGCTGTACATGCCGCAGGACAGCGTCGGCCCGGTAATGACGCTGGCCAACCAGAAGCGCGGCGTGCAGATGAACATGGCCTACCACGGCAAGCAGGTTCATCTCACGTATGAGCTGCCGCTGGCCGAGATCGTGCTCGACTTCTTCGACAAGTTGAAGAGCGTGAGTCGCGGCTACGCCAGCATGGACTACGAGTTCAAGGAGTACCGCGGCGCCGACGTGGTGAAGGTGGATATCCTCATCAACGGCGACAAGGTCGATCCGTTGGCGATGATCGTGCACCGCGCGCAGAGCCAGCACCGCGGCCGCGAGGTCGTCGGCAAGATGCGCAAGTTGATCCCGCGCCAGATGTACGACGTGGCCATCCAGGCCTCGATCGGCGCGCACATCATCGCGCGCGAGGACGTCAAGGCGCTGCGCAAGAACGTGCTGGCAAAATGCTACGGCGGCGACATCACCCGCAAGCGCAAGTTGCTGGAGAAGCAGAAGGCCGGCAAGAAGCGCATGAAGCAGATCGGCACCGTCGAGGTGCCGCAGGAGGCGTTCCTGGCCATCCTGCAGGTCGAAGACTGACGAGTCCTCCTCTTCTGGCGAGCCGCCGCCCGGCGCATCCTCCCCCGATGCCTTTCTCCCCCATGATGAGTTCCCTCACCGGCGCGCTGTACGGCGTGCTCGTCGTCTACCTCGGCGGCTGGTTCGCAGGCGCCTGGAACGGCAACTTCTCGCTGCTGCTGTTCATCCTGACGACGGTGACGCTGGCCTACTGGCTGGCCGAGCGCTTCCACTTCCGGCCGGCGCGTGCTGCCGCCGCCGCCAACCTCGAGCGGCAAGACGCCGCGCGCCGCGCCGAACTGGCCAAGCTCGGCATCGACAAGGTCGATGGCGACGTCCACGAGGCGCGCCAGAAGCTGCTGATGCAGCCGTGGTGGCTCGACTGGACCGCCGGCCTCTTCCCGGTGATCCTCATCGTCTTCCTGCTGCGCTCGTTCCTGTTCGAGCCGTTCAAGATCCCCTCCGGCTCGATGGTGCCCACGCTGATGGTGGGTGACCTCATCCTGGTCAAGAAGTACCACTACGGCATCCGGCTGCCGGTCATCAACAAGAAGGTGGCCGACAACAACCCGGTGCAGCGCGGCGACGTGGTGGTCTTTCGCTACCCGCCCGAGCCCTGGGTGGACTACATCAAGCGCGTGGTCGCCGTGCCCGGCGACGAAGTCGCCTACCTGAACCAGAAGCTGGCCATCAACGGCCAGCCGGTTCCCACGGTGGCCAAGGGCGAGCAGCTCGACGACGAGACCATCACCTACGCCCCGGTCTTCACCGAGAAGCTGGGCGAGGCCGAGCACCTCATCCGCGTCGACCCGCGGCGCCTGGGCGGCTACGGGCCCTTCCCCAAGTCGTTCCCGCACGCCGACCACTGCCGTTACGTGCCCGAGGGCGTGACCTGCAAGGTGCCGCCCGGCCACTATTTCGTGATGGGCGACAACCGCGACAATTCGATGGACTCGCGCTTCTGGGGCTTCGTGCCCGACCAGAACCTCGTCGGCAAGGCATTCTTCGTCTGGATGAACTTCGGCAACCTCTCGCGCATCGGCGCTTTCAAGTAGGCTTTTTCCTTTCGGGACTCGCATCGCCGGGCGAAAGCGGCCGCCGGCGAACTTCTCAGCAGGCAGGTGCACAGGAATGAAGAAGATCCCCTCCCCACGCATCGCCCGGGCTGCCCGCGTGCAGCGCGGCCTCACGCTGTTCGGGCTGATGTTCTGGGCCATCATCATCGGCTTCCTCGGGTACCTTGCAGTGCGTGCGCTGCCTACGGTCAACGAGTACCTCACTATCCAGCGCGCGGTGAACAAGATCGCGCAAGGCAACCCGGCGACCGTGGCCGAGGCGCGCCAGGCCTTCGACAAGCAGAAGGACATCGAGTACTCGATCACCGAGATCAGCGGCAAGGACCTCTCCGTGACCAAGGAGAACGACCGGGTCGTCATCGGGTTTGCCTACAACAAGGAGATCCCGATCGCCGGCCCCGTCTACCTGCTGATCAAGTACGAGGGGCGCTCGCAGGTGGCGGGCCGCCTCACGCAATGAGTTGCGTGCCGGATCGCCGCGGCCCGGCCCGGGGCGCTCTGCGGCCCCGCAGCCCCGGCTAGCCCGGGCAGGCCCGGCCGGCCCGATGACGCGAGACCCCGCCTCCCCGCTGGCGCAGCTGCAGCGCCGCCTGGGCCACGCGTTCACAGACGAGTCGATGCTGCAGCGCGCGCTCACGCACCGCAGCTTCGGCGCCGGCCACAACGAACGCCTGGAGTTCCTCGGCGACGCGGTGCTGAACCTGGCCGTCTCGCGGCTGCTATACGACCGCTTCGGCGACAGCGACGAAGGCGACCTGACCCGCGTGCGCGCGCACCTGGTGCGCGAAGACAGCCTGCATCGCGCCGCGCTGGCGCTCGGCCTGCCCGATGTGCTGCGCCTTTCCGAAGGGGAGGCGCGTGGTGGCGGGACGCAGCGCGCCTCCATCCTGGCCGACGCGGTGGAAGCGCTGATCGGCGCCGTTTACCTGGAGGCGGGCTACGAGGCCGCGCTGGCCGTCGTGCAGCGCCTGTTCGGCGAGGTCATCCAGGCCACCGAGGCCGACAGCTGGAGCAAGGACGCCAAGACCGAACTGCAGGAGTGGCTGCAGGCCCGCCGCCTGCCCGTGCCTGCCTACCGCATCGCCGCCACGCGCGGCGAGAAGCACGCGCAGACCTTCGAGGTGGAGTGCGCTGTGCCGTCGCTCGGGCTGGTGGAAGGCGGCGAGGGCCGCTCACGCCGCGCCGCCGAGCAGGAGGCGGCGCGCCGCATGCTGGCCACGCTGAAGGCCAGCGATCGCCCCGGCGGCCCGCTCAGGTCATGACCTCTGCGCCGACGCCGGCCGCGTCACCGCCCGCGGCCCAGGCCGTGACCCCGGCTCCTGAGCCGGCGCACGCGCAGGCAACGCCGCACCCGCAGGCAGCGGCGCCGGCCGCCGCGCCGGCGCGCTGCGGGCATGTGGCCATCGTCGGCCGCCCCAACGTCGGCAAGAGCACGCTGCTCAATGCGCTGGTCGGCCAGAAGATCAGCATCACCTCGAAGAAGGCGCAGACCACGCGCCACCGCATCAGCGGCGTGCGCACGGCGGGCGCCAGCCAGTTCGTCTTCGTCGACACGCCCGGCTTCCAGACGCGCCAGTTGAAGGCCCTGAACCGCACCCTCAACCGCACCGTCCATGGCGTGCTGGCCGATGTCGACGTGGTGCTCTTCGTGTGCGAGGCCGGCCGCTTCACGCTCGATGACGCCAAGGCGCTGGCCCTGCTGCAGGGCGAGGCGATGCAGGCCACGCCGGCCATCCTGGTGGCCAACAAGCTCGACGCGCTGGCCCGCCGGCAGGACGTGCTGCCGTGGCTCAGGCAGATGCAGCAGCGGCACGCCTTTGCCGAGTTCGTGCCGATGTCGGCGCGGCGCGACGCCGACGTGCAACGGCTGCTCACCATCGTCGAGCCGTACCTGCCCGAGCAGCCCTGGCAGTTCGAAGCCGACGCGCTCACCGACCGCAGCGAGCGTTTCCTCGTCGCCGAGATCGTGCGCGAGAAGCTCTTCCGGCTGACCGGCGACGAACTGCCCTACACCTCCACCGTGCAGGTGGAGAAGTTCGAGGAGGAGGGCAGCGAATCCGAAGACGGGTCGCCGCCCGGCAGCCCCGCGCCTGGCCGGCCGGCGCCGGCGCGCCGCGTGCGCATCGCCGCGGCCATCGTGGTCGAGCGCGACGCCCACAAGGGCATGGTGATCGGCCAGGGCGGTGAGCGCCTGAAGCGCATCGGCAGCGAGGCCCGGCAGGAGCTGGAGCGGCTGATGGCCGCCCGCGTCTTCCTCGAGCTGTGGGTGAAGGTGCGCTCGGGCTGGGCCGACGACGAGGAACACCTGCGCAGCTACGGCTACGAGTAGGGACCCCGCGGGAACCGCACGCATGGCCACCAGCCGCTCGGCGCCGCCGCTGGCCGCCTACGTGCTGCACAGCTACGACTGGAGCGAGTCGAGCCTGGTCGTTGACCTGTTCACCCGCACCCAGGGGCGCGAGGTGGTGGTGGCCAAGGGGGCCAAACGGCCCACGTCCGGCTTTCGCCCGCTGCTGCTGCCGTTCCACCCGCTGGCGGCGTGGTTGTCGCGCACGGCCGCCGACGAGCACGGTGAAGTGAGGTCGCTGCGCGCCGTGGAATGGGCCGGCGGCGTGCCGCTGCCGACCCCGGTGCTGATGAGCGGCTTCTACCTGAACGAGCTGCTGCTCAAGGGACTGCCGCGCCACGACCCGCACCCGGGGCTGTTCGACGCCTACGCCGACACCCTGGCGGCGCTGGCCGAGGTGCCGCAGGACGAGGCGCTGGCGCTGCGCGCCTTCGAACTCGTGCTGCTGCGCGAGCTGGGCTGGCTGCCCGAGCTCGACACGGTGACGGCCAGCGCCCAGCCGCTGGTGGCCACCCGGCGCTACACCCCGCGCGCCGACAGCGGCATGACGGCCGACCCCGAAGGCCCCACCGGCGCCACCTGGGTGGCGCTGCAAGCCGCCTTGCTGCACGGCAGCCCCGCGGCGCTGCGCCAGGCCTGCCGGGCCGAGGCCGCGGCGCTGCGGCTGCCCTTGCGCCACCTCGTTCACTATCATCTGTCCACGCCGGCGCTGCGCACGCGGCGCATCGGGCAGCAGTTGCAGCGGCTGGCCGGTGTGCCGGCGGCCAGCGGCGCCGCGCGCGCGGGCGTGCCGCTTGCTGCCCCGATGTCTGCCCCGATATCTGCGCCGCTGTCCGCGCCGCTTGCCGAACAACCCTCCGCGCAGGCTTGCGCCTCCGGCGACCACCCCGCACCCCCATGAACCCGCTCGTCGCCCCCGAGGCTGCCTCCCGCGAAGCCGGCACCACCGCGCTGTCGGTCAACGTCAACAAGGTGGCCGTGCTGCGCAACACGCGGCACCTGGGCATCCCGAGCGTGGTGCGCGCCGCCGAATGGGCGCTGCAGGCCGGCGCCGACGGCATCACCGTGCATCCGCGCCCCGACGAGCGCCACATCCGCGCGCACGACGTGCACGACCTGGCCGCGTTGATGAAGCAGTGGCCCGCCGCCGAGTACAACCTCGAAGGCAATCCGTTCCACAACCTGATGGCCTTCATCCGCGTGGTGCGCCCGCACCAGGCCACGTTCGTGCCCGACAGCGAAGGCCAGTTCACCAGTGACCACGGCTGGAACCTCGCCGCCGATGGCGCGCGCGTCAAGCCGCTCATCGACGAGTGCCGCTCGCTCGGCGTGCGGGTGAGCCTGTTCATGGACGCCGAGCCGGCCGCCATGCCGCTGGCACGCGCCGTGGGCGCCGACCGCGTCGAGCTGTACACCGAGCCGTACGCCGCCGCCTTCGGCACACCGGGGGAGGCGCCCGAGATCGAGCGCTTCGCCGCCGCCGCGCGCGCCGCCGCCGCCGCGGGCCTGGGAGTGAACGCCGGGCACGACCTCAACCGCAGCAACCTCGGTGCCTTTCTGCGCGCCGTGCCGGGCGTGCGGGAGGTGTCGATCGGCCACGCGCTGGTGGCCGACGCGCTGGAGCTCGGCATGGCCGAGACCGTGCGCGACTACCAGCGGGTCATCCGCGCGGCCTTTGCTCCGGCACCGCGCGCGCGCGCCTGACCGGCTTGCGGCTTTCGACACGACGAGCCGCCCCGCGCGTGATCTACGGCATCGGCACCGACATCTGCGATCTGCGCCGCATGCGCGAGGCGCTCGAACGGCGCGGCGACCGCTTCGCCGAACGCGTGCTCGGCGCCGCCGAGCTGCAGGTCTTCCGCGCGCGGCGGGCCCGGCATCCGGCGCGCGGCCTGCGCTTCCTCGCCACGCGCTTCTCGGCCAAGGAGGCGTTCTCCAAGGCCATCGGCCTGGGCATCCGCATGCCGATGACCTGGTCGAGCTGCGAGATCCTCAACGAACCCAGCGGCAAGCCGGTGATCCGCCTCACCGGTGCCATGGCCGCCTGGTTCGCCGAGCGCGACCTCGTCGCGCATGTCAGCGTCACCGACGAGTCGGACTACGTGGCCGCCTTCGTCGTCGTCGAACGAAAGGTCCCGCTCCCATGACCAGCCGCATCGCACCGGGCATGCACGCTCCAGTCGTGCTCGACATCGCCGGCCCCGCCCTCACCGACAGCGACCGCCGCCGGCTCGCCCACCCGCTGACCGGCGGCCTGATCCTGTTCGCGCGCAACTGGCAGAACCGCCGCCAGCTCACCGAGCTGACGGCCGAGATCAAGGCGCTGCGGCCCGACTGCCTCGTCTGCGTCGACCACGAAGGCGGCCGGGTGCAGCGTTTCCGCACCGACGGCTTCACGGCGCTGCCGGCCATGCGCAGCCTGGGCGAGATGTGGATGAAGGGCGGCGACGCGGCACTGCGCGCCACCGACGCTGCCACTGCGCTCGGCCACGTGCTCGCGGCCGAGCTGCGCGCCTGCGGCGTGGACCTGAGCTTCGCGCCGGTGCTCGACCTCGACCACGGCGGCAGCACCGTCATCGGCGACCGCGCCTTCCACCGCGACCCGCGCGTGGTGGCCATGCTCGCCAAGAGCGTGGCGCACGGCATGCTGCGCGCCGGCATGGCCCACTGCGGCAAGCACTTCCCCGGCCACGGCTTCGTCAAGGCCGACAGCCACGTGGCAGTGCCGGTGGACCGGCGCAGCCTGAAGGCGCTGCTGGCCGACGACGCGGCGCCGTACGGGTGGCTCGGCAGCACGCTCACCGCGGTGATGCCTGCGCACGTGGTGTACGCCAAGGTCGATCACCGGCCCGCGAGCTTCTCCGAGCGTTGGTTGAAGACCATCCTGCGCGAGCAGCTGGGCTTCACCGGCGCGGTGTTCAGCGACGACCTCAGCATGGAAGGTGCGCGGCATCTGGACGGTGCACCGCTCACCTACCCCGAGGCCGCGGTGATCGCGCTGGAGGCCGGCTGCGACCTGGTGCTGCTGTGCAACCAGTCGGTCGATGGCGGCGAGGCGGTGGACGAACTGCTCGATGGCCTCAGCCGTGCCGCGCAGCAAGGCGCCTGGGTGCCCGACCCGGACGCCGAGGCACGCCGCCAGGCGCTGCTGCCGGCCGCCCCGCCGCTGGGCTGGGACGCGCTGATGCACGACCCCGCCTACCAGCTCGCGTTGGAGCGGCTGCCCTGACCCCGCTCTTGCTCAGCCCTGGCTTGGCGTCTGCGCCGCAACGCCTTGCTGCTGCTCGAACGGCAGCTTGAACTGCGTCAGGTCCCGGCGCGTCTCCACCAGCACCAGCGGCCCTTCGTCCACCACCACCACCGGTTTGGGTTCGCGCGGCACGTGCACGGGCTTGGGTTCGGCGGCCATCGCCTCCTGCACGGCGCGTACCTTGTCGGCGTCGCTGCCCACCCACTCCAGGCCGGCGGCGCTGGCCACCGCCTGCAGCTCGCCGGCCGGCAGCGCGTAGGGCTCGACGCGGATCGGCTGTGTGGCCCTCGGCGGTTGCGGCAGGGCAGCGGCGGTCGCGGGCACCGGGGCCGGCGCCGCGGCGGCCGATTCAGCTGGGGCTTGCACAGGCGGCGCATCGCCGTCAGCGGCCAGCGGTGCGGTCGGTGCGGCTGGCGCGCCGGCGGCGTCGCCGATGTCCAGGCGGCCCTGGGCGGCGCCCTCGGCGGCTTCGAAGTCGCGCCTGCCGCGGCCGCGACGGCGGCTGTCGCGCTCACCACGTTCACCGCGCTCCCCTCTCTCGGATGGGCCTTCGGACCGGCCACCCTCGGGCGCCGCGCCCTCGCTGGTCACCACCGGCGCGGCTTCGCCTGAAGCGGACCCGTCACCGGCCAGGGGAATGGGGCTCTGGTCGGTGCGGCTGCCCGCCTCACCCGCACCCGCGCCGCCGCCTTCGCCGCGGCCGCGGCCGCCGCGCCGCCGCCGCCGGCGACCCTCGCGCTCGCCGTCGGCCGCTTCGCCCACCGGAATGGTGTCGACGAAGTCCGGCGGTGTGCCCTGCGCTGGCGCCGCACCCGCACCCGCGGCCGCCGGACGTTCCGTGCGCTGGCCGCCTGCCCCATCGCCGCCGCCGCGCGGACCGCGCTCGGCGCGTTCGCCGCGTTCACCGCGCCGCTCACCGGAACGCTCACCGGAACGCTCACCGGAACGCTCACCGGAACGCTCTGGCCCGGCTTCGCGTGCGCCTGCGGCAGTACCACCGCCGGCTTCGGCCTCACGGCGCATGCCGCCGCGTTCGTCTCGTGCGTCGCGACCTTCACGACCTTCGCGCCCCTCGCGCCCTTCACGACCTTCACGCGGTCCACGATCGCCACGGTCGCGGCCTCCACGGCCGCCGGACCGGTCGCCGCGGCCATTGCGGTCGCCGCGATCCTGGCGTTCACCGCGGCCACCGCGATCACCACGCTCGCGCTCGGTGCGCTTGCCGTCAGGCGACTTGTCGGTGCCGCCCAGGCCGCCGGCAACGGCTGCGCCCGCGGGCGAGGAGGCCAACGGGGCCGCAGGCGCCGGTGCTGCAGCGCTGCCGCCGCCGAATACGCGCCGGACCCAGCCGAAGAACCCACGGCCCGCTTCAGGTGCCGGCGCTGGTGCGGGAGCCGGCATGGGCACGGATGCCGCGGATGGCGTCCCCGCGCCGCGCGCCGCACCAGTGGTTGACCGGGCGGCCGCCGGCGCCGCTGCCGGCGGCTGTGCCGGTGCGGGCGGCGGCGCGGGCGGCGCGGGCTGGTCGGGCAGCACGCCCTTGATCACCGGCTCCTGCTTGGCCTTGGCCTTCTCGGCCGCGTCGCGGCGGCGCGTGATGCCCACCTCGTCGGTCGGCTCCTCCACCATGGTGTAGCTGGCGCGGAAGCCGTCCAGGCGCGGGTCGTCGTGGCGCAGGCGCTCGAGCTTGTAGTTCGGCGTCTCCAGGTGCTTGTTGGGCACCAGCAGCACGGTGACGCGCTGCTTCAGTTCGATCTTGCTGATCTCGGCGCGCTTCTCGTTGAGCAGGAAGCTCGTCACCTCCACCGGCACCTGCACGTGAACGGCGGCGGTGTTGTCCTTCATCGCCTCCTCCTGCACCATGCGCAGGATTTGCAGCGCGCTGCTCTCGGTGTCGCGGATGTGGCCGGTGCCGTTGCAGCGCGGGCAGGTGATGTGGCTGCCTTCACTCAGCGCCGGGCGCAGGCGCTGGCGGCTGAGCTCCAGCAGGCCGAACTTGCTGATGGAGCTGAACTGCACGCGGGCGCGGTCGTAGCGCAGCGCGTCTCGCAGGCGCTGCTCGACCTCACGGCGGTTCTTGCTCTCCTCCATGTCGATGAAGTCGACGACGATCAGGCCGCCGAGGTCGCGCAGCCGGCACTGGCGCGCGATTTCATCCGCGGCTTCGAGGTTGGTGCGCGTCGCGGTCTCTTCGATGTCGGTGCCGCGCGTGGCGCGCGCGCTGTTCACGTCCACCGCCACCAGCGCTTCGGTGTGGTCGATGACGATCGCGCCGCCCGAGGGCAGGTTCACCGTGCGGCTGAACGCCGTCTCGATCTGGTGCTCGATCTGGAACCGCGAGAAGAGCGGCGCATCATCCCGGTAGCGCTTCACGCGATTGGCCGTCTCCGGCATCACGTGATTCATGAACTGGTGCGCCTGATCGTAGATGTCGTCGGTGTCGATCAGGATCTCGCCGATGTCCGCGGTGAAGTAGTCGCGGATGGCGCGGATGACGAGCGAGCTCTCCTGGTAGATCAGGAAGGCGCCCTTGCCGGCCTTGGACGCGCTGTCGATCGCGTCCCAGAGCTTCAGCATGTAGTTCAGATCCCACTGAAGCTCCTCGGCGCTGCGGCCGATGCCGGCGGTGCGCGCGATGAGGCTCATGCCCTTGGGGTACTCGAGCTGCTCGAGGTTGTCCTTGAGCTCCTCGCGCTGCTCGCCCTCGATGCGCCGGCTGACGCCGCCGCCGCGTGGGTTGTTGGGCATCAGCACGAGGTAGCGGCCGGCCAGGCTGATGAAGGTGGTGAGCGCGGCGCCCTTGTTGCCGCGCTCTTCCTTCTCGACCTGCACGAGCAGGTTGTCGCCTTCCTTGACGACGTCCTGGATGCGCGCGTCGCGCGCGCTCACGCCCTCGCGGAAGTAGTTCTTGCTGATTTC
>JAEUPC010000099.1 GCA_016789865.1 Rubrivivax sp.
GCGCAGCGCCAGCGGGTAGGCGATGTTCGCCGCCACGTCCATGTGCGGGAACAGCGCGTAGTTCTGGAACACCATGCCGATGTCGCGCTTGTGCGGCGCCAGCCGCGTGACGTCGTCGTCGCCGAAGCGCAGCACGCCCTGGTCGGGCCGGATGAAGCCGGCCAGCACCATCAGCAGCGTCGTCTTGCCCGAGCCCGAGGGGCCGAGCAGCGTGAGGAACTCGCCGCTCGCCACGTCGAGGTCGACGTCGTCCAGGGCCCGCACCGGGCCGTAGGTTTTGCGCAGGCCGCGCAGGGCGATCGGGACGGCCTGGTGCGGCCCGGCCCTCACTCCGTGAGCATGTTCTGGTAGGCCGCCGCGGCCTGCGCCTCGAACTTGGCGTACCAGTCGAGGTTGATCGGCAACTGCCGGGCGGCGTTCTCCGGGAACGAGGGCAGCCGCCGCGCGTAGGCCGCGTCGATGGTGCCGAGCTCGTAGGCCTTCTTGTTGGTGGGCCCGTAGGTGATGTACTTGGTGAACTCGGCCTGGTAGGCGGGCTTGCTGATCTCGCCCAGGAACTTCATCGCCAGGTCCTTGTTCGGCGCGCCCTTGGGGATGGCGAAGCAGTCGTAGTCGAGCAGCGCCTGGTTGAAGGTGTAGGCGACCTTGCCGCCATCCTTGGCGGCCACGTCGAAGCGGCCGTTCCAGCCGGTGGTCATGTCGACCTCGCCGTCCTTCATCAGCTGCGCGTGCTGCGCGCCCGAGGCCCACCACACCGCGATGTGCGGCTTGAGTTCCTTGATCTTCTTGATCGCGCGCTCGATGCCGCCGGGCTGCGACAGCACCTCGTACACCTTGTTGGCGGGCACGCCGTCGGCCATCAGCGCGGGCTCCAGCGCGCCGGCCACGCCCTTGCGGTAGGCGCGCTTGCCGGGAAACTTCTTCACGTCCCAGAAGTCGGCCCAGCTCTGCGGGCCCTTGTCGCCGTAGGTCTTGGTGTTCCACGCCAGCACGGTGGAGAAGACATCGCCGCCGACGCAGTACTCGGTGGCCAGGCCGGGCGCGAAGTTCGAGATGTCGATGACCTTGTAGTCGAGCTTCTCGAGGATGCCCTCGGCGCCGGCGCGCGCCGCGCTGCCCGAGCCGCTGGCCACGATGTCCCAGGTCACGGCGCCGGCCTTCACCTTCAACCGCAGGTCGGCGATGCCGGTGTAGGTCTCTTCCTTGACCTTGATCTTCATTGCCTTGGCGGCGGGCTGGAACAGCGCCTTGCTCTGCCCCTCCTGGTACGAACCGCCGAAGGAGACGACGGTGATCTCCTGCGCGAAGGCAGGAGCGGCCAGCAGAGCGGCGGCGGCGCAGGCGGCAAGGGTGGCACGGGACATGGCGGCTTTTCTCCTCAAGAGGCCCGAGCAGGGCCGCGGCAGTGTGGGCACGAAGCGGCCGCACCGACAGGGCCATTCTGGTTGCACCGGCAGACCGTTTTGCGCCAACCCTGTGAGGGTCTGCGCCGCTCGCGGCCACGCCGCCCGCACCCTAGCATCGGCAGGCTGCCGCGGCCACGGGGATATCGCTCGCCGCGCGGCCGGCATGTCCTTGCGATGAACCCTGCTTCTCAGCCCTCATCCGGTTCAACCGGCTCAGCCCATTCACCCCGCACGGCCGTCGTCGTCGGCGCCGGCATCGTCGGCATCTGCTGCGCGATCGAGTTGCGCCGGCGCGGCCTGGCCGTCACGCTGCTCGACCGCCTGGCGCCGGCCGAAGCGTGCAGCGCGGGCAACGCCGGCATCCTGGCCGCGCATGCGGTGGTGCCGATCGGCCTGCCCGGGCTGCATGCGCAGGCCGCGGCGATGCTGCTCTCGCGCGAGAGCCCGCTCGTGTTGCGGCTGGGCTCGCTGCACCACGCGGTGCCGTGGATCGTGCGCTTGCTGCGCACCGCCAACGAGCCGCAGGTGCGCCGCACCGCCGCGGCGATGAAGGCGCTGTACGGCAGCACGGTGGCGCGGCACCAGGCGCTGGCGGCCGAGGCCGGCGTGCCCGAGCTCATCCGCGCGCAGGCGGGCCTGTACGTGCACCCGGCGGCCGGCGGCATCGACCTCGTCGGCGGTCTTGCCTGGCAACTGCGCCGCGAGCATGGCGCGCAATTCGAGGTGCTGGAAGGCGCCGCGCTGCGCGAGGCCGAGCCCGCGCTTTCGCCGACCTACACGCGCGGCGTGCGCATGGGGCCGATGGCGCACACCGTCAACCCGCAGCGGCTGGCGCGCGCCTACGCCGCGCTCGCGCAGCGGCTGGGCGTGAGCGTCGTGCGCGACGAGCTGCGCGCGCTGCAGCCGCCCGCCGGCGGCAGCGGCCCGGTGCAACTGCTGGCCGCGCAGCAGCGCCACACCGCCGACGTGGTGGTGCTGGCCACCGGCGCATGGACCGCGCCGCTGCTGCGGCCGCTAGGCTGCCGGCTGCCGCTGCTGGCCGAGCGCGGCTATCACCTCACCTACGCCGACCCGGGCTTCGAGTTGAACCATGTGGTCAGCGAGATCGCCGCCCACGTGGCCGTGACGTCGATGGAGCCCGGCCTGCGCATCGCCGGCACCGAGGAAATCGGCCTGGCCGACGCCCCGCCCGACTGGCGCCGCGCCGAAGTGCTGCACCGCCTGGCGCAGCGCATGTTCCCCGGCGCCCGGCTCACGCAAGGCAGCCGCTGGATGGGCCCGCGGCCCGGCTTGCCCGACAGCCTGCCGGCGATCGGCCCCGTGCCGGGCGCGCCTGCCATCTGGGTGGCCGCCGGCCACGGGCACCTGGGCCTCACCGGTGCGCCGCACACCGGCGACCTCGTGGCGCGCGGGGTCTGCGGCGAGCACCTGGGCGCGGCGCTCGGTGCCTACGCGCCTTCGCGCTTCATGTGATCGGCGCGGCTCGCGCGCCGGGACCGTCATCGCGGCGCCGGCCTCTCAAGCAAATGTGGCTCTGCCACTTTGCTTGAACCCCCGCGGGGGGCGGGGCGGGCCACCGGCCCGACCCTGGGGGCGCCTAGAACCGCCCCGCCACGCCCTTGAGCTTGCTGTAGCTGCGCAGCGCCTCCATGCCCTTCTCGCGGCCGAAGCCCGAGCCGCGGTTGCCGCCGAAGGGCAGCTCGATGCCGCCGGCGAAGTACTCGTTGATGAACACCTGCCCGGCATCCACCGCGCGCGCCAGCCGTTCGGCCGCCGAGAGGTCGCGCGTGAACACGCCGGCGGCCAGCGCGTAGCGCGTGCCGTTGGCCAGCGCCGCGGCCTCTTCGAGCCCGCCGTCGAACACTTGCACGGCGAGCACCGGGCCGAAGATCTCTTGCTGCACGCACTCGTCGCCCGCTGCCAGCGCATCGAGCACGGTGGGCTCGTAGAACCAGCCGGCGCCAGTGGCGGGGTCGGCGGCCGGCCGGCCGCCGCAGCGAACCGCCACGCCGCGCTGCCGCGCGCGCTGCACAAAGCCATCGACACGGGCCTGCTGTGCCTGCGAGATGAGCGGCCCCATGCCCTCGTCGCGCAGGCCGTGCGCGAGCGTGATGGCGCGGGCCCGCGCGCAGAAGCGCTCGAGGAACGGCTCGTGCGCCGCACGCGCGATCACCAGGCGCGAGCCGGCGCTGCAGATCTGCCCGGCGTGCTCGAAGATGGCGCCGAGCGTCTGCTCCACCGCAATGTCGAGATCGGCATCGGCCAGCACGATGACCGGCGACTTGCCGCCGAGCTCCAGCACCAGCCGCGTCACGTGCGCGGCGGCGGCACGCATCACCGCCTGGCCGGTGGCCACGCTGCCGGTGAAGGTAATGTGGTCGACGCCGCCATGCGCCACCAGCGATGCGCCGGCATCGGCACCGGTGCCGGCCACCACGTTGAAGGCACCGGCCGGCCAACCGGCCTCGTGCAGCAGCGCGGCCAGCATCAGCGCGGTGAGCGGCGTGGGGTCGGCGGGCTTCAGCACCACCGCGTTGCCGGCGGCGAGTGCCGGCGCCACGCCGCGCGCGGCGGTGGACAGCGGGTAATTCCACGGCACGATCTGCGCCGCCACGCCCACCGGCTCCCACACCGTACGGCCGAAGTGCCGCGGCCCCAGCGGCAGCGTCTCGCCATGCAGCTTGTCGCAGGCGCCGGCGTAGTACTCGAAGGCGCGCGCGGCACCGGCCACATCGCCCAGCGATTCCGACAAGCGCTTGCCGCTGCTCAGCGTTTCGGCCACCGCCAGCGGCTCGGCACGCTCGCGGATCAGCGCCGCCGCGCGTTGCAGCAGGCGGCCGCGCTCGGCCGGCATCAACTGCGCGAGCGCGCCGCCGAACGCCGTGCGCGCGGCGCGCACCGCGCGGTCCACGTCTTCGGCGCCACCGGCGGCCACCTCGATGAAGGCGCGGCCGCTGCCGGGGTCTTCGATCGGCAGGCGCGCGCCATCAGCGCTGGCACACCACTGCCCGCCGATGAAGTGCTGCTGCGGCAGCCCGTCGATGCGGCCGCTTTGCTGCGCCTGGCGCGCCAGCGCCGCGAGTGATGCGCTCAGGTCGCCCATGCTGCGCTCCGCTTCCTCAGCTCCATTCGCTCACCTGGCGCGTAGCGCCCTGCAGCCACGCCGGCGAGATCTCCACGCCCCAGCCCGGCGCATCGGTGACCGTGACGCGCCCGCCCTTCACGGCGTAGGGCGACTCGACATACAAGCCCTCCTGCCACGGGTAGTAGTCGGCGCCTTCGATGGAGTACTCGAGGTACGGCCCGGCATTGGCAATGGCGCGCAGCAGGTGCATGGTGAACAGCGTCACCAGCGACAGGTTGGCGCTGTGCGGCGTCACCGGCAGCCCCGCCTCTTGCGCCAGCGCCACCACCTGCAGCGTGCGCGCGAGCCCGCCCATGTAGCACACGTCGGGCTGCAGCACGTCCACCGCGCGCGTGGCGACCATGTGGCGCCATGCCGGCAGGTAGTTGTCCTGCTCGCCGCCGGTCACGTCCAGCCCGCCGAGCGCCTCGCGCACCTGCTTGGTCTGCGCCATCTCCCAGTACGGGCAAGGCTCCTCGAAGTGGCACACGCCGTGCGCCTGCAACAGTTGCCCCACCGCGATGGCGCGCGCGGGGCTGAAGCCGCTGTTGGCGTCGACGAGCAACGTCGCATCGGCACCGAGCGCGGCGCGCACCGCGGGCACGATGGCCTCGGTGCGGCCCGGCCACTCGTCGACATCGTGGCCGAACTCGGCGCCGATGCGGAACTTGAAGGCGTCGAAGCCGAAGCGCTCGCGCAGTTCGCTGAAGCGCCGCGCTTCCTGCTCGGGCCGGATGTCGCGCTTCATGCTGCTGGCGTAGGCGCGCAACGGGCCGGGCGTGCCGCCCAGCAGCTTGCACACGGGCTGGCCTTCGAGGCGGCCGAAGAGATCCCACAGCGCTGTGTCGACGCCGCCGATGGCGCGGTACAGGTGCGAGCCGGGGAACTTCAGCTCGCGCTCGCAGGCGCGCTCCACCAGCGCGGCGATGCTGGCCGTGCCGGCCAGCGGCTGCCCCAGCACCCACGGCGCCACCTGGCGGTGCAGCACCAGCGCGCTGATGTCGGGGTGGTAGGTGGAGACCTGGCCCCAGCCCACGGCGCCGTCGCTCGCGGTGACGCGCACGAAGCCCACCTCGTCGCGGCAGAAGGTCTCGATGCGGCGCAGCTTCATCATCGTCATCGTGGGCCGATGATCGCCAGCGCCCGCGGCGCGAGGCAGGTCCATTCTGATTCTTTCGTGATACCGTTTCCCGGCGCAGGCATGCGTCACGCAGAGTCGGGCGGCGCCGGTCAGCACTGGTCAGACCGGCAGCACCAGTCAGCACCAACAAGCGCACGGCATCAACGCGAGGAGCGCGGTTCATCATGGTCAAGCGGGCAGGCGGCGCGTTGCTGTGGTCGATCCGCATCGACCCGCAGTTGCCGCGGCCGATGAGCAGCCAGCTGCACCACGCGCTGCGCGAGCTCATCCTCACCGGCGCCATCGCCGTGGGCGAGCGGCTGCCAGCCAGCCGCACGCTGGCGCGCGAACTCAAGCTCTCGCGCACCACCGTCATCGAAGCCTTCGATCGCCTGACGGCCGAGGGGCTGATCGAGTCGCGCGTGGGCGCCGGCGCCTTCGTCAGCGCCGCCCTCTCCGCGCCGCGGCCGCGCGCGCTGCCGCGCAAGGAAACGCTGCTCACCCAGCCGCCACGGCTGGCCGCAACCGTGCAGCAGCGGCTGCCGCAGCTGGCCGACCGCTCGCAGCTGCCGCGCGCGGCGCGCGCCTTCACCACCGCCCTGCCGGCGTTCGACGAATTCCCGATGGCGCAATGGGCGCGGCTGGCTGCGCGCCACTGGCGCAGCCCGCGTGCCGGCGTGATGGGCTACGGCGAGCCGCTCGGCCACGCGCCGCTGCGCGAGGCGATCGCGCTGCACCTGCGCGCCAACCGCGGCATCGTCTGCGACGCGGCGCAGGTGTTCATCTTCGGCGGCGCGCAGCAGGCCTTCTCGCTGGTGGCCGAGCTGCTGCTCGACCCCGGCGACGCGGTGTGGTTCGAGAACCCGGGCGCCATCGGCGCGCGCAACAGCCTGGTGGCCGCCGGTGCACAGCTGGTGCCGGTGCGCGTGGACGAGCAGGGGCTCGACGTGCCCGAGGGCTTGGCGCTGGCACCGCGCTTCCGCCTGGCCTTCGTGACACCTTCGCACCAGCAGCCGCTGGGCGTGGTGATGAGCCTGACGCGGCGCTTCGCGCTGCTGCAGGCCGCCGAAGAGGCCGGCGCCTGGGTGATCGAAGACGACTACGACGGCGAGTTCTCGTTCGGCGGCGAGCCGCTGCCCACGCTGAAGAGCGTGGACGCCGGCGAGCGCGTGGTGTACGTGGGCACCTTCAGCAAATCGCTGTTCCCGTCGCTGCGCCTGGGCTACCTGCTGGCCCCGCCGGCATTGGTGCCGGCGCTTGAAGCGCTGATGTGCCGCGTGCTGCCGGGCGTGCCCACGCACACGCAGGCGGTGGTGGCCGAGTTCATCGGCGAGGGCCACTTCTCGGCCCACCTGCGGCGCATGCGCCGGCTTTATGCCGAGCGGCACGAGGCACTGCAGCGCGCCGCCGCCACGCACCTGGAAGGCGCGCTGTGCGTGGTGCGCAGCGCCAGCGGCCTGCACACGGTGGCGCACTTCGCGTCAGGCTTCGGCGCTGCGCGCGACGAACACGCCCTGGTGGCCGCCGCCGCCGCGCGCGGCGTGACGCTCTCGCCGATCGGCCGCTACGTCATCGCCCCGGTGCCCGAAGCGCAGCGTGGCGTGGTGCTGGGCTTCGGTGGCATCGCGCCGGGGCCGATCGACAAGGGCGTGCGTGCGCTCGCCGCGGCGGTGGATGACCTGCGCAGAGCCAAGGGGTGGGCGGAAACATCGGCCAGCGTGACGGCGTGACGGCGTGACGGCGTGAGCGGCGGGCCGGCGCGGCCGAGCCGAGAGCGCCCCAACGCTTCGTTCCAGGCGTCTGAGACTGGCGCAACGCCGTCGAGTCACGGGCATCGATGGCCTTCAGGCTGCCTTGGCCAGCTGCAGGCCGCCGGCCGTCAGGCGATAGAGGCTGGCGGGCGGCCAGCCGTCGACGACAGCGCGCCCGACGAGCTCGTTGACCGCAAGCGCCTGCAGCCCTTGCGAGAGGGCGCGCGGCGTGGCCGGCGCAAGCGCGCGCGCCAGATCGTTGAAGCGCGCTTCGCCGGGGCCGATGGCGCGGATCAGCGGCATGCCCCAGCGCGTGAGCGCGCCTGGGCCCAGCCCCAGCCCGATCTGCGCGGTGGCAATCGACAGCGCCCCGGCAGCCATGCGCTGGCCCAGCGGCGTCAACAGGTACTCCGGGCGCAGCGGGTGGCCGTGGCCGGGGTTGCGCATCACCCAGCCGGCCGTCACCGCGGCTTCGAGGGTGCGCACCAGGCTGTCACGCGGCAGCGCCAGGCGGTTCACCATCTCGACGAAGCGCGCCCCGCGGTGCGCGGCAAGATCGGCGAGCAGCGCCATCGCCCACCGGTGGCGCCCGAGGGCGATGAGCTCGTCGAGTGACAGGCTTGATCGCATTGGCTACTTAGTATACTTTCCGGACCGCTGTCGACCCATCGACCTCCGTCCCCTCCGACACCACGAGAGAGAGCAACCCCATGGCGCTGAGCTACGTACCCGAACTGACCGCCTCTGTCGGCGTGACCAACCTCGATGCCTCGATCGACTGGTACCGCAAGGTGCTCGGCTTCGAGCTGCTGTACCGCGTCGACAAGATCGGCTGGTGCGAGCTGTCCACCGCCGTACCCGGCGTCAGCGTCGGTTTGTCGCAAAACGAGAAGGTCGCGCAAGGCGGCGGCGCCACCAACGTGTGGGGCGTGAAGGACATCGATGAGGCCAAGGCGCACCTGGACACTCTCGGCGTGAAGCAGGACGGCGGCATCCAGCACATCCCCGAGATGGTCAAGCTCCTCACGTTCTACGACCCGGATGGCAACGCAATGATGTTCGCCCAGTCACTGGCCAAGCCGGGCTGAGCCCGCGGCCCGGCGGGCAGGCGCGCGCCGCGGCCTGCGCCGCCATGCGACGCCGGGCACCGAAGTGACCGGGGCCCACGCGCGGCCGCTGTCACCGCCTGCGGCGGCGCCGGCGGCCTCGGTACGATTGGTCTGGCACTCGCGCCAAAGTGGCGCTGCCGCCGCACGCGCAGGCTGTGGCACCCTCACGGCGCCCTCGCGGCACCCTCACGCCACCCATTCGGCAGCCGGCGCCCCGCCGCCGGGCCCGGAACCCAGTGCACGCAGCGCAGTACGACTACATCATCGTCGGTGCCGGCTCGGCCGGCTGCGTGCTGGCCAATCGGCTCAGCGCCGACGGCCGCCACCGCGTGCTGCTGCTGGAAGCCGGCGGCAGCGACCGGCGGCCGCGCGTGCAGTTGCCCATCGGCTACGGCCTCGCGTTCTTCGACCCGCGCCTGAACTGGATGCTGCACACGCAGGCCGAGCCGGCGCTGGGCGGGCGCAGCGGCTACTGGCCGCGCGGCAAGGTGCTGGGCGGCTCGAGCAGCATCAACGCGATGGTGTGGGTGCGCGGGCAGCCGGAGGACTACGAACATTGGCAGTCGCTGGGCAACCCCGGCTGGGGCTGGAGCAGCGTGGCGCCGGTGTTCGAACGCATCGAGGCCGTGCAGGGCGAGGCGCTGGCCTTGCAGCCGGGCCGCGGCCGCAGCGGCCCGGTGGCGGTGCGAAGCATCGCGCATGACGCCCACCCGCTGTGCGCCGTGTACCTGCGCGCCGCGGCCGAGGCCGGGCTGCCGCTGAGCGCCGGCTTCAATGCCGCGAGCAGCGCGCAGATCGAGGGCGCGGGCCTGTACGAGATCAACACCCGCGGCGGCCTGCGCATGTCGGCCGCGCGCGCCTATCTGCGGCCGGCGTCGCGGCGGCCGAACCTCACCGTGGCCACGCACGCGGCGGCCACGCGCGTGCTGTTCGAGGGCCGGCGCGCGGTGGGGGTGGCCTTTCGGCAGGGCGGCGTGGCGCATCAGGCACACGCGCGGCGCGAGGTCATCCTGAGTGCCGGTGCGGTGCACTCGCCGCTCTTGCTGCAAGCCTCGGGCGTGGGGCCGGGGGCGCTGCTGCGCGAACTGGGCATCGCGGCCGTGCGGGCCAACGAGAACGTCGGCCGCCACTTGCAAGACCACCTGTGCATCGACCACGTCTACCGCGCCCGCGTGCGCACGCTCAACGAGGAGCTGCGGCCGTGGTCGGGGCGCGTGCGTGCGGCGCTGCGCTACCTGCTCACGCGGGGCGGGCCGCTGGCCTTGAGCGTCAACCAGGGCGGCGGCTTCATCCGCTCGCGGCCCGAGGTGCCGCGGCCCGACCTGCAGCTGTACTTCTCGCCGGTGAGCTACACGCGCGCACCGGTGGGCGAACGCCCGCTGATGAGCCCCGACCCGTTCCCCGGCGTGCTGCTGAGCGCGCAGCCGTGCCGCCCGCAAAGCCGCGGCGAACTGCGCCTGCGCAGCCCCGATGCGCTGGCGGCGCCGGTCATCGTGCCGCACTCGCTGGAGGCACCCGAAGACCTGCAGGTGCTGCTGGCCGGTGCGCGCTGGCTGCGCCGGCTGGCTGCGGCACCGGCGTTCGCCGAAGTCATCAGCGAAGAGCTGATGCCCGGCCCCGCGGCGCAAAGCGACGAGGCGCTGGTCGCCGACATCCGCCGGCGCGCCAGCACCGTGTTCCACCCCTGCGGCACCTGCCGCATGGGCCCCACGGCCGCGAGCGCGGTGGTCGATGCCCAGCTGCGCGTGCACGGCATCGAGGCGCTGCGCGTCGTCGATGCTTCGGTGTTCCCCACCATTCCTTCGGGCAACACCAACGCGCCGGCCATCATGGTGGGCGAGCGCGGGGCCGACCTCGTGCTGCAGGCGGCACACTGAGCCCCCCATCGAAGCCCGCACCGAGACTCCTTCCGCGGCTTCAGCGCACCCGTTCCCACGCACCGCCGGCTGCTCTCGCCCGCCACCCCTTCTTCGAAACGCCCCACCGCACCGATGTCCACCAGCCCCTTCGCCGCCGATGCCCGCATGGCCCCGTATTGGTGGGACCACGTGCCGCGCCCGCAGCTGCCCGACGCGGCGTTGCCGCCGGAAGTGGACGTGCTGGTGGTGGGCTCGGGCTACACCGGCCTGCACGCAGCGCTGCAGACCGCGCGCGGCGGGCGCAGCACGCTCGTGCTGGATGCCGAAGACGCCGGCTGGGGCTGCAGCACGCGCAACGGCGGCCAGGTGAGCACCAGCGTCAAGCCCGGCTTCGCCGAGCTGGCACGCCGCCACGGCGAAGCGCGCGCACGCGACATCCTCCGCGAGGGCCAGCGCTCGCTGCAGTGGCTGGGCGAGTTCATCACCAGCGAAGGCATCGATTGCAACTGGGGCGAGGTGGGCCGCTTCCACGCCGCGCACAACGCGCGCCAGTTCGAGCTGCTGTCGCACTCCGCCACGCACCAGACGCCCGGCCTCGAGGTGCCGGCCGAGGTGGTGCCGCGCGCCGAACAGCAGCGCGAGATCGGCACCCAGGCCTATTGGGGCGGCGTGCTGTACCCCGCCCACGCCAGCGTCGACCCGGCGCGCTACCACCAGGGCCTGCTGCAGCGCGTGCAGGCGGCCGGCGCCACGGTGGTGCCGCGCTGCGCGGTGAACGGCATCGAGCGCAACGGTGCGCAGCCCAGCGCCGGCCACCTCGTGCACACCGCGCGCGGCACGGTGCGCGCCCGCGATGTCGTCATCGCCACCAACGGCTACACCGGGCCGCTGACGCCGTGGCTGCGCCGGCGCGTGATCCCGATCGGCAGCTACATCATCGCCACCGAGCCGCTGGCGCCCGGGGTGATCGAGCGGCTGATCCCGCGCAACCGCATCGTCAGCGACACGCGGCGCGTGGTGTATTACTACCGCGCCTCGCCCGACCGGCGGCGCATCCTCTTCGGCGGGCGTGTCTCCACCAGCGAGACCGACCCGCGCATCAGCGGCCCGCTGCTGCACGCCGACCTGGTGGCGCTGTTCCCGGAGCTCGCCGCCACGCGCATCTCGCACTCGTGGGCGGGCTTCGTGGCCTACACCTTCGACACGCTGGCGCACCTGGGTCGCCGCGACGGCGTGCACTACGCGATGGGCTACTGCGGCTCGGGCGTGGGCATGGGCAGCTACCTGGGCATGCGCATCGGCCAGCAGGTGCTGGGGCGGGCCGAAGGCCGCACGGCGTTCGACGAGTTGCCGTTCCCGACGCGGCCGCTGTACACCGGCCGGCCGTGGTTCCTGGCCGCCTCGGTGCGCTGGTACCGCTGGCTCGATTCTCGTGGGGGATGACGTGGCCGCCGTGCCCACCCTGCACACCGAGCGCCTCGTGCTGCGCGCTTTCACCGAGGCCGACCTCGATGCCTATGCCGCGATGTGCGCCGACGAGGAGGTCATGCGCCACATCGGCGCCGGCGGCGCCGTGGGGCGCGACATCGCGTGGCGCCAGATGGCGCTGTTCGCCGGGCACTGGGCGCTGAAGGGCTACGGCATGTGGGCGCTGGAGGATCGCGCCAGCGGCGCGCTGGTCGGCCGCGCAGGTTTCCTGAACCCCGAAGGTTGGCCGGCCAACGAACTGGGCTGGCTGCTCGCGCGCCCGCACTGGGGCCGCGGCCTCGCGCACGAGGCGGCGCTGGCCGCGCGCGCGCACGGGCGCCAAGCCATGGGCCTGAGCGGCCGGCTCATCAGCCTGATTCGCGCCGACAACCTGCGCTCCATCGCGCTGGCCCGGCGGCTGGGCGCAGAGCACGAAGAGACGATCGAGTTCATGGGCGGCGTCGCTCAGGTGTGGCGCCACCCGGCCTCGGCACCGGGCGCGTAGCCAGGCGGGCACCGTGCCGCTCGCGCGCGAAGTGGAGTGCGCACCCTAGGAATCGGCCGCGCTTTGGGTATCGCTCTCTAGGCGCGGCTTGGCACACTGGCCGCGTCATCAACGACTTTCACGACGAGCAACACCATGACGACCCAAAGCCTGGCCCACGTGACGCAGGAAACCCTCGACAACTACCACCTGGCCGCGACGCAGGCCGTGGCGGCCTATCGCGCCGGCAGCGAGCGCCTGGTGCGCGTGATGAGCGATGCCGTCGAGCTGCAGGTCGTGCCCGCCGCTGCGAAGCTGGCGCCCAAGGCCGCCGAGCGCGTGGACGTGCTGCGCAGCAACGTCAGCACCATCGTCGTGAAGGGCCTGGACCAGGTCGTCGGCGGCGCCGAGTTCGCGCTCGGCCGCGGCCACGAAGTGGCGACCGCCCAGTTGAGCAAGGCCGCGGAATTCACCGCCGGCATCGAGAGCGCCGCCCTCACCAGCGGCCTGGACACCGCCGCGCGCCTGTCGCTGCCGCTGGCCAAGCTGGCGCGGGTCGTCTCCGGCAAGGTGGCCGAAGGCGCCACCGCACTGGCCGGCGCCGCCGGCGTGCGGCCGATGGCCGAAGTGAGGAAGGCTGCGCGAAAGGTCAAGGCCGCCGGCCGCCAGGCCCGCAAGGCGGCCGCGCCGGTGGTCAAGCGCGCGCGCCGCGCAGCCAAGAAGGCGGTTTCCGCGGCCTGAGCCCGGGCCCGCGCAAGGCCCCCGCAAGGCCTGCGTCACGCGGCGGGCCACCCCACCCGAGCCCGGCCATCCGCCGGGCTTCTTCGTTGGTGACTGCACCGCACCGGCCGTGACCTGCGGCACGGCGCGCTCATCGCCGCAGCGCCAGCGGCCGGCGCCCATCAACCCCGGCGGTGCGGCGATGCGCACGCTTCGCTAGCATGCGTCGCATGCCGAAACGGCCCATCCCCATCACACCCGGCGGCTCGGCGGCGCCGGCGCCGGCGCTGGCGCTGGCGCTGGCGCCGAGGCATCGACGACGCCGTTTGCGGCGCGCCGCGCTGGTGGCTGCGGCGCTGGCCGCCGCGGTGGCATTGCCCGGTTGCGCCATCCTCGATCAGAAACAGCGCCAGTGGGTCTTCCAGCCGAGCGACCGCACCTGGGGCGGGGGCCTTGCCGCGGCCGAGGGCATGCACGACGTCTGGGTCGACTTCCGCTCGCGGGTGACGGGCGAGGACACGCGCCTGCACGGGCTGTGGCTGCCGCAGGCCCGCGCCGATGCGCCCACGCTGCTGTACCTGCACGGCGCGCGCTGGGACGTGCGCGGCAGCGCGCCGCGCATGCGGCGGCTGCACGAACTGGGCTTCGCGGTGCTGGGCATCGACTATCGCGGCTTCGGCCGCAGCGCCAACGGTGCGCTGCCCAGCGAGGAGATGGCCTACGAAGACGCGCGCGCGGCGTGGGACTGGCTGGCCCGCCACGGTGCGCCCGGGGCGCGGCGCTTCGTCTTCGGCCACTCGCTGGGCGGGGCGATCGCGGTCGACCTGGCCGCGCAGGTGCCCGACCTCTCCGGCCTCATCGTCGAAGGCAGCTTCACATCGCTGCGCGACCTGCTGGCCACGTTCAAGTGGGGCTGGCTGCCGGTAGGCCCGCTGCTCACGCAGCGCTTCGAGGCCGCCGAGCGCATGCCTCGCGTGCGCGCGCCGGTGCTGGTGGTGCATGGCGACAGCGACCGCCTGGTGCCCCCGGAGATCGGCCGCGCGCTGTTCGACAGCGCGCCCGAGCCCAAGCGTTTCGTGCTGGTGCCCGGCGGCAGCCACCACAACACCAACTGGGTGGGGCTGGGGCACTATCGCGTGGCGGTGCGCGAGATGTTCGGCATCGGCGGCGACCCGCGCAAAGGCGAGTGACAACGCCCGCTCACGCCTCGAGGTAGCGCGCCGCCAGCGCCTGCACTGCCTCGTCGTCCAGGCCGATTTGGCGGCGCAGGTAGGCCTGGGCACCGCCCGGCTCGGCGTCGATCACGTCGAACACGGTGGCCAGGTAGCTCTCCTGCACGCCCCACAAGGCCCGCAGGACCTCGGGCGCGATGCCCGGCCGCGGCGCCCAGGGCGGGCGGTAGACCTCGTTGGTGAGCAGGTAGTCCGCGAACACCGAGTCGCGCGGCACCCCCAGCGCCAACAGGAAGAGCGCGGCCGCCACGCCGGTGCGGTCTTTCCCCGCGGTGCAGTGGAACACCAGCGGCCCTTCGGCGCGCAGCAGGTGCCCGAAGAACTCGCGAAAGCGCGGCGCCTGGTGCTTCACCATGCGCCGGTACAGCTCGCGCATCAGGCCCTCGACGATGGCGCCGGTCAGCTCGCGGCCGCCGCTCTCCACCTCCTGCATGCGCTGCACGACGGTGGGCTCGATCGACAGCGCGTGCTGCGCCAGCCCGGGCACCACGTACGGCGCAGCCGCGCGTTCCTCGACACCGCGGAAGTCGAGCGCAGCACGCACGCCCAGTTGCGCGAGCACGGCATGATCCTCGGCGCTCAGGCCGCCGAGATGATCGGAGCGGAACAGGCGCCGCCAGCGCAGACGCCGGCCGTCACGCCCGACGTAGCCGCCGAGGTCGCGGAAGTTGCTGGCGCCGCCGAGCGCGATGACGCGCGGCGGCGCCGCGGGGTTGGGGTCCATGCGCCGCATTGTCGGCCGTTGGCCGCACCGCGCGCTGCGCGGCCGGCACCACCGGCGCGGTGGACTCGCGCACCACGAGCTCGACCTGCAGCTCGCGCTGCACGGGGCCGGCTTCGGCGCCCTCCAGCCGCGCCAGCAGGTGCTCGGCAGCCAGCGTCCACATCGTCTCGGTGGGCACGTGCATCGTGGTCAGCGCGGGCTGCCACTGGCGAGCCATGTCCAGGTCGTCGAAGCCCACCACCGAAAGCTGCCGCGGCACTTCCACACCCAGGGCCTGGCATTCCAGCAGCGCGCCGATGGCCAGCACGTCGTTGCCGCACACCAGCGCACTGGGCGGCGGGCGCGCGGCCAGCAACCGGCGCGTGGCTTCGCGCGCCGGCTGCAGCGTGTAGGCCGACTCGGCCAGCAGCGCCGCCGGCAGCTTCAGGCCGGCGCGCGCCAGCGCCTCGCGCACGCCGGCCACGCGCTCGGCGGCGCGGTCGTTGCCGGCAGTGATGCCGGCCAGCATGGCGATGCGCCGGTGGCCAAGGTCCAGCAGGTAGTGCACCGCACGCATCACCGCGGCCCGGTTGCGAAAGCCGACGCAGGCCGCACCCGCCGGGGCCGGGAACGAGCCCGTGTGCACCCACGGCAGCCCGCGCTGCGCCAGCCGAGCCAGCAGCTCGGGCCGCTGGCTGATGCCCGTGAGCGCCAGCGCATCGACACCGCGCGCCAGCAGCGCCTGCACCTGCGTCTGCTCCTGTTCGGGGTCGTAGTCGCTGAAGGCGATCAGCACCACCCGGCCGGCCGCAGCCATGCGCCGCTGGAAGGCCTGCAGCCCCTGCGCGAAGATGGCGTTGTCGATGGTCGGCACCACCGCGCCCACCGTGCCGCTGCGGTTCAGGCTCAGCGCGCGCGCGCCGGCATGCGCCACGTAGCCCAGCCGCTCCACCGCGGCCAGCACCTTCTCGCGCAGTGCCGGTCGCACGGTGTCGGGCGCATTGAGCGCGCGCGACACCGTCGCGGTGGAGACGCCCGCGGCGCGCGCCACGTCGTCGATGGTCGGGCTGGAACTCATGCGGTTCAGAAAGCGCTTACAGGATAGCGCTGGCCGTCGCCGGGGTCCAGCGCTAGGGAAAGCACTGTCTCCGGTCGCTTGACAGCGGTCATCGCCGCGCGCAAGCTGTAAGCGCTTACAAGAATCGGTCGATTCCCGTTGCGGCCTGTTCGGCTTCACGCTCGGCCGACCACCCCACTCCCGCGCCCGCGACCGCCCCACCCCACCCCCGCCAACACGATGAGCACCGCCATCGCCCCGCGCACCGCCCGCTGGACGCCCTGGGCCTGGCCCATCGGGGCCGTGGCGCTGACCCTGGCGCTGTGGCAGGCGGCCACGGTGCACTTCGGCTGGGTGTCGACGGCGCGTTTTCCGGCGCCGCACGAGGTGTGGCAGGCCTTCGGTCAGATCAGCGGCGAGGGTTACGCCAACGCGCGCTGGCTGCCGCATGTGCTGCACAGCGTGTGGCTGGTGCTGATGGGCTTTGCGATCGCCTCCAGCGCCGGCGTCGCGCTGGGCCTGGCGATGGGCGCCAGCCGCCGCGTCGAGGCGCTGGTGAATCCGGTGTTCCTGGTGCTGCGGCCGATCCCGCCGCTGGCCTGGATCCCGCTGGCCATCGTCTGGCTGGGCCTGGGCGACGCCGCCAAGATCATGGTCATCTTCGTCGCCGCGTTCGTGCCCTCGGTGATCAACAGCTACACCGGCGTGCGCCAGATCGACAAGCCGATCTTCGAGGCCGCCGCGATGCTCGACGTGACCGGCTGGCGCTACTGGCGCGAGGTGCTCGTGCCCGGCGCGCTGCCCAGCATCTTCACGGGCTTGCGCCTGTCGCTGCAGGCGTCGTGGACGACGCTGGTGGCCGCCGAGCTCGTGGGCGCCGTGGCGGGCCTGGGCACCATCCTCAACCAGGCGGCGCAGGACATCTTCCCGGCGATGATCCTCGTGGGCATGGCCAGCGTGGCGCTGTGCGGCTGGCTGATGACGCAGGCGCTGGCCTGGGTCGAAGCGCGCGTCACGCCGTGGAAGGCACGCTAGCCATGGCCCCGGAAGGCCCGGCATGATCGGCCCCGCCCTGCCCCGCGCGGCGTTCTGGAAGCTCAGCGCCATGGGCGCGGCCGGCGCGCTGCTGGTGTGGACGGCGGCTGCGCTGTCGGGCATCACGCCACGGCAGTTCCTGCCCGCGCCCTGGGAGGTGGTGGCGCGCCTGGCGCAGCTGAGCGTCGAGCCGTTCGTGGGCCACACGTTGTTCGTGCACCTGGCGTCCAGCCTGCAGCGCTTCGCGATGGGCTTCGTGCTGGCGGTGGCGGTGGGCGTGCCGCTGGGCCTGGTGATGGCCTGGTTCACCGTGGTCGACCGGCTGGTCACGCCGCTGTTCGAGGCGGTGCGCTTCGTCGCGCCGATCGCCTGGGTGCCGTTTGCCGCGCTGTGGTTCGGCACCGGCATCGGCGGGCCGGTGCTCATCATCTTCATGGGCGCGTTCCCGCCGGTGCTCATCAACACCTACCGCGGCGCCAGGCATGTCGATCGCAAGTACATCGAGGCCTCGCAGATGCTGGGGGCCGGCGCCTTCCGCGGCATCACGCAGGTGCTGCTGCCCGCGGCCGTGCCCTCCATCGTCGCGGGGCTGCGCATCTCGGCGGGCCTGGGCTGGCAGTCGCTGGTGGGCGCGGAGCTGATCGTCGCTTCCAGCGGCGTGGGCTACCTGATGGTCAAGGGTCAGGCCGCGGTGTCCACCGCCACCGTGATGAGCGGAATGATCGCCATCGGCCTCGTGGGCCTGCTGATCGACATCGCGCTGCGCCGGCTGCAGGCGCACATCGAACATCGGCGCGGGCTCTGATCCCCCGGCTGCACGACAGAACAGAAGCGAACGAGGCCCACGAGACCCTCACCCCGATCATGGCCACCATCCAGTTCAACGGCGTCGGCCGCACCTTCGCCCAGGGCGGCAATCAGTTCGTCGCGCTGCAAGGCATCGACCTCGAGGTGCAGGAGCGCGAGTTCGTCGCCATCGTCGGCCCGTCGGGCTGCGGCAAGACCACCTGCATGCGCATGGCCGCGGGGCTGGAGCACCCGTCGGTCGGCCAGGTGATGGTCGACCGCATCGAGGTCACCAAGCCCGGCCCCGACCGCGCCGTGGTGTTCCAGCAGTTCGCGCTGTTCCCCTGGAAGAGCGTGTGGGACAACATCGAGTTCGGGCTGCACTCGCTGCGCGTTCCCGCCGCCGAACGCAAGCGGCGCATCGAGCACTACATCGAGCTGATGGGCCTGGGCGGCTACGAGCGCGCGTTCCCGCACCAGCTCTCCGGCGGCATGCAGCAGCGTGTGGCCATCGCGCGCGCCTACGTGCTGGACCCCAAGGTGCTGCTGATGGACGAGCCCTTCGGCGCGCTCGATGCGCAGACGCGTGTGGTGATGCAGGAGGAACTGGTGCGCCTGGCGCGCCAGCACCCGCGCACGGTGCTGTTCATCACCCACGCCGTCGATGAGGCGGTGTATCTGGCCGACCGCATCGTCGTGATGACGCGGCGGCCGGGCACCATCCGCGAAGTCATCGACGTGAAGAGCGTGCGCGAGGCCGAGCGCTGGGACCAGCACGCCCGCATCGAAGATGTGATGGACCAGGCCAGCTTCGTGCATCTGCGCACGCATGTCTGGAAGCTGCTGCGCGACCAGCAGGCCGCCAACGGGCATTGATCCGCCACCGAGCACCCGTCGCCTTTTCACCACCCCCAACAACCACCCCACGGAGACCGACCATGAAGTTCCACGCCTTCGCCCGCCGCCACGCCTTCGCTGCGGCGATCACCACGCTCGTGTCGCTGCCGGCTTTCGCGCAGCCGCTCACCGAGATCAAGGTCAGCTACCAGCCGGCGCTGTACTGGGCGCTGCCGTTCTACGTCGCCAGCGAGAAGGGCTGGTGGGCCGAGCTCGGCCTGAAGCCGGTGTTCAGCACCTTCCCGGCGGGCGTGCCGCAGATCGCCGCGGCGGCCTCCAAGTCGTGGGACGTCGGCGGCACGGGCTCGGTGCCCGCGGTGCTGGGCCACGTGCGCTTCGGCATCAAGACCATCGGCGTCAGCAACGACGAATCGGCCGGCAATGCGCTGATGGCCCGCAAGGAGGTGGCCGACAAGTACGCCAAGGACCCGGCCTCGATGAAGGGCCAGACGATCGTGCTCACCGCCAACTCCACCGGCGACTACGCGGTGCAGTCGTGCCTGCGGCGCTGGGGCCTGGCCAAGGGCGACGTGACGATCAAGAACATGGGCCAGGCCGAGATCATCTCGGCGGTGTCGTCCAACAACGCCGACCTCGCGGGCCTGTGGGCGCCCAACATCTACACGCTGGAAGAGAAGGCCGGCGGCAAGCTGCTTTGCTCGGGCAAGGACGGCGGCGCCGTGGTGCCCGGCGCGCTCATCGCTCGCAGCGACTACGCCGAGCAGAACCCCGAGAACGTGGCCAAGTTCCTGGCCATCTACCTGCGCGCCTGGAAGTGGATGAACGCCAACCGCGGCGAAGCGATCGCGATGATGAAGAAGTTCTACGAGCAAGGCGGCGTGTCGGTGAGCGAGGCTTCGATGAAGAAGGAGTTCGACACCCGGCCCACCTTCGACCTCGCACAGCAGCTGGCCCGCATGGACCGCTCGCGCGGCAACTCCGACATGGACGCGTGGTTCGGGCAGATCGCCGTGTTCATGCGCGGCACCGGCGCCATTCAAACCGTGCCGGCACCTGCCGACTTCATCACCGACGCGTTCATGAAGCGGGTCAACGCCGACCCCAAGCTGCGCGAGTTCGCCAACCGCACGAAGTAAGCCTGCCTCGGCGCCGGCAGCCCGCGCTGCCGGCGCCCCCGCCCCCCCGTTCGAGCCCACGCACGCGCGATGACCACCACCTATCTGAAGCGGGCGAGCAAGACGCCCGAGACCGAGACCGCCACCGCACAGAAGGTGGTGAGCGACATGCTCGCCGCCATCGAGACCGGCGGCGAGGCTGCGGTACGCCGCTACGCCAAGGAGCTTGATCACTGGGAGGGCGACATCGTGATGAGCGATGCCGCCATCGCCGCCGCCGTGGCCCAGGTGCCGGCCAAGGTGCGCGCCGACATCGACTTCGCGGTCAAGCAGATCCACGATTTCGCGCTGGCGCAGAAGCGCTCGATCGCCGATGTGCAGGTCGAGCTGCATCCCGGCGTCGTGGCCGGCCAGCGCGTGCTGCCGGTCAACGTGGTGGGCTGCTATGCGCCGGCCGGCCGTTATGCCCACGTGGCCAGCGCCTACATGACGGTGACCACCGCCAAGGCCGCCGGCGTGAAGACCATCATCGCCTGCAGTTCGCCGTACCGCGGCGGCGGCATGCACCCGTACGTGCTGTACGCCTTCAAGGCCGCCGGCGCCGACGTGATCATGACGCTGGGCGGCGTGCAGGCCATCGCCACGCTGGCCTACGGCCTGTTCACCGGCCGCCCGGCCGACGTGGTGGTGGGGCCGGGCAACAAGTTCGTCGCCGAGGCCAAGCGCACGCTGTTCGGCAAGGTCGGCATCGACGTCTTCGCCGGGCCTTCCGAGGTGGCGGTGATCGCCGACGACTCGGCCGACCCGGCCATCGTCGCGAGCGATCTTGTCGGCCAGGCCGAGCACGGGCACGAGAGCCCGGCGTGGCTCTTCACCACCTCGCACACGCTGGCCGAGGAGGTGATGCGCCGCATGCCCGCGCTCATCGAGGCGCTGCCGCCCACCGCGCGCGACGCCGCCGGCAGCGCCTGGCGCGACTACGGCGAGGTCATCGTCTGCGACACCCGCGAGGAGGTGGCCGAGGTGTCCGACCGCCATGCCAGCGAGCACCTCGAGGTGCACGCGCGCGATCTCGACTGGTGGCTCGGCCGCCTCACCTGCTACGGCAGCCTGTTCCTCGGCGAGGAGACCACCGTGGCCTACGGCGACAAGGCCAGCGGCCCGAACCACGTGCTGCCCACCAAGGGCGCCTCGCGCTACTCGGGCGGCCTGTCGGTGCACAAGTTCATGAAGACGCTCACCTGGCAGCGCATGAACCGCCAGGCCAGCCGCGAGATCGGCCTGGTCACCGCGCGCATCTCGCGGCTGGAGGGCATGGAAGGGCATGCGCGCACCGCCGACGACCGGCTCGCCAAGTACTTCCCCGGCGAGCAGCACGACCTGGGCGAGCCGGTGCGCGTGTGATGCGCCGCAGCGGGCGGGCCGCGGCCGCGTCAGCCTGCCGATGCCCGCCGCGCGTACGCTAGCCGCTGCACATCAACGCCCGCGCACGATGGCCCGCCGCCCTGCATCCGCTCACACCCCCGCCGCCGCGCTGCAGCGCTGGTTCTCGCTCGAAGGCCGCGTGGCCGTCGTCACCGGCGGCAACTCGGGCATCGGCGAGGCGCTCGCGCTGGCGCTCGGGCAAGCCGGCGCGCGCATCGGCCTGGTGGCGCGGCGCGAGACGGCGCTGCGCGACGCCGCGGCGCGGCTGCAGGCCCAGGGCATCGTCGCGGCGACCCTGGCCCTCGACCTGTCCGAGGCCGACCGGCTGCCCGCGGCCGGGCGGCTGATCGGCAAACGCTGGCCCGAGGCCGACATCCTCGTCAACGCCGCCGGCGTGAACCTGCGCGAGCCCTTCGCCGAAGTGACGCCGGCCAGCTGGAGCCGCCAGCAGGCGCTGCACCTGGCCGCGCCTTTTTTCCTCACCCAGGCACTGGCGCCGGCGATGGCCGCGCGCGGCTACGGCCGCATCCTCAACATCGCCTCGCTGCAAAGCACGCGCGCGTTCGCGCACAGCGCGCCCTACGGTGCGGCCAAGGGCGGCGTGGTGCAGCTCACGCGCGCCATTGCCGAGGCCTGGTCGGGCCAGGGCATCACCTGCAATGCCATCGGCCCGGGCTTCTTCCCCACGGCACTCACGCAACCGGTGTTCGACAACGTCGAGCTGGCCGCCGCGCACGCTGCGCGCACCGCCGTGGGCCGCAACGGCGAGCTGGCCGATCTGCACGGCGCGGCGGTCTTCCTGGCCAGCCCGGCGGCCGGCTACATCACCGGGCAGACGCTGATGGTCGACGGCGGCTACACGGCCAAGTGAGCGCGGCGCGCCACGGCCACCCTGACCAACCCTTCTCCCAGCCCTTCGCGATGAAAGCCCTCGTCTATACCCGAGCGAACGAAGTGCAGCTGCACGAGCGCCCCGACCCCGAGCTGGCCGCCGGCGAGGTGGTGTTGCGCATCGACGCGGCCGGCATCTGCGGCAGCGACATGCACGCCTACCACGGCCACGACCCGCGGCGCCAGCCCGGGCTCGTGCTCGGCCACGAGTTCGCCGCCACCGTGCTGGAAAGCGCGCACGAGCTGTGGCGGCCCGGCCAGCGCGTCACCGGCAACCCGCTCATCACCTGCGGGCGCTGCGAGTACTGCCTGCAGGGGCGCGACAACCTGTGCGCGCGCCGCACGATGGTGGGCATGTCGCGGCCCGGCGCGTTCGCCGAGGCGATGAGCATCCCCGGCAACTGCCTGATCGAGCTGCCGCCGCAGCTGCAGCCGGTAGCCGCCGCGCTCACCGAGCCGGCGGCCACGGCGCTGCACGCCATCAACCTCTCGATGAAGAGCCTGGTGCGGCCGCTGCCCGAGTGCCGCGTGCTGGTCATCGGCGGTGGGGCCATCGGCATGCTGGCGGCGCTGCTGCTCGCCCACTACGGCGTCGACCGGCTCGAGGTGGCCGAGCTGCATGCCGGCCGGCGCGAGAGCGTGGCCCGGCACGCCCGCTGCTACACCTTCGACCCGCTGGCCACGGCGCCGGCGGAGAGCGGCTACGACTACGTCATCGACGCCGTGGGTGCCGCCGCCACGCGCAAGAGCGCCATCGCCGCCGTCAAGCCCGGCGGCGTGGTGATGCACATCGGCTTGCAGGACTGGGCCAGCGAGATCGACATGCGCAAGCTGACGCTGGCGGAGATCACGCTCCTGGGCACCTACACGTACAGCATGGCCGACCTGCGGGCCACCGTGGCGGCGCTGGCGCGCGGCGCGTTCGGCGACCTCTCGTGGGTGCAGACACGGCCGCTGGCCGAGGGGCCGCAGGCCTTTGACGATCTGCACCGCGGCCGCGTGACCGCAGCGAAGGTGGTGCTGCAGCCCTGAGCGGCACCCTTGAGCGGCACCCCTGAGCGGCCCCCTGAGCGCCCCCCCTGGGCGGCGTTCGTCGGCCTGCGCGGGGGGCGGGCCACCCCAGCGCCGGGCTTCCTACTCCGGGTCGTTCGCCGCGCCGCCGCTCAGCACGCCGAAGCCGCTTTGCACGACCGCCACGCCCTGCTCGTCCACCGTGGCGACCATCGCCGCCTGCGCGGCGGCGCGCTTGAGCAGGGCGCCGGCATCCTTGCCATGCGCCGGGTAGTTGGCGATGCCCACCGCCGCGCCCAGGCGCACATTGCGCCCGGTCATCAGGAACGGTTGCTCCACGGCGCGCAGCAGCTTGGCGGCCACGCCCTCGCCATCGGTGACCATGTCCACGCGGCCCAGCATCACCGCGAAGAGGTCGGGGCCGAGCGAGGCCACCACGTCGCTGGCGCGCAGGCCGCCGCGCAGCCGCACCGCCACCTTGCGGCGCAGCACGTTGGCCGCTTCGTCGCCCAGATGCGCGGTGGCCTGCACCACGCCCTCGACGCGCAGCGCAATCAGCACCAGCGGCGCCGACTCGCGCTCGCGCAGCGCGATCAGCTGCGTCATGTGCTCCAGCAGCTGCGCCTGGTGCGGCAGGCCGGTGGTCAGGTCGGTGGCGTAGGCCGTGCGCGTGCCGCGCTCGGCCAGCTTGCGCTGGTGCGCATGGCGCAGCGCACGCACGAGTTCAGCAGCCGGCAGCGTGGCCGGCACGATGGCCTCCACGCCCAGCCGCAGCAGTTCGGCCTCGGCCTCTTCGATTTCGGCCCCGGTCACCACCACCACCACGGCGCGGTCGTGCGCCCAGCGCGCCAGATCGGGCAGGTCCGGCAAGGCGCGCAAGCCGGCCTCGTCAGCCGCCTGCAGCAGCACCACCTGGTGCGCGTCGGCCTCGTCGAGGGTGCCCTGCGTCAGCGACACGCCATCGCGGCCGGAAAGCCCGGCGCCTGCGGGGCTTGGCTCCAGGCTCAGCACGCGCAGCAGCTGCAAGGCGGTGGGCGGATGCGGGTTCAAGGTGTGCCAATGATGCCGCAACAGGGCGCGGCCCCTGCCCGGCCTCCCGGTCCGGCGCTCCGCCCGGTGCCCTGCACGGCGCCGCTCGCAGGGCAGGCGCGGCTGCCGCGCAAGGCCTGCGCCGGGCACCCGGCGGCTTAGAATCGCGCCGCGCGGCGGGTGTAGTTCAATGGCAGAACGGCAGCTTCCCAAGCGTGCGACCTGAGAGTCGCCCAGTCAGCTGTGACTGGCCACACTGCTTCGAAGTGTGGGAGATGCAGCCCTAGAGTTGCGGTCCTTTGGGATCGCGTGGTCAAGCGAGAGCTTGATCGAGTACGGCCCTCGGGTCGTAGGCCCCGGCAAAACCGGGGTCGGGTTGTTCGAGCGGCGCAAGCCGTGAGATGAGTTGTTGCCCACGCGGGAGCGTGTATGCAACCTGGCGTTCAGCCGCCAGTAGCCTAGGTGCAGTGCGGGGACGGCAACGACCTCGTGCCGAGCGCACTGACAACGTAGCCACCCTCGACGGGTATGCGATGCCCGCGAGGGTCATCGTGTGATTCTGGAAGTCGAAATCCGGATGAGGCGCCAGGCTGGGTCAAAGGACCAACGCACGTGAACCACTGATAAATGCCGTCAAGCATGAGCGAGCCAAATCGACTGATAGGCTCGAACCAAACGGTACGTGATCGGATGTCTCCCTGCTTGGTGGGGACACGCTGACAAGACGATCACCGGCAGAAAGGTG
>JAEUPC010000211.1 GCA_016789865.1 Rubrivivax sp.
GGCCGCCTTCCACAGCACGAAGTCCAGCGGGTCCTCCTTGTCGCCGGCCACCGCCACGCGCTCGCCGGCGCGCAGCTCGTCCAGGCTCTTGCCCGAGAGCTTGCCGTAGCCCTGAAAGCGCCGCACGGCGAAGTTGACGTCGCCGCCCGCCGCCCGATAGGCCAGGCCCTTGTCCTCCAGGCGCGAGATGAGCTCCAGCATCTGCGGCACGTAGTCGGTGGCGCGCGGCTCGTGCGTAGGCGTCAGCAGGTGCAGCGCACCGAGGTCGCGGTGCATCGCCGCCACCATCTCGGAGGTGAGTGCGCGGATGGCGATGCCGCGCTCCAGCGCGCGCCGGATGATCTTGTCTTCGATGTCGGTGATGTTGCGGACGTAGGTGACGCGGTAGCCGCTGGCCAGCAGCCAGCGGTAGACGACGTCGAACGCCAGGTTCATGCGCGCGTGGCCGAGGTGGCACAGGTCGTAGACCGTGATGCCGCAGACGTACATGCGCACATGCCCGGGCTCGAGCGGGCGGAAGTCCTCGAGCCGCCGGGTCAGCGTGTTGTGGATGCGAAGCGCCATGGATGCAGCACAGTCTGGGGTGTCCGCGAGCGCGGCGCCTGCGGGCGCTGGCGCCGCCCCTGCCGCATGAGCCGCTGAGGGGCAGCCGCCGCCGATAGAATGAAATTCAGTATAGCGGCCGGCCTTTGCAGCACCCCCCAGCTGATCGGTCACCGCGCTGCACCTGCGACGCGCCTCGTCGATGCCCCGCCTGCCGCCTTCGTCCACGCCGCCGCGCCCCGGGGCTGCCGCGGCATGGGTGTTCGCAACGGTGATCACGGCCTTCGGCTGCGCCGTCTCCACGGCGGCCCTCGCCTCGCGCGAGGAGATCACGGCGATCCACGACCTGCTGGCCCGCGGCCACGCGCAGGCGGCGCTGGAGCGGCTGCAGGCCCGGCAGGGCCCGCTGGTGCTCGTCAACGGTGCGCCGGGCGACGAAGCCGAGCTGCGCTTCCTGCACGGCGTGGCGCTGATGGACCTCGGGCGCGACGCCCAGGCGCTGGCCTGGTTCGAGCGCATGGCGCAGGACCACCCCGAGTTGCCCGACCCGTACAACAACATCGCGCTGCTGCACGTTCGCGCCGGGCGGCTGGAGCCGGCCCGCCAAGCCTTGGAGGCGGCATTGCGCAACGACCCTTCCTTTCGGACCGCACGCGCCAACCTGGGGCTTGTGCACCTGATGCTGGCCGTGCAGGCCTTCGAGCAGGTGGCGGCCGGCGGGCCGGTGGACTGGCAGCTCACCCGGCGGCTCGAGGGCGCGCGGGCGCTGCTCGCCGCCCCCACGCGCTGACCGGCTCTGCCGCGACCGCACCCCCTCACGGCCCTCACACCCATGCTGTTGTTGAAGATCGTGCACGGCGCCGAGCGCGCCACCGGAGTGCGCCCGCTGGTCGAGGTCCACTCCAAGTTGGCCCGCTTCGTGATCGGCCGCGACCCGAAGTGCGATTGGCCGATTCCCGACCGTGAGCTGGCGCTGTCGGCGCGCCACTGCGAGATCGTGCGTGCCGGCGGCCACCAGGTGCTGCGCGACCTGTCGACCAACGGCACTTTCGTCAACGGCTCGCGCAAGCGGCTGGCCGGCGACCACGTGCTGCGCCACGGCGACCGCATCGTGCTGGGCAACTACCTCGTCGAGGTGTCGGTGGTGTCCGATGCCGGCGAGCAGCCGCCGCAGGCCCCGGCGCGCACGCGCCTCGTGCGCCGCGGCGGCGACCCGGCGGCGATGGTCGGTACCGACTGGCAGCAGGCCGAGGCGGCGCTGGGTGGCGCCCCGAGCCTGGAGATGAATTCGGGCTTCACGCGGATCTCCAAGCCCTGGCTGGACACCTCGACCGACCATTCGTCGGTGTTCGCGACCGTGCCCAACGTGCGCCAGGGTACGTTCGAAGACACCGGCGCGCCTTCCGAGACCGGTGCGCTCGGCCCGCCCACCGGCGTGGGCGGGCGGCCGGCGGAGCTTTCCACGCAGGTGATGCAGGGGCTGGCCGCCGGCCTGGGCGTGCCCGTCACCGCGTTGCCTTCGGCGCAGCCGGCCGAGGCGGCGCAGCGCGTGGGCCGCCTGCTGCGGGTGGCGATGTATGCGCTGCACCACCAGCTGCAGCTGCAGTCCCGGCAGATGCGCGAGCTCGGCAGCCGCGCGGCCACGCACCTGGGCGGCTCGCCGGCAGCCGCATTGCGCCTGGCCCCGGGCCCGCAAGACGCCGTGGGCGCGCTGCTGGCCGCCGGGGGCGATGGTGAGGCGATGCTGGTGCGCGCGCACGGCGAGCTCGGCCAGCACACCCAGCGCATCCTGGCGGCATTCGAAGGCACCTGCCAGCGGCTGGCCGAGCACCTGGACCCGGCCATGCTGGAGCAGCTGGCGCAGGGCGCCGACGACCCCGCCCGCCTGTGGCGCACCTACGGCGGGCTCTGGCAGTCGATGGGCCTGGCCGAAGGCAAGAGCTGGTCGCAAGGGTTCGTCGACGTGGCGTTCACGCACCTGGCCACGTCGTACGACGAGACCCCGCCCACGGGCCCGCCGCCGTCGGCACGGGCGGGCGGCTAGACTGGCGCGCCCGAGGGCGGGGCCCCTCCCGCCGTTCAACGACCGAAAGACCTCCTCGCATGCGACTGCTCGTCATCAGCGCCATGGCGCTGCTCATCGGGGCCACCCCGGCCTGGGCGCAGAAGGTGCGCCTCGAAACCAGTGAAGGCGCCATCGTGCTCGAACTCCAGCGGGACAAGGCGCCCAAGACGGTGGACAACTTCCTCACCTATGTGAAGGCCGGCCACTACGACGGCACCATCTTCCACCGCGTCATCCCCACCTTCATGATCCAGGGCGGCGGTATGAAGCCCGACATGAGCGAGAAGAAGACGCTGTCGCCGATCCCGCTGGAAAGCCGCAACGGCCTGGCCAACGCACGCGGCACGGTGGCCATGGCCCGCACGATGGACCCGAACTCGGCCACGGCGCAGTTCTTCATCAACCTCGTCGACAACAACTTCCTCGATCAGGCCAACGCCCGCGACGGCTACGCCGTCTTCGGCAAGGTGGTGGAAGGCATGGAGGTCGTCGACAAGATCAAGCTGGTGCCGACGCACAACGCCGGCCCGCACCAGAACGTGCCGGTCAAGCCGGTGATCATCCGCAAAGCCACCCTGGAGAAGTGACATGGCTGCCGCCAACAAGAGAGTCCGCCTGGAAACCAGTGCCGGCACGCTGACCATCGAGCTCGATGCCGAGCGCGCGCCGCTGTCGGCGGCCAATTTCCTCGCCTACGTGAACGCCGGGCACTACGACGGCACCGTGTTCCACCGCGTCATCCGCGGCTTCATGGTGCAAGGCGGCGGCTTCGAAGCGGGCATGAAGCAAAAGCCCACGCAGGCAGCCATCCGCAACGAGGCCAACAATGGCCTGAAGAACAAGCGCTACACGCTGGCCATGGCGCGCACCAGCGACCCGCACTCGGCCAGCGCGCAGTTCTTCATCAATGCCGCCGACAACGACTTCCTCGACCACAAGGCCGAGAACGCGCAAGGCTGGGGCTACGCGGTGTTCGGCCGCGTCGTCGAGGGCACCGAAGTGGTCGACAAGATCGAAGGCGTGAAGACCGGGCGCAAGGGCTTCCACGACGACGTGCCGCTGGAAGACGTACGCATCGAGCGGGCCACCGAGGTGGCTTGATGGCCGCGGCGGCCGGGCCCGCGGCGGCCGGGCCCGCGGCCACGGGTCCGGCGCACGGCACGGCCTGGGCGGTGGCCTGGGCGCGGCATGGCGGCGGCACGCTGCCGCTGCCCGCGCCCTCGGCGCTGGTCGCACCGCCGCACTGGCGCGCGGTCGACTTCATCTCCGACCTGCACCTGTCCGAGGCGCTGCCGCTGACCTTCGGCGCCTTCGCGGCGCACCTGAGGCACACCGACGCCGATGCGGTGTTCGTGCTCGGCGACCTGTTCGAACTGTGGGTGGGCGACGACGAGCGGCACCAGCCCTTTGCCGCCCGCTGCGTGCAGGCGCTGGCTGCCGCATCCGCGCACCGCACGCTCGCGTTGATGGGCGGCAACCGAGACTTCCTCATCGGGTCGCAGCTGTGCGCGGCCTGCGGCGCGCACCTGCTGCCTGATCCCACGCTGCTGGAGGCCTTTGGCCAGCGCGTGCTGCTCACGCATGGCGACGCGCTGTGCATCGACGACACCGCCTACCAGGCGTTCCGCCGCACAGTCCGTGACCCGGTCTGGCTCGCGGCCTTTCTCGCCCGGCCGCTGGCCGAGCGGCTGGGGTTCGCGCGCGGGCTGCGGCAGGCCAGCGATTCGCGCCGGCAGTTCGACGGCGACAGCAGCGCCGACGCCGCGCAGCCGCTGGCCGGCGCGCTGCTGCACGCCACGGCGGCACGCACGCTGGTGCATGGCCACACGCACCGCGCGGGCAGCGACACCTGGGCCAACGGAGCCGTGCGCCATGTCCTCGGCGACTGGGACCTGGATGCGCCCGGCCCCCGGACCCGCGCCGGGGTGCTGCGGCTCGATTCGCGGGGCTTTCGCCGCATGCCGCCGGCCAGCAGCACCTTGCCCTGAACGCGCCGCTGCACTGCGGCCGCGCACGCTTCGGCAGGCCCACCCTCCCATGCTCTCCACCCTCTGGCGCCGCTGGCAACGCAGGCAGGAAGATGCGGCGCTGCGTCGTCGGGCGATTCCCGATGATCTGTGGAAGCGCACCCTCGTGCGCTACCCGTTCCTGCGCTGGCGCCCCGAGGCGGAGCAGCTCGAGCTGCGCCGCCTGACCAGCCTGTTCCTCGACCGCAAGGAGTTCAGCGCGGCCGGCGGCCTGCGGCTCACCGACGCGATCGCCGTGAGCATCGCCGCGCAGGCCGTGCTGCCGGTGTTGAAGCTGGGCCTGGAACGCTACGACGGCTTCGTCGGCGTCGTCGTGCACCCGGATCAGGTGGTGGCGCAGCGCGCCGTGCACGACGAGGACGGGCTCGTGCACGAGTTCGAGGAGACGTTGGCCGGCGAGGCCGTGCACGGCGGCCCCGTGATGCTGTCATGGCGCGACGTGCGCGAGGCCGGCCGCGCCACCTCACCGGGCTACAACGTCGTCATCCACGAGTTCGCGCATGTACTGGACATGGCCGACGGGCTCTCGGACGGCGTGCCGCTGCTGCCCGCGGGGCTGGAGCGCGCCGCCTGGCTCGCGGTGTGGCAGCCTCAGTTCGAGGCCTTCGAGCGCTGCGTCGATGCCGGCGAGGAGACCACACTCGACCCCTACGGGGCCAGCGGCGTCGACGAATTCTTCGCCGTCGCCAGCGAGAGCTTTTTTGTCAACCCGCACGGGTTGGCGGCAGAGCACGAGCCGCTGTACGCGATGCTGGGCAAGCTCTACCGGCAAGACCCGCGGGCTTGGGCATCGCCGCCGCGAGGGTGAGGTCGAACCGCATCGTCGGCAGCCCCACTCGCCGTGCTCGTGGCGGCCGATGAGCGCCTCGCGCACGCCGAACACGGCGTCGCCCGCGAGCGCATCGCCGCGGCCTACTGCGGCTTGATGCCGATGTCGCGCACCAGCCTGCCCCACTTGGCCGCCTCGGCTTCGACGTAGCTGCGCAGCCCGGCGCGCGACATCGGCTGCGCCTCCAGCGACAGGGCCGCGAAGCGCTCTTGCACGACCTTTGCCGACAAGGCCTTGTTGAACTCGGCGTTCAGGCGCTCCAGGACCGCATCGGCGGTGCGGCCGGGCGCGAACAGCGCAAACCATGTGTTGGCTTCGAAGCCCGGATGGCCGAGCTCGGCGACGGTCGGTACGTCGGGCAGCGCGGGGCTTCGCCGGCTGGACATCACCGCGAGCGGCCGTACCTTGCCACTCTTGGCGAAGGGCACCGCCGGCGGCATGGAGGTTGACGCGATCGGAACCTGGCCGCTCACCACGGCATTGGTCGCCGCTGCCGGCTGGAACGGCACGTGGGTCACATCCACCTTGGCCAGCGAGCGGAAGAGCCACTCGGCCCCCAGGTGCGTGGTGGTGCCGTTGCCCGACGAAGCGTAGGAGAGCTTCTCGGTCCGGGCCAGCGCCAGCAGCTCGGCCAGGTTGGCCGCCTTCACGTCCGGGTGGACGTACAGCAGGTTCGGCGTCACCGCTGCCATCGCCACCGGCGCCAGCTCGGCCACGGCGTACCCGGGGCTGGCGAACATCGTCGGGTTGACCGCGACCGCGACGCTGTGAAAGAGCAGCGTGTGGCCATCGGCTGCGGCGGCCAGCATCGCCTGGGTGGCGATGTTTCCACCGGCACCCGGCCGGTTCTCGACAACGACTGGCTGCCCGATGGATGCTTGCACCTGCTCGGCCAGCAGCCGCGCGACGATGTCGGTGGAACTGCCCGGAGCGAAGGCAACGATGAGCTTGACCGGCCGTTCGGGAAAGGCCATGGCCGGCTGCGCTGCGAGTGACGCGGCAACCGCCGCGCCGCACAACATCAAGGACTGGGTGAGGAAGTGGCGGCGCATCGAAGCGACTCCTGTGAGGCAGCCCGGGGATTGGCCGGGCGCGCCGATGACGCGGTGGCACTGCTGCCAGCGCACTATCGCCGCACCGCCGAGATCGTGGCCCGCGCGCGCCCGGGCTGAGCGCCAAGGGGCCGGGCCCGCCTCAGGCGGGCGTCGCCTCGGTGCGCGGCTTGTCGCTCTTGCGCGGCGGCTGGATGTCCAGCGTGACGTCGTCCTTGTCGTCGATGTCCACCGTGAGCCGGCCACCGTCGACCAGGCGGCCGAACAGCAGCTCATCGGCAAGCGCGCGGCGGATCATGTCCTGAATCAGGCGCTGCATCGGCCGCGCGCCCATCAGCGGATCGAAGCCCTTCTTGGCCAGGTGCCGGCGCAGGTTGTCGGTGAAGGTGACCTCCACCTTTTTCTCGGCCAACTGCCCTTCCAGCTGCAGCAGGAACTTGTCGACCACGCGCAAGATGATGTCCTCGTCCAGCGCCTTGAAGCTGACCGTCGCGTCGAGCCGGTTGCGGAACTCGGGCGTGAACAGGCGCTTGATGTCGGCCATCTCGTCGCCGGCCTCGCGCTTGTTGGTGAAGCCGATGGTGGCCTTGTTCATCGTTTCGGCGCCCGCGTTCGTGGTCATGATGATGATCACGTTGCGGAAGTCGGCCTTGCGCCCGTTGTTGTCGGTCAGCGTGCCGTGGTCCATCACCTGCAAGAGCACGTTGAAGACATCCGGGTGGGCCTTCTCGATCTCGTCCATCAGCAGCACCGC
>JAEUPC010000224.1 GCA_016789865.1 Rubrivivax sp.
TTGCAGGGCGTCCTTGCCGACGATGCGCGCCATGCGCTCCAGCCGCGCCTGGTCGTCCAGCAGCGTGAGGAAGCGGCGGCGCAGCGCCACCCAGTCGGCATTGCCCTGCGCGGCCCACCAGGCGGCGAAGCCTTCGGCGTCCTCGGCATAGCTCTGCAGCGGGTGCACCGCGGGGTAGAAGCGGGCCTGCGCACGCTTCACGTCCAGCGCCCCGAAGGCCTTCACGTAGCGCTTGGTGTGGCTGGTGACGGGCTCGCTGAAGTCGCCCGAGGGCGGGCTGATGGCGCCCAGGATGCTGACCGAGCCGCGCGCGCCGGCCAGCGTGTCCACCACGGCGGCGCGCTCGTAGAAGTCGGCGATGCGGCTGGCGAGATACGCCGGGTAGCCGCCTTCGCCCGGCAGTTCGCCGAAGCGACCCGACACCTCGCGCAGCGCCTCGGCCCAGCGGCTGGTGCTGTCGGCCATCAGCGCGACGTCGAGGCCCTGGTCGCGGAAGTACTCGGCCACCGTCACCGCCGCATAGATGCTCGCCTCGCGCGCCGCCACCGGCATGTTCGAGGTGTTGGCGATGACCACGGTGCGCTGCATCAGCGGCCCGCCGGTGCGCGGGTCGACGAGCTGCGGAAACTCTTCCAGCACGCCGGCCATCTCGTTGCCGCGCTCACCGCAGCCCAGGTACACGATGACATCGGCGCGCGCGCCCTTGGCCAGCGCTTCCAGCAGCACGGTCTTGCCGGTGCCGAAGCCGCCGGGGATGGCGGCCTTGCCGCCCAGCGCCACCGGGAACAGGCTGTCGAGCACGCGCTGGCCGGTGACCAGCGGCGCGTTGGAGGCCAGCCGCGCGCGCACCGGCCGCGGCGTGCGCACGGGCCACGGGTGCGTCATCGCGATGCGGCGTTCGCGGCCGTCGGCCTGGCGCAGCGTCAACAGCGGCTGCGTGTCGGCGTAGCGGCCGGCGGGGGCGATGTCGACGACGTCGCCCGCGGCATCGGGCGGCACGAGGCAGGCCTGCGGCGGCGGCTCGACTGCGGCGCCGGCGAGGCCGGCAAGCCTCTCGGCGGCGTCGCCCCGCACATGCCCGAACACCTGGCCGCCGCCGAGCCGCTCGCCGGCCCTGACCTCGGGCGTGAACGCGAACTCGCGAGCCGCGCCGCGGCGCAGGCCGGCGGCGACGAAGGCCGAGTCGAGGCCGGCCAGCGGCCGCAGCAGACCGTCGAAGATGCGGCCCAGCAGCCCGGGGCCCAGCGGGATGGCGAGCGGCAGGCCGTCGCCGTGCAGCGTCATTCCCGGGCGCAGGCCGGTGGTGTCCTCGTAGACCTGCACGGCGATCTCGTCGCCGTGCAGCCGCACCACCTCTCCGAGCAGGCCTTGCGGGCCGACACGAACGGCCTCGCGCATCGCGAACGGGCCTTCGCTCGCCGCCGGCACGCGCGCGCGCAGCACGGGGCCGCTGATCCAGTGGATGCGGGCGGTGCTCACGGGAGTGCCCTCGGCGCTGCGCGTTGCAGGACTCGTGCTGGGGGGCGGCCGGGCGCGCTCATCGCAGCGGCCGCGCCGGGCGCGGTTCGGCCATCGTTGCCCCACCCGGCTCATCCGGCCGTGGCGTCTCGAGGGCACCGACCAGGCGGCCGCCGATGTCGGCGCGGTCGGCCAGCAGGCCCGCGAGCGTGGCGTCGAGCACGTTGCCACCGGCGCCGATGCGCAGGCCGGCGCCCAGGCGCTCGTCGCAGTGCAACGTGATCGCGCCCCTCACCGCCTGCTGGCACGCGGCGCGATCGTCGTCGGTCATCGCGGCCGCGTGCGTGAGGTGCCAGGCCTGGGCCGGCAGTGCGGCGCGGGCGTCGGCCAGCGCGGCGGCCAGCCAGGCGCGGCGCGAGTCGGCCGCCTGCCAGCGTGCGGCCAGCACCTGCGGCAGGCGCTGCCAGGCCAGCGCAAGCATCGCTTCCAGATGGCGTTGCGCCTGGGCGCGCTGGCGCGTGCGCAGGTCGGCGCGCGCCGCGGCCAGGCGCGCCTCGCTGCGCGTGCGCTCCTCGGAGAAGGCCTCGTGCAGCCGCCGCCGCGCCTCGGCGCGCGAGTTCTCGCGCTGCGCCTGGGCAGCGCGCTCGGCGTCGCCGAGCAAGGCGTCGCACTGGCGAGCGCGCTCGCGCTCGACGATGTCGAGCAAGGCCTGCGTGCGGGTGGCCAGGCTCATGGGACGAGCTCGCTCACGCTTCCAGGCCCAGTTGGGCGCGCAGGCGCGCGGCGAAGTCGGGCGGCGGCACGGCGCCTTGGGTGTCGGGCACCACCAGCACCAGCGGCGACAGCGTCGCCAACGCCGCTTGCAGCTGCGGCTCGGCCACGCGCGCTGCGGTGGCGGCCGAGATCAGCACCAGGGCAACCGGGCCGGCGGCGGCGCCCGCGGCCGGCGCCGCGCCATGGTTGGCGCCATGGACCGCGCCGGCCAGCGCATCACCCTCGGCGCCGGGCGCCGGCACGTGCACGGCGGCGCCGGCCAGGTGCCAGCCTGCGGCGCCGATCTCGTCGCCGATGTAGTGCAGTGCCGCTGCGCGAGCCATCGGGTGCCTCGTCAAGCCAGCCGGTTGAGGATGAGGATCGACACGATCAGGCCGTAGATCGCGATGCCCTCGGCCAGCCCGACGAAGATCAGCAGCCGGCCGAAGAGCTCGGGCTTCTCGGCCAGCGCGCCGATGGCGGCGGTGCCGACCTTGGCCACCGCGAAGCCGGCGCCCAGCGCGGCCAGCGCGGTGGAGGCGGCCGCGGCGCCCAGGCCCCAGGCCCAGGCGTCGCCGGGCAGGCCGCTGCCGCCGGCGGCCGCCTGCGCCGGCCCGCCGCCGATGAGCGCGAGGGTGCCCACCAGCGCCACGGCCAGCGTGGCGCCGGCCAGGCCGAGCAGGGCCATCGCGGCCTTGAATCCTGCCGCCCCTCGGCGGCCGGGGCGCGCTGGCGCCGTGGGGGTCGCCACGGGGCGCGCCTCGGGGGTTGTCGTGTCTTTCATGCGGGGCCTCTTGGGCAAGTGCGGGCAAGGAGGGATCAACTCCCGGCGCCCAACGCCGAGCCCCAGTGCGGGCTGGTGGCGTGGGTGGCGCCGGCAGCGCTGGAAGGCGGCAGGGGCAGCGGCCGGAACACGCGCCCCTGCGCAGTGAGGAAGCGCGCGAAGAACTCGAACAGCACCAGGCGCGTGGTCTGGATCGACACCACCAGGCCTTCCAGCCCGATGACGATGGCGTTGCCGACCACGACGACCAGCACCGCGGTCACGCTGTTCGGCGCCGCCTGCGCGAGCGCGACGATCGCCGACGACAGCCCGGCGTGCGCCAGCGCGAAGGCGCCCACGCGCGCGAACGACAGCGTGTTGATGAGGATCTGCAGCAGCCGCTCGACGAGCTCGCCCAAGGCCACCAGGCCCGCCACCAGGCCCGCAGTCAGCGCCGCCGCCAGCCGCGCGGCGAACCCGCGGCGCGAGCCCTGTGCGTCGCCCGCGCCGCCCGCACCCGGGGCCGCGCCCGGATGCAGCACGTGACCAACGCAGAACCACAGCGCGCCGGCCGCCGCGGCCCACAGCGCACGTGCATCCAGCGCCGCGGCGGCGAGCGCCAGATAACACAGCACATAGCCGGCATCGGTGGCCAGCCAGCGGCCGGGTTCGCCGCGCCAGTGCGCCTCCAGCCCCGACAACGCCAGGCCCACGGTCAGCAGCAGCGCGCCACCGGCCAGCGGCGCCACCAGCACTGCCAGCGGATCGGCCAGCGGCTCGATCCACAGCGGCGGCAGCACATGCAGGCTGAACACGCTGCCGAAGAGGAACCCGAAGGCGGTGGCCGCCAGGCCGCCGGCGATGAACAGGCGGGCGATCGCGAAGCGCCGGCGCAGCCCGAAGCCTGCGGCGGCGATGACCAACCCCTGGCCGACGTCGCCGAACATGTAGCCGAACATCAGCGGCACGGCCACCGCGAGCAGCACGCTCGGATCGGCCTCCTGCCCCGAGGGCATGCCCAGCGCGCGGGCGAACACCTCGAACGGCCGCGCCCAGGCCGGGTTGGCCAGCAGCAGCGGCGCGATGGCCGGCTGCGGCGCCGGCGGCAGGCGCAGCAGCGCGCGCGCGCCGCTGCGCTCGATGGCCGCTTCCAGCGTGGCGGCCGGGGCGCTGGTCCAGCCGGTGATCCAGCTCAGCCATTCGCCGGCTTCGAGGCCGCGCACGTTGTCCAGCACCCAGCGCAGCCGGCGGGCATCGGCCAGCGCGCGGCGCAGCGCGTGCGTGTCGGCCAGCGCGGCCAGGCGGGCGCGCAGCGTGCCGACCTCCGCTTGCAGTGACCGCAGCCGCGCCGCCGCGTGGGCGAGGTTGGCCGCGCGCCCGGACTGCAGCCACGGCGGCGGGCCGTGCCAGTGCCCTTGGGCGGCGGCGGTCAGTTGCGCCAGCGGCAGCAGCTGCGCCTCGGTGCCGACGGCCAGCGTGTGGTGCCAGCTCTGGGCGCCGACCGCGGCTTCGAAGGCGAGCACGACCGGGCCGGCGTCGCCGCTGCCGGGCGCCAGCGCGCGCAGGGTTTCGGGGCCGGGCGCCGGAGGCCTCGTTGCGGCATCGACGGCTGGCTGTGTCGCTGCGGCCAGCGCCGCGGCCGTGCCCGCCGACGTGACCGGCGTGACTGGTGTGCCCGGTCTGCCCGGCGCGACCGGCGTGACCGGCGTGATGGCGAGCCGGACCCGCAACGGCCCGCCGGCCGCGTTGGCGGCCGCGGCGAGGCCAAGATCGATGCGGCGCTCGTCCAGGTGTTCGATGACCCGCTGCCAGCGCTGTACTTCGTCGTGCTCGCTCTGAGCGTCCTGCAGGCGGCGGATCAACGGCTCGGCCTCGGCGGCCCAGGCCTGCAGCTGGTCCAGGCAGCGCTGCAGCGCATCGAGCGGCGGCTCGGGCACGCTGGAGGCCCACAGTCGATCGGCCGGCCACCAGGCCTGATAGCGCTGGACGAGGCCGTCGAAGCGCAGCAGCAGCGGCTGCAGCTCGGCCAGGCTGGCCGGCAGCGCGGCGCCGCCGCGCGTCTCTAGTTCGACCGCGCCGGTGGCGGCCAGCGCCTCGAGCGCCAGCGTGGTGTCGTCGCGCGCCACCAGCAGTTCGAACCAGCGGGCCGGGCGGGGGCGGATCATGCGCGCAGGGTCCGCTTGGGGAAGGCCGCCCGTGCCACCACCTCCGCGCGCAGGCGCTCGAGTTCCAGCCCCTGCAAGGCGAGGAACACGAAGGCCTCGATCGGCTCGGCCGGGTGGCGGCGCATCAGCGCCGCCAGTTGCGCCGTCAATGCCCGCCGCGCCGCCCAGCCGTCGACCGTGGCCGCCGACGCGAAGAGCGCGACGTGAGTGCGCAGCAGCGGGGACAGCGCGCGCGCGATCGCCGCCTTGGCGCGCCCTGCCGGCATCAGGTCGAGCCAGGCCTCGTGCCAGCGATCGAGCACGCCGGCGGGATCGGCGCGCGCGGCGCGCAGCACCCGGGCCCATGGCCCGCGAAGTCGTGGGGGCATGGCGGCGAGGTGCCGATCGTCGCCCGGCGTGGCCTGCCCCTCGCCAAGTGGCGCAGGCAGGCCGGGCTCGTCGAGTGCCCAGCGGGCCATCGCATCGCCGCGCGCCCACTGCTGCACGGCGCCGAGCAGCGGCAGCGCGGCACACCAGTGCGCGGCCGCCATCCACGGGGCGTCGAGCCACGCGGCCACCTCCTCGACGGCGTCGCGCCAGCGTTGCCGCAGCGCGCGCTCGATGGCGTGCAGGCCGCTGTCGGCATCGATGCCGCGCACCCAGCGCGCGAGCGCGCCGGCGCGCGCCAGGTCGAGCAGCGGCGCCAGCTCGCGGGTGATCTCGATGTGGTGCCACTGCGTCTCATCGGGCCGCAGGCCCCAGCGCGCCCGCAGCCGCGCGTGCGCGAATTCGGCGCTGCCGCCGACGGCGACGCCGGCCGTGGCGCCGGCCGTGACGCCGGCCGTGACGCTGGCCGCAGGCCCGACCCCGAGGCTGGCACCGCGCGCGGTGGTCATTGCGCACCTCCGGTGAGCTGCGCGGCCACGGCCAGCACCGCACGTTCGACATGCGCGCGGTCGGCCTCGGTGAGCGGTGCATCCACGTTCAACGCCTCGGCTTGCGCGGCCAGGCCGGCGAGCTCGTCGTCGCGCCGGCGCTCGAAGGCTGCCCGCACTGCGGCGAGGTGGCGCCGCGCGCGCTCGGCCCGCGCACGGCTGTCGGCGCGCGCGGCCTCGGCGCGCGTGGCCGCTTCGGTGTGCGCGGCCGTGATCGCCTCGCGCGCGGCCTGTTCGGCCTGCAGCACGCTGGCGAATGCGGCCTCGACCGCGCCATCTTGCAGGTGGGTTGCGGGCAACGCTTGCACTCGGGTTCGCTCGGTTGCTTCAAGCGTGCGGTCGCCGATGCCGACTGCCGTTGACTTCTGTCAAGGCGCCGGCTGCGGCAAGAGGCCCAATGGCGGCAGTCGAATCGAAGTCCCCCAAACGAACCACACCGGCGCCCCTCGCGCAGCGGGGCGGCCAGAGGAGCCCACCGATGTTCGAGACGACCTACGACATGATGCGCCGCCAGGGCATCACGCGTCGCAGCTTCGCCAAGTTCTGCAGCCTCACGGCGGCTTCACTCGGCCTCGGCGAGGCCGGGGCGCAGCAGATGGCCACCGCCATGCAGACCAAACCCCGGCTGCCGGTGGTGTGGCTGGAGGGCCTGGAGTGCACCTGCTGCAGCGAGAGCTTCATCCGCAGCTCACACCCGCTGGCCAAGGACGTGGTGCTGTCGATGCTGAGCGTCGACTACCACATGACGCTGTCGGCCGCCGCCGGCGAGCAGCTGCGCGCCAACGCGCACGAGACGATCAAGAAGCACAAGGGCAACTACATCCTCGCCGTCGAGGGCAACCCGGCGCTGGGCGAAGACGGCATGTACTGCATCTACTACGGCCGCCCGTTCGTCGAGGTGCTGCGCGAGTACGCCGAGCACGCCAAGGCGATCGTCTGCTGGGGCAGTTGCGCCTCGTGGGGCTGCGTGCAGGCCGCCAAGCCGAACCCGACGCAGGCCACGCCGGTGCACAAGATCATCACCAACAAGCCGATCATCAAGGTGCCGGGCTGCCCGCCGATCGCCGAGGTGATGACCGGCGTGGTCAGCTACATCCTGGCGTTCGACCAGTTGCCCGCGCTCGATGCGCAGGGCCGCCCGAAGATGTTCTACAGCCAGCGCGTGCACGACAAGTGCTACCGCCGGCCGCACTTCGACGCCGGCCAGTTCGTCGAGAAGTTCGACGACGCGGGCGCGCGCCAGGGCTACTGCCTCTACAAGGTGGGCTGCAAGGGGCCGACGACCTACAACGCCTGCTCGGCCACGCGTTGGAATGAGGGCCTGTCCTTCCCGATCCAGAGCGGCCACGGCTGCATCGGCTGCAGCGAAGACGACTTCTGGGACAAGGGCGGCTTCTACAACCACCTGACCACGCTGCAGGTGCCGGGCATCGCCGGTGCCGAAGGCACGGCCGACCGCATCGGCCTCACGGCCGTCGGTGCCGCCGGCGCTGCGATTGCGGCGCACGCGGCGGTGAGCGCCATCAAGCAGTCGCGCAGCAAGACGGCCAACGACAAGGTCAGCGTGGTCGAGAAGTAACCCGAACGAGGCGAGCGATCATGACAACCCTGCAAACCCAAGGCTTCACGCTCGACGACGCCGGCAAGCGCGTCGTGGTCGACCCGATCTGCCGCATCGAAGGGCACCTGCGCATCGAGGTCAACGTCGACAAGGACAACGTCATCCGCAACGCGGTGAGCACCGGCACCATGTGGCGCGGCCTGGAGGTCATCTTGAAGGGCCGCGACCCGCGCGACGCCTGGGCCTTCACCGAGCGCATCTGCGGCGTTTGCACCGGCGTGCACGCGCTGGCCTCGGTGCGCAGCGTGGAAGACGCGCTCGGCATCAAGATCCCGAAGAACGCCAACATCATCCGCAACCTGATGCATGCCACGTTGTATGCGCAGGACCACCTCGTGCACTTCTATCACCTGCACGCGCTGGACTGGGTGGACGTGGTGAGCGCGCTGAAGGCCGACCCGAAGAAGACCAGCGAGCTGGCGCAGAGCATCTCGCCGTGGCCCAACAGCAGCTTCGGCTACTTCCGCGAGGTGCAGAACCGGCTGAAGAAGTTCGTCGAGAGCGGGCAGCTGGGCATCTTCGCCAACGGCTACTGGGGCAGC
>JAEUPC010000225.1 GCA_016789865.1 Rubrivivax sp.
GAAGACCAGCGAGCTGGCGCAGAGCATCTCGCCGTGGCCCAACAGCAGCTTCGGCTACTTCCGCGAGGTGCAGAACCGGCTGAAGAAGTTCGTCGAGAGCGGGCAGCTGGGCATCTTCGCCAACGGCTACTGGGGCAGCCCCGCGTACAAGCTGCCGGCCGAGGCCAACCTGATGGCGGTGGCGCACTACCTCGAGGCGCTGGACTTCCAGAAGGAGATCGTCAAGATCCAGACCATCTTCGGCGGCAAGAACCCGCACCCGAACTGGCTGGTGGGCGGCGTGCCGTGCTCGATCAACGTCAACGACACCGGGGCGGTGGGCGCCGTGAACATGTTCTATCTGAACATGATCGGCTCGATCATCGACCGCACCATCGACTTCATCGATCAGGTCTACATCCCCGACCTGCTGGCGGTGGCCTCGTTCTACAAGGACTGGGCGAAGTGGGGCGGCGGCCTCTCCGGCCAGAACGTGCTGGCCTACGGCGACTTCCCCGACATCGCCGGCGACTACAGCAACAAGAGCCTGCTGATGCCCAGCGGCGTGATCCTCAACGGCAACCTCAAGGAGGTGATGGACGTCGACCTCAAGGCGCCCGACCAGGTGCAGGAGTGGGTGACGCACAGCTGGTACAAGTACGCCGACGAGACCAAGGGGCTGCACCCCTTCGACGGCGAGACCAGCCCGCACTTCGACCTCGGCAAGGCCAAGGGCACGAAGACCCGGATCGAAGCGGTCGACGAGAGCGCCAAGTACTCGTGGGTGAAGTCGCCGCGCTGGAAGGGCCACGCGGTGGAAGTGGGGCCGCTGGCGCGTTACGTGGTGGCCTACGCGCGCGGCAATGCCGAGATCAAGGAGCAGGTCGACGCGGTGCTCAAGAAGCTGGACGTGCCGATCACCGCGCTGTTCTCCACGCTCGGCCGCACGGCGGCGCGCGGCCTGGAGGCCAGCTGGTCGGCGCACAAGATGAAGTACTTCTACAGCCAGCTGATGGCCAACATCAAGGCCGGTGATCTGGCCACGGCCAACATCGACAAGTGGGAACCGGCCAGCTGGCCGGCCGAGTGCAAGGGCGTGGCGCCGGTCGAAGCACCGCGTGGTGCGCTGGCGCACTGGGTGAAGATCAAGAACCAGCGCATCGACAACTACCAGTGCGTGGTGCCCACCACGTGGAACGCCGGGCCACGCGACCACAAGAACCAGATCGGCGCCTACGAGGCCGCGCTGATGAACACGCCGATGGTCAACCCCGAGCAGCCGCTGGAGATCTTGCGCACGATCCACAGCTTCGACCCGTGCCTGGCGTGCGCAACGCACGTCATGTCGCCCGAAGGCCGCGAGCTGGCCACGGTGACGGTGCGCTGAATCGCGACCGAGCGTTGCCGATCGAGGAGAGTCCACGATGATGCAAGTCGAACGCTGGACCGGCCGCGTGACCGGCGGCCCGCTGGAAGACACGTATGTCTACGAGGTGCCGGTGCGCATCTGGCACTGGGTGACGGTGCTGTGCTTCATGGTGCTGGGCGTCACCGGCTACTTCATCGGCGCGCCGCCGCCGGCGATTTCCGGCGAAGCCGTGGACAGCTTCTTCTTCGGCTGGATCCGCACCATCCACTTCGTCACCGCATACGTGCTGATCGCCGCGTTCCTGGTGCGCGTGTACTGGGTGTTCGCGGGCAACCACCATGCGCGCGCGATCTTCCTGCCGCCGCTGTGGAGCCTTGCCTACTGGCGCGGCATGTTCTCGCAGGCGGCGTACTACCTCTTTCTGCGCGACAAGAGCGAGCGCTGGCTCGGCCACAACCCGATGGCGCAGACGGCGATGTTCCTGATGTTCACGCTGGGCACCATCGTGCTCATCGTCACGGGCCTGGGCCTGTACGCGCAGGGCTACGGCTGGGGCAGCACCTGGATGAACCTGTTCGGCTGGGTGACGGTGCTGTTGGGCACGCCGCAGGCGGTGCGCACGGCCCACCACCTGGCGATGTGGTACGTGCTGCTGTTCGCGGTGATCCACATCTACATGGCGTTCCGCGAGGACATCATGAGCGAGGCGTCGATCGTCGGCACGATGGTCAACGGCATTCGCATGTGGAAGGACGCGCCCAAGAAGGGGTGAGGGCGGGTGCCCTGATCGCCTGCTCGGGAGGTGTCGCCGGGCGAAGGCCTGGGTCCCGAGGTCGCGCGGGATCGGGCCGCCGGGGTGCCCAGCTTCGTTCATGTCCTTTTTCGAGTGCCCTTGTTCCAAGGTCACTCGAATGCACCCTTTACTTCACTGCGCTGGACACCCCGCCGGCCTTTGAACTCGTGAAGGCGAACCAGGCCGACGCCACTGGGAGCTTGCCGGTGCGCACGATGTGCCGCGTGCTGGGCGTGTCGGCAAGCGGCTACTACGACTGGCTCGAGCGGGAGCCTCGGCAGGCCAGCGCGCCAACGACAAGCTCATGCAGGACATCCGCGCCGCGCACGAGCTGTCCGATGGCACCTACGGCCGCCCGCGCATGTGCATCCGCGGCGTGAGCCGGCGGCGTGGCTTCGTGGTGACCACGCGGCGCGACCCAGCTCAACCGGCGAAGGCGCCCGATCTGGTGCAACGTCAGTTTGTCGCCGATGGGCCTGATCGGCTGTGGGTGGCCGACATGACCTACGTGCCACGAGACTTGCCGTCGCGTCCTCGTGGAACGGGCAGCGGCCGAGCAAATCCTTGCCGCCCTTCTTCAGCTCCACGCCCGAGGCCTCGATCAGGCGCGCCACCGGCACCGCCTCCTTCAGCCGCCCGATCTCTGCTTCGGGGATGCGTGCCATGTCGGAGGACTCCTGTTCTCCCGAGCGCGGCGCAGGGGCTTTGCGGCGAACGGGCGGGGAAGAATTTTTCCTGGCGACACTTTACTACTCAAGGTAGTATTGGCAACTACGCATCGGCAATGGAGGGCCTAACCTTGGCAGCACTGACGATTGAGCTACCGACCATGACCATCAGCGACGACGAACGCACCTTCTTTGCCGGGCTCGGTGAGCGCGTGACGCAACTGCGCAAGGCGCGCAACATCACGCAGGTTCAACTGGCCGAGGCGCTGGGGGTGTCGCAGCAGACGGTGCAGTCCTACGAGGTGGGGCGCCGGCGTATCCCGGTGTCCACGCTGCGGCTGCTGGCCAAGACGCTTTCCGTGTCGCTCGATGAGTTGATGGCCGAGGGCGAGCACGCGCCACGCAAGCGCGGGCCGGTGCCGCAGGTGCAGCGGCAACTGGAGCGCATCAGCCAGCTGCCTAAGCCCAAGCAACGCGCGGTGATGGACGTGATCGAGGCCTTGCTCGCGCAGCAAGGCCGCTGAGCTCAGCAGCTAAGAAGGGAAGCCCGATGAACGCGGTGGTGTTCGAGCATGTGCCGGTGGCCGAGCTGCCGGAGAAGTGGCGCGCCAGACTCACCCAGGCCGGCAGCGCCACGGTGACGGTGCGCATCGAGGAAGAGCCGCAGGCCACACAAGCTCAGGCCGAGGACTTCGCCGACGATCCGCTGTTCGGGATGTGGCGCGACCGCGAGGACATGGCCGACGTGGCCGGCTATGTGCGCAAGCTCCGCGCCTCGCGCTTCAACGACGACGGCTCGCGGCGCGGCGACGCTTGATGCCTGGGATGCTGATCGACTCCGACGTGCTCGTGTGGCTCACGCGCGGGCACGTGGGCGCGGCCCAGCGGCTGCATGCGCTGAACCCCTGGCGCATCTCGGCGGTGACCTACATCGAGCTCGCCCAGGGCTGCCGCGACAAGGCCGAACTCGCGCGGCTGAAGAAGGGGCTCGCGGCGCGGCACACCGAGATCGTGCCCATCACGCCGGCCATCAGCGAGCGGGCGGCGGAGCTGATCGACAGCCTGGCGCTGTCGCACGGCATGCGCCTGGCCGATGCGCTCATCGGCGCCACCGCCATCGAGCACCAGGCCACGCTCATCACGGCCAATGTGAAGCACTTCGGCGCCATCCAAGGGCTCGACTTCGAGACCTTCGAGCCTTGAAGCAACCGCGCCGCTCACAGGCGGCGCAAGACTCAAGACTTGACCCTCGCATCGTTGCCTTGGGCATGCGCAGTGGCAGCTGTTGCGACGAGAAGTAGCGCCAAACCGGCGCGCGCCGCTGTGACTGCAGATGCTTTCATGCCCTCTCCCTTTCGCCGGTCGTCGACCGGCGGCCCGTGAATCCTAGGCCGTGAACGCGCGGCTCTCAACGACATGGTGCGTTGGTTCGGGAAACCACTTCCACTCGTTGACGCATGGATTCCTGCAAACCCCGATTCACAATGCCACCTGATTGGGCGCCAACCTCAAGGTGCCTAATCAGGCATGAACGAATCCCTCAAATCACCGCCCCGGGGCATCCCGCCGGCCCGATCCACCACCCGCGGCGGTACTCGTGCCCGCGAACACCGAGCCGCTTGCCCGCCGAGGCTGCCGGGTGGCCGGCGCAGCGAAGTCAAGGGTGCATTCGAGGGACCAGCGCAGCTGGGCCCTCGAAAAAGGACATGAGCGAAGCCGACCACCCGGCAGCCTCGGCGCGCCACACGGCGGCAAGGAAGAGCGACCCCACCCGTTACGAGACGGAGCGTGTTCGCCCACCGATCTCCGAGATGTCGATGCGGCCGGCATGCTCGGCCAGCGCCTCGTCGTTCCAAGACTCGAGCTCGACCCGGATGTGCTCGCGCATCTGCTCGCGCACGTCGTTCACGGCGTTGAAGAACTCGGCCATCATCAGCACCCAGCAGTACCTGCCCAGCGGCGTGAGCCGGATCGCGTCGGCGTCGTGCCGCGTCGCGCCGGCCAGCCGCATCGCCAGCAGCTCGGGCGCCATGCGCAGCGCGAAGGCGCTGCCGTAGCGGCGCCGCACGTAGTCGCGCTTCAGCGCGCCGCCGAACAGGCGCATCAGGAAGTCGTAGCGCATGCGCTGCCGCAGCGTCAGCGCATGGCGCTGCGTGATGCCGCTCTGGCCGCCCTCGATGCGCCGGCAGTAGTGTTCGAGCGAGAAGGTCGTGGAGTACATGACCCCGCCGACGTAGCTGAAGGCGCCGCTGCCGACGCCGACATAGTCGTCCTGGTCGATGATGTACTCGTCGAACAGGCCCGGCACGCGCGAGAAGCACCACGCCGAGGCGGCCCGGTACGCCGGCAGCAGCTCTTGCTGGATGCGCCGGTACATCGCGCGCCGCAAGCGCGGGTCCCAGCGGCCCATGCGCCGCTCCATCTTGCGGCGCGCGCTCGGTGCCGCCATCAGCGGGTAGAAGGAAACTTGGTCGGCCTGCAGCGTGTGCAGCATGGCCAGGTCCGCCTCGAGCATCGCCAGCGTCTGCCCCGGCAGGTTGAAGATCATGTCCAGGTTCAGCGTCGGAAAGATGCCGCGCGCGGCGGCCAGCCGTTCGCACATCTGCGCGCCGCTGCCGTACTTGGCCAGGCGCTCCATGCGCGCGAGCAACCCGTCGTCGAAACTCTGCACGCCCACCGACAGGCGCGTGACGCCCGCGTCGCGGTAGCGCCGCAGCACCGCCGGCTCGAGGTGGTTCGGGTTCGTCTCGATGGAGATGGTGCGCACGGGTGAGCCGGTGCGCACGAAGTTCAGCGTGGCGATCAACTCGTCGGCATCGACCGTGGGGGTGCCGCCGCCGACATAGACGTCACCGAAGCGGAACCCCGCGGCGTGGTACAGGCCGATCTCGCGCCGCAGCGCGGCGAAGTAGCGCGGCGCGCGCGGCGCACGCCAGCGCACGCGGTGGAAAGAGCAGAACGGGCACAGCACCTCGCAGAACGGCACATGCACGTACAGCTGGCAAGGCGCTGCCGGGGCCGAAGGCATGACCTCGGCGTGGTCGTCCTCGGCAAAGCGCATCGCCGCGGCGTACTCGCGGCGCAGCAGGGCGAGAAAGGGGCGTTCGAGCCACCACACCGGGGCAAGTCTAGCCACAGCGCCCGGGAGGCCGTTGCGCCTGACAGGTCAGGCCGTGGGCAGGCCTGGCGCCGCGCCGGCCCGGCCGGCTCGGCGCGCTGCAGGCCGGCGATCGACCCCCGGTGGATCGACGGACATAACGCAGCAATGACGTGCCCGGCCGGTTGCGTGTAACGCTCCCCGGTACAGATGGGCGACGCGCGCGGTTTGCCGCTTTGACGAAGATCAAGCCGGGTTCGCTTGGGCTGCAACCGATCGTGCCACCGGGTTGTGCGACCCGGGGGCGGCCCGGTAGCCTTCCGCGTCGAGCGAGTGTGAGAAGGCATCAGGAGCAACAAACATGCAGCAAGCGTTTCGTGCCCGTTGGACAGACTGTCTGGGCGCCTTGGTTGCACTCACCCTGGCGTGGGCGGCCGTCGTGTCCGACCCCGCACAGGCTCAGCCGGCCAAGGACGCCGGCAAGCCGGCGGCCAAGCCGCCGCCGATGCTGACCACCACCGCACCGGCACCCACGGCGGCGTCGATGCGTGCCGTGGCCAACGAGGCGACGGCCTGCTTCAAGTGCCACGAGCCGGTCAGGAAGTTCCGTGACGACGGCAAGCATCAAAGCGTGGGCTGCGGTTCGTGCCACGGCAAGCTGGCCGAGCACAACGCCAACGAGAAGACGCGGCCGACCACCGACATGTCGCCCGCCGCCTGCGGCAGCTGCCACAAGCCGCAGTTCGACAGCCAGTTCACGATGAACTGGCACAAGGTGGCGCGCAAGGAGAAGTCGCTGGCCACCGGGCCCTCGCCGAATCCCTCGTGGGACAAGCTGATGGCGCCGCACGGCTTCACGCGCGAGCACGCCGAGGCGCGCAGCCACATGCACATGGTGCTCGACCAGTTCGTGGTCGACCGCGGCTTCGGCGGCCGCTTCCAGCCCAAGGAAGGCTGGGAGTACCTGACCAGGACCGGCGCCTACAAGGTGTGGGACGTGATCGAGGACAAGTACCCCGACAACACCGACCAGAAGGTCTTCAAGCCCGGCACCGCCGCGGCGGCCAACCCGGTGTGCTGGAGCTGCAAGAGCGCCGACCTGATCCTCGACTGGGCATACATGGGCGACCCGGTGCCCACGGCCAAGTGGAGCCGCACCTCCAAGGTGGTGGAGCTGGTCAAGGACGTGAACCACGCCATGAACTGCTTCTTCTGCCACGACCCGCATTCGGCCAAGCCGCGCGTTGTTCGCGACGGCCTGATCGATGCGCTCACAAGGCCCGAAGCCGACACGCTGTTCCACCAGGACCGGCGCGCCGCCAAGATCAACGTGGTGGAACTCGGCACGCGCGGCCACGTGCGCAAAATCGCCACGCTGTCGCGCTACGACACCAAGCTGCAGTGCGGCCAGTGCCACGTCGAATACAACTGCAACCCCGGCTTCGACCCGACGACGGGCCAGCCGATCGGCATGGCCGACCGCCGCACCAACCACTTCCCGTTCAAGAACGTCGACGGCACGCTGGAGCACTACACCAAGATCAAGTTCCGCGACTTCCGCCATGCCATCACCGGCGCGGGCCTCATCAAGAGCCAGCATCCGGACACCGAGAACTTCTACGGCAGCAAGCACCAGAAGGCCGGCGTCGAGTGCCACGACTGCCACATGCCCAAGGTCATCGACCCGAAGACCAAGAAGCAGTACACGCTGCACTGGCAGACGTCGCCCAAGAACTACATCAAGCAGACCTGCCTGACCTGCCACGACACCTGGAGCGAGCAGCAGGCCAGGTACGCCATCGAGTCGCTGCAGGCGCGCATCCAGGGCAAGACGCGCAAGGCCGAGTACTGGCTCACGCGCATGGTCGACAAGTTCGAGGAAGCCAAGGGCCTGGGTGTCGAGGAAGCCGTGCTCGCGCAGGTGCGTGACAAGCACACCGTGGCGCACCAGCACTGGGAATGGTGGACGGCCTCCAACGGGCACTGGTTCCACAACCCCGACGGCTCGACCGACTCGCTGAACAAGTCGATCGCCACGTCGCAGGAGGGCATCAAGCTGCTCGACGACGCCATGGCGGCGCGGCGCAGCGCCTCGCGCACGGCCAGCGCGGGCGGTGCCGCAATGCCCGCGGCGGCCGCGGCGCCGGCGGCCGCGGCCAGCCGCTGAAGGAAGCGGGGCAACGTGAGCGCTGCGGGTGCGGGCGTCCTGGCGCCGCCGCGTGCGGCCGCCGCCGAGCGCGCCACGCCGCTGGCGTGGCTCGGCGCCGTCTGCATCGCGGCGATGTTCGCCGTGGCGGTGGGCGCGGCCGTGCGCTGGCCGGCCGCCGGCGCGGCGGGTGACGACGACGATCCCATCGCCGCGCTGATGGCGGCTGAACGGCGCCTGGCCGAGTCGGGCCAGGGCGGTGCCGAGGCCACGCGCTCGGCACTGCGCAACATCGCCCTGCGCCACCCGCGCGACGGCCGGGCGTGGATGCTGCTCGCCTTCGCGGAGCTGAAGGCCGAGCGTTTCGTCGAAGGCGCCGCTGCCATCGAGCAGGCGATCAAGGTCTCGCGGCGCGTCGCCGCCGACCCGGCGGCCTGGTGCGAATGGGCCGACGCCCTGGGCATGGCGCAAGGCGGTTCACTCGCCGGGCAGCCCGCCGAGCTGATCGACCGGGCATTGCAGCTCAACGCCACGCACCCCAAGGCGCTGGAGCTGGCCGGCAGCGCCGCCTACGAGCGACGCGACTTCAAGCTCGCCGCCACCTACTGGGACAAGCTGCTGGTGCAGATGCACCCGGGGACGCGGCAGCACGCCGAGCTGAGCGCGGCCATTGAACGCGCGAAGAAGCTGGCGGCGACCGCGTTGCCGTCGGGCTGATCGAGAACGCCGTCGCTCAGGCCGCCTTCGCCAGGGCCGTGCGGCCGGCGAGTTCGCGCGCGAAGGCTTCGACGCGCTTCCAGTCGGTGAACTCGACCACGGCCTTCGGGTCGGTGGGGCCGCGCGTCATCCACATGATGAAGCGGATCATCGTCCGGTCGCCCCAGCGCAGGCTCGGGTAGTCGATGCGGCCGGCGAACACCTCCAGGCGCTGCGGCTTCCAGCGCACGGTGCGCAACCACTTCTGCAGGTAGGGGTTGCCCTCGGGGCGGTCCTTGCCCGGTTTGCGGGCAACCACGTTGACCGAGAAGAAGGCGTTGGGTCGCGCGTCGATGAGCGCCAGATGGGCGTTGACGAACTGCGCCACCTCGGGTTGGTGCTTGCCATAGCGGATGCTGGCGCCGATGACGAACCGGCCGGCGGCGGCCACGTCGTCGGCACGGCATTGCGACAGCGGCAGCACGCGCGCCGGGCAGCCCTCGGCCCGCGCCACCTCGGCCATGCGTTCGCAGATGTGCCGCGTATGGCCGTCGGTGGTGGAGTAGGCGAGCAGCAGCTCAGGCATGGGCGGCCTCGCGGGTCGGGTCGGCGGAGTCGGCCGCCGGCGGGCCAGCCGGCGGCACATGGCCGCCGGCGTCCGGCAGCGCCGCGGCCACGAGTTCGGCGATGTCCAGCTGCCTCACCTCGCCCTCGCGGGCGAGCGTCTTCAGGCCGTCGCCGATCATCACGGCGCAATAGGGGCAGGCGGTGGCGATCACCGCAGGCTGCCGCGCCAGTGCCTGTTCCGTGCGCAGCACGTTGATGCGCTGGCCGATGGTCTCTTCGAGCCACATGCGTGCGCCGCCGGCGCCGCAGCACATGGCCTTCGGGCCGGCGAGTTCGAACTCCAGCGGCGTGTCGGCGGCCAGCGCCGCGATCACGCGGCGCGGTGCCTCGTACTCGCCGTTGTGGCGGCCCAGGTAGCAGGGGTCGTGGAACAGCACGCGCCGGGCTCCGCGGGCCAGTTGCAGCCGGCCTTCGCCGAGCACGCGTGCGATGAACTGGGTGTGGTGCTCCACCTGCCAGCGCCCGCCGAAGGCCGGGTACTCGTTGGCCAACGTGTTGTAGGCATGCGGGTCGCAGGTGACGATGCGCGTGACCTCGAGGCCGTTCAGCTTCTCGACCAGCGCGCCGGCCAGCTGCTGGAACAGCATCTCGTTGCCGGCGCGGCGTGCGCATTCGCCGGTGGAGCTTTCGGCTTCGCCGAGGATCGCGAAGCGGGTGCCGGTGGCCCGCAGCACCTGCACGAAGGCGCGCGCGATCTTCTGGCCGCGCGGGTCGTAGCTGGTGGCCGAGCCGACGTAGAAGAGCACGTCGAAGTCGGCCGCCTGGGCGGCATCGGTCCAGCGCGGCACGTCGAGGTCGCGCGCCCAGTCGGCGCGCTGCTGCTGCGGCAAGCCCCAGGGGTTGTTCTGCGACTCCCAGGCCTCGAACACCGGCTTCAGTTCGTGCGGGAAGACGCCCTCCATCATCACGCGCTGCTGGCGCAGCTTGAACAGGCGCGGCAGGTGCTCGAGCTCGATCGGGCAGGCCGCCTCGCAGTAGCCGCAGGTGGTGCAGGCCCACAGCGCGTCTTCGCTGATGACGGGGCCGATGAGGGCGGGCAGCGGGTCTTCGGCCGGGGCGGCGGGCGCCGCCGCACTGCCGCCGTGGCCCTCTTGCCCGGCGGCCGCGGGCGCCTGCGGCGGCCATGGCGCCAGCAGGCGTTCGCGTTGCTCGACCAGGTGGTGCTTGAGGCTGTCGTTCACCCACTTCATCGACAGCGGCTTGCCGGTAAGGAAGGTCGGGCAGGCGTCCTTGCAGCGGCCGCACTCGGTGCAGGTGAAGACGTCCAGGCCATCCTTCCAGCTCAGGTCGCGCACCGTGCGCGCGCCCACGCGCAGCGTGGCGGGGTCGGCGTCGTCGGCCATCATCTTCTCGAGGTCGACCGCGGGCACTTCGTTGGCCGGCCGGCCGCGGCGCAGGAACAGCGCCGGCAGCGCGGTGGCGATGTGGAAGTGTTCGCCGGTGGGCAGGATGACGAGGAACGCGAACACCGTGATCAGCTGCAGCCAGTACGAGGCGTGGTAGCCGGCGCCAAGCGCCGCCGGCGACCAGCCCGCCAGCTGCGCGGCGATGGCCTGGCCGGCGAAGGCGAAGTCGCGCTCGTGCGCGATGCCCGCGTCGTGCCCGGCCAGCAGTGCGAAGCGAAAGCCGTCGAAGGCCAGGTCGGTGAACATGATCACCGTGATCAGCACCAGCACCAGCAGCGCCTCGCGGTTGCGCTCCAGTCGTCGGGGGCGCAGCACGTAGCGGCGCAAGAACGCGTAGGCCAGCGCGGCGAGCACGGCCAGCTCCACCGCGTCCTTCAGCGCGGCGAAGGCGCCGCCGGCCAGACCGGGGAACGTGAAAGGCTCGTGGTAGCCGATGACGATGAGCTGAAGCTTGCGCAGCAGCAGCGCCATGAAGCCCAGGAAGATGACGGCGTGCATCACGCCGGCGGCGGGCTCGCGGCGGATCATGCGCCGCTGCAGGAACCCGTTCACCAGCACCGACCTGAGCCGCTGACCGGGATGGTCCCAGCGCACCTCGGGCTGCAGCCGGGTCAGCAGCGCCAGCTTGCGCCATGCCAGCCACGCGAACCCGGCAAGGCCCGCCAGCATCAGCAGCGTGATCCCGATCGGGCTCATGGCGACATCAACTCCTGCGGCCCTTGCGCAGGGCCGGGTGCTCTGGCGACCGCGTGGTCAGCCGCGTGGGCGGGCCGCGCACCCGCTCTGCCGGCGCTGCCACCGCGGCGTGCCTACAGCGTCAGCATCCACTTGACGACCGTCTGCACGTCGGCCGGCGAAGACTTCATCTCCGGGTGGTCGCCCTTGGGGTCCTGGATCGCCTTCAGCGCGCCGGCCTCGTTGCCCTTGAACTTGGCGGCCATCGCCTTGAACGACGGGCCCTTGCTCTTCTTGTCCATGTCGTGGCACTTGCCGCATTGGGCCTTGGCCAGCTCGGGGCTGGCCGTGGCCACGCCGGCGCCGAGCACACCGAAGGCGAGCAACGCGCCCACGACTGCAGCTTTGAGGATCATGTGCACTCCTGAGAGAGGGGGGGTGGAAAGGGTGGCTGGGTGAAGCTCAGGGCTTGAGCTTCTTCAGGATCTCCGGATCGGGTTCGTCCTCGGCCAGCACGGCATGGCAGGTCTTGCAGTTGCGGCCGATCTTGTCGCCCTGCGCCGTCGAGTGCCTCTTGTCGTGGCAGCGGTAGCAGCCGGGCGCCTCGTCGCTGTGGCCGAGGTTGTTCGGGTAGGTGCCCCAGGTGACCTTCATCTTCGGGAACACGTTCCAGGTGTACATGTCGCCCAGCGCCTTGCCGGCCGCCGCGACGGCCCCGGCCTGGCCCGACGAGACCGCGGGGTACTTGTCCTTGTAGAACTTCTCGATCTCGCGCGCGATGCCTTCGCGTGCCTCTTCGTGCGAGGCGTAGCTCGCCTGCAGCACGCGCAGGCCTTCGCGCTTGATGAACGGCAGCTTCTTGTCGATGCGGCCATCGCCCATCGCGGCATCGAGTTCCTGCGCCGGCATCTTGAAGGTGTGCGAAGGCCGGTTGTGGCAGTCGACGCAGTCCATCGCGCGCCACTCGGTGGGGCCGTCGGGCTTGTCGTCGGTCTTGTACAGCTTGACCTTGCCGTCGGGCGCGGTGTGCTCGATGTCGTACACCTTCTGCCGCGTGCGGTCGGTGAGGTAGCGGATCTTCACGCCGGGGTCGACGTGCCAGTGGATGCCACTGGAGGTGCTGCCCTGCTGGCCGCCGACCTTCATCAGGATCACTGTCTTGCTCTCGGTGTTGGTCTCGTCGTCGGCGAACTTGCTGCGCACCTGCAGGCGGTCGCCCACATGCTTGGTGGGCCAGTGGCACTGCTCGCAGGTCTCGCGCGCCGGGCGCAGGTTGTGCACCGGCGAGGGGATCGGCGTCGGGTAGATCTTCAAGGCCACCGCGATGAGCTGCCACGAACCCGAGAGCTTGGACTTGACGAACCAGTCGGCACCGGTGCCGATGTGGCAGTTGGCGCAGGTGAGGCGGCTGTGCGGCGAGCGCAGGAACGCGGTGTGCTCGGGCTGCATCACCGTGTGGCAGGTGGTGCCGCAGAAGGCCACCGTCTCCATCTCCTTCACGCCACGGTAGGTGGCGGCGGCCAGCACGACGGCGGCGATGAGGCCGACCACCAGGCTCACCAGCACGACGCCGCGCGTGCGCTCGTCGTTGAGGTCGATCAGCGGCAGCCGCGGCGGCGCCTGATGTGCGGCGGCGGCGCGCGCCTCGAGCTTGCGCTTGCGCATCACGCCGACGGGAATGAGCACCAGGCCCGTCACCAGCACCATCGGCAGCACCATGTAGGTGAGGATGCCCAGGTACGGCCCGCCATCGAAGCCCGACAGCTCCATCACGAACAGCATCGCCATCAGCACCGCGCCGACGACGGCGATCACCAGCCCCAGCAGGCTCAGCCAGTGGCGGGTGACGAGGGTGAAGAAGTTGTGGATCATCGCAACGGTCTCCTGGCGCCGCGGTCCGCGCGGCGATGTTGTGGTGGGTGCCGTGGTGGGAGCGGTGGCGGGTGCGGTGGCGGGTGCGGTGATGGTGCTGTGGCGGCGTGGCTGGGGCGGTGGCGTGGTGCGGCCTGAGGGTGAACCTCAGTGCGTGAGCCAGCCCAGGACACCCCAGAAGATGAAGGCCGCCAACAGCACGCCGACGGCCAGCGCGGAAAAGCCGAAGATGTAGGCGATGCGCAACTCCAGCGCCGTGGGTGCCGGCGCCATGCGCGCCTCGAGCTGGTTCGTGGCGACCAGGCGCTCGTACTCGAGCGGACGCTCGTGCTTGAAGGCTTCCAGCGGCATGCGGCCGGTGAAGATCACCGTGTCCATCGGGAAGGCCTCGGGCCGCATGTGCGTGTGGAAGAAGTGGAACAGGAAGATGAAGCCGGTGGCCAGCAGCGCTTCGTCGCTGTGGATCACGTAGGCGGCATTCAGCGCCCAGCCGGGCAACACCGTGGTGGTCAGCGTCGGCAGCCACAGCGTCAGGCCGGAGATGCCGATGATCGCCACGCCCCAGAAGACTGCCAGGTAGTCGAACTTCTCCCAGTAGGTGAAGCGGTCGAACTTCGGCCGCGGGCCGAGGTACAGGAAGTAGCGGAACATGCCGATGAGGTCGAGCACATCGCGCGGCTGCGGCACCATCGAGCGGGGGCCCCACAGGAAGCCGCGTTCCTTGCGGACGAACATCGCGACGCCCAAGCCGACGAGGTGCCACGCGAAGTAGCCGAAGGTCACCGCGCCGGCGAGGCGGTGCAGCCAGCTGGCCACCTGCGGGCCGCCGAAGACCGACACCAGCGGTTGCGCCCATGGCGCCCCGGCGAACTTCAGGGGCAGCCCGGTGGCCGCCAGCAGCAGGAAGCTCAGCACGATGGTGATGTGGATGGCGATCTGCGCGCCTTTGAAGCGGCGCACGTGCGGGCCGGTGTGCACCTGCGCGGGGAACTCGCCGCGCAGCCGGCCGACCAGCGCGCGCTGCAGCCACAGGCCGCCGTGCAGGCCGAAGAAGCCGAACACGCCCAGCAGCAGGCCGGTCATGCCCAGGTAGATCCAGTAGACGTACTTGTTGCGCGACGGGTCGCTCGGGTTGGCGTGCGGGTCGAAGGTCAGGAACGAGGCGTTGACGTTCTGGTGGCAGGTGCCGCAGGTCTTGGCCAGGTTGTCCGGGTGGATGCTCGAGCGCGGGTTCGATTTGGGCAGGTTGAGGTGCGGCGTGTGGCAGTCGGCGCACACTGCGGCCTTGACGTTGCCCAGACCGCTGCTCTTGCCGTGGAAGCTGTCGTGGAAGCTCTTGTCCACGCGGTCGTGGCAGGTGCCGCAGCGGTGCGCAACCTCGCTGCGCACCTTGGCGGTGTCGGGCCGCTTGATGGCGTGCGGCGTGTGGCAGCTGGCGCAGTCGGGGCCTTGCTTGCCGGCGCGCAGCAGCGCGCCGTGGGCACTGTCCTGCCACTCCTTCAGGATGCCCTGGTGGCACGAGCCGCAGGTTTCGCCGATCTTCGTGTGGTGCGTGGTCGACTGCGGGTCGTCCTTGGCGTGTACGTCGTGCTTGCCGTGGCAACTGGAGCACGAAGGCGAGCGGCCGACCAGGCCGCTCTTGAGCAGGCCGCGGGCGTGTTCACCGCGTTCGTAGTTGGCCAGCACGTCCTCGTGGCAGCCGCCGCAGGTCTTGATCTGGTTGACGGGCGACAGCGGCGAGGCCGGGTCGCCGCTCCTGTGCACCGTGTGCAGGCTGCCGTGGCAGCCGTTGCAGTCCTTGATCGCGCGCTCACCGGCGGCGCGGCGGCCGTGGATGCTGCCGGCAATGGCCTTGAATTCGTCGGCGTGGCAGTCCTGGCACACCTGCGGCTTGACGGCGCCCAGCTTGTTCTTCGGGTGCCGTACCGTCAGCGCGGCGGCGTGGCACTCGGCGCAGTCGAGCTTGCGGTGGGCCGAGCGGGCGAAGTCGTCGGCCAGCACGAACATCGGCTTGCCGTCGTCGGACTTCATCTCCTTGTCGTCGTGGCACTCCAGGCAGCGTGCCTTGGTGTCAGGCTTGGCGTCGGGCTTGGCGGTCGCGGCCGGGGCCGAAGCTGCCGCCGCTGGCGCCAGGGCCTTGCCCTGCGCGGCGGCCGGGTCGGCCACGGCCCAGGCGACGAGCAGAACCAGGCCGGCCAGGGCTTCGGGCAGCACACGCAGTGCCGCCACGGCCAGCCCATGCACGGACGAGCGGCGAACGGAGTCCCTCATGGCTTCGATGCTTCTTTCGTGCCGCGGCGACCAGGGCGCACAGAGAGGGCCGCCTGATTCGGTTGAGGGCAATGTAGGCGTCGCACCGGGGCGCCCGATTGATCTCAGACAACTCGGGCCCGGCGCTGTGGCTCGCTGGCCGCACCGGCGGGCCAGGCCGGCGTCGGCAACAAGAAAGCCGGCCTGGTGGCCGGCTTGTCAGCGGAAGCCGGCCTCGCGGCCGGCTCGTGCGGGTTGAGGGTGCGCGGCTACAGCGACAGGATCCACTTCAGGACCGCACGCTGATCGGCCTCGCTGGCCTTGAACTCGGGGTGGTCGCCCTTGGGGTCGTTGATCGTCTTGTACAGCTGGTCCTCGGCGCCGGCCTTGCCCTTGTACTTGGCGGCAGTCTCCTTGTAGGGCGGGCCCTTCTTCTTCTTGTCCATCTCATGGCACTTGCCGCACTTGTCGGTGGCCAGTGCCTGGTTGGCCTGTGCACTGCCAAGGGCGGCGGCGCTGAGGGCGAGGGCGACGAGGGGGGCAATCCATGCGGCTTTCACGGCATCTCCTTGTGGACAGAGGTTGACAGGCGGGCCCCCGGCGAACCGGCCGTGAAACCCAGGCCGGCATCTTGCGGCTGCGGGCTTCAGCAGGTCTGACGAACATCAAGCGCCGGAGAATCGGGCGCCCCAAGACGAGGCGCACGGCCCACCTCGGGCCAGCAACGCGCCACTTGAGGCGTGGGATGACCGGGCCCGGGCTCAGTCAATCGGCCAGGACGATGAACTGGTCGCGCGTGGCGCTGCACTGCGGGCAGCTCCAGTGCGTCGGCAGCTCGGTGAAGGGTGTCCCGGGCGGGACCTGCCACACGGGGTCGCCTTCGGCCGGGTCGTAGACGGACCAGCAGATCTTGCACTCCAGTCGCGTCGCGGGCCCGATCTGCGGGGCGCTTCCGAAGCCCTGGTGACGGGGGCCGTCTTCCATCGCGCTGCCGGGTGCAGGTGTGCGGGCTGGCCAGCGGACGGATGTCGCCGTCAATCTGCCGGCTGGTCTTCGAGCGCCGACTCGCGCATCCAGCGCAGCAGGTCGGCCAGGCGCTCGCGGCTGTCGTCGAGGTCCTCGGCCGAGGCCACGGCGACCTCCGGCACACCGGCCACCTCGATCAGCTCGAGGATCAGCGTGTTCATGCTGTTGAAGTACTGCTGCCGCCACACACCGGGGACCGTGGTCGAGCCGATGTGGCAGTTGCCGAAGCCGCGCGAGATGACGGCCACCGGCCCGACGGGCAGGGCCTCGCCGAGCACCTGCCGGTCGGCCGGGCTGAGCGGCAGCAGGCTCAGGTTGATCTGCCCGCCGCGGCCGCCGGCGCGCAGCGTGGCGATGCGGGCACGCAGCTCGGCCAGCAGGGCCGGGGCGTTCATCGTGCCGGCGGGCCAGGGCAGGGGGTCGGCGACGTCGTCGGTGCCCTGCGCGGCGGCCTCCAGCACCACGTCGGGCAGCGCGCCGGCCTCGAGCCAGTAGCGCGTGAGCCGGCCGTCGCCGTCGAGCTCTCCGCAGCGCCACACCCCGGCGAAGACGCTTTCCTGTGCGTGGACGGCGCGGCCCCCGGCCGGCGCCGCCAGGCGGATCGAGACCTCGCCTTCGCCAAGAACCTCGTTGGTCAAGGCCAGCGCCGCGGGTGACAGGGTGTCCAGCACGACGCGCGGGTGGGCACCGGGCGCATCGGGAGCATCGGGTGCGGCCAACGCCTGCGCGGCGGCGGGGGCGACGACGTCGGATGCGGCTGAAAGCGGCTGCATGGCATCGAGCAGCGCCTGCAGCGCAGCCACCGACTCGAACATCAGCGAGGCGGGCACGCGCTCGGGCACGTGCGGCATCTCGAAGGTGTCCATCCACCGCGGCAGCGGCAGCACTTCCAGCGCCGCGTCATCCTCGGGCTGCGAACCCGGTCCGACGGCACGCACGGGAATCGGGACCGGGCGTTGCATCGAGGCGATCTCCTTGCCCGGGCGCGGGGCCTCGGGCGGCAAATCAGCGAACGTGGTCCGAGCGTAGGAGCGCCTTGGTGCCGGGCGCTTGCTGCATGTCAATCGCGCCCGCGGGCGCGCCGGCACAGACTGCACCCGGGCCGCGGGGCCGCGTTGACGCGGGTCAACGCCGGTGGGCTCGGGCGTGCCGATGATGGCCTGTGAAGAGAACGCCTGGGCGCGGCGGAAAGCGCCGCATCGGGCACCCGCAGCAGAGGAGATGGTCATGGATTCGAGCAAGTCGCTGCGTCGCGCAGCCATCGCCGTGGCCGGCTGGGCCGTGATGGGCAGTGCGCTCGCCCACCCGGGCCACCCCCACGAGAACTGGCTGGCCGAAGTGCTGCATGCCGCTCAAGGGCTCGCGCCGCTGCTGGCGCTGATGATGCTGGGCGTGGGCGCGGCGGTGGCCTTCCGCAGCTGGGATCGCACGCACTGAGACCACCCAGCGGTGCGGTGCCCGGCGCCGTTCGAGGGGCGCGGGGTGGCCTCAGGGCCGCACGCGGTCGATCGTCAAGGCCAGGGCGCCGGCCGGCGCGTGCGGCGTACTTTCGCCTTCCAGGTCGCCGGGTTCCGGCGTGGCGTTGCCTTTCTTCGAGATGCGCGCCTGCACCACCACCTGGGCAAAGGCCGACAGGCGCATCTGCGGGGTCATCGCCATCGCGTCGTCGAGTTGAACCTGCGCCGGCAGGGCACTGGCGCTGAGCCGCGCGATCGCCAGCGGCATGCGCGGCCCTTCGGCGGCGCGCGCGAAGACGAAGAGCGTGTCGCCCGGTTGCACCTTGGCAGCCAGCGCGGGTGCCAAGGCCACCGACACGCGCAGCACGCCGCCCGCGACCGGTGCGGAAGCTGCCGCCGAGGATGCCGCGGCGACGGCAGGCGCGGCGGGGGCTGCCGCCGATGCCGCCGCCCTGGGCGCAGCCGGCGGCACCGCCTGGACGGCGCCTGCGCTGCCGGCACCGACGGCCGCGCCGCCGGCCTTGGCCTGCGCTTCGGCGATGCCGCCGGCCAGGCCCTGCTCCAGTTCGCTGCCGGGGGGCGCGTTCTCGCGCGCGCGGGTCCAGTGCTTCACGGCCGTGGCGTAGTCGCCACGCACCATGGCCGAGGTGCCGGCCAGCGCCAGCGACTTCAGGTGATTGGGGTCGAGTGCCAGCGCGCGGGCCAGCAGCCGGTCGGTTTCGGGTGAGAACTGGCGGCCCTGCGCCATGGCCATCGCGTCGACGTAGTCGGACAGCAGTTGCGCGTCTTCGCGGCCCAGCTCCAACGCCTTCTTGTACGCGTCACGCGATTCCCCGAAGCGGCCCAGTTGCGCGTACGAGCGGCCCAGCAGCGCCCAGCCCTCGGCGTTGTCGGGCTTGTCCTTCATCTTCTGCGCCAGGCGCGCGACGGCGCTCTCCATGTCCTGCAGCGCGGCGTGTCCGTCCTGGGCTTGCGCGGCCGCGGCCGCCGCGGGGTCCATGGCGTCGCGGTTGCCCAGGTGCAGGTACAGCGCCAGCGCGGTCACGGGCAGCACCAGTGCCAGGGCGACCATGCCGCCGCGGCCGGCGGAGGCCACGCCGACCGTGCGCGCCTGCACGCCGCCGCCGCCTTCCTCGATGACGCGGCGCTCGATCTCGGCACGCGCGGCGGCGTGCTGCTCGGCCTCGAGGCGGCCGGCAGCGAGCTCGCCATCCAGCTCGGCGAGCTGGGCGCGCAGCACGCGCAGGTTGGTTTCGGCGGTGTTGTCGGTGAGCACGCGCGCCGGCGCGAGCAGCGGGCGCAGCAGCACCACCAGCACGGCCGCGACGAGCGCCGCGGCGACGATCCAGAACACGGTCATGGCACTCTTGTCGTTACTTCTTCGGTACGCCGCCGCCGGCGGCGGCCGCGTTCAGCAGCTCGCGGGCGCGCCGCTGTTCGGCTTCGGACAGCGGCTGCGGCGCGGCCAGCGCGCGGCGGCGCGACAACGTGCGCCACAGCACGAAGGCCATCGCGGCCAGCAGCAGGAAGGGGCCCACCCACAGCAGCCACGTGGTGGGCTTGACCGGCGGCGTGTAGAGCACGAAGTCGCCGTAGCGCGCCACCATGTAGGCGCGGATCTCGGCGTCGCTCTTGCCGGCACGCAGCTGCTCGCGCACCTGGTTGCGCAGGTCCACCGCGAGGTCGGCGTGCGAGGCGGCGATGGTTTCGTTCTGGCACACCAGGCAGCGCAGCTCGGCGGCGATCTTCAGCACGCGCTCTTCCAGCGCAGGGTCCAGCGCCAGCGGGCGCGCCTGCGGTCCCGCGGCGCCGGCGGGGGGCGCAGCCGGAGCCGGCGGCTGGGCTTGCGCGAAGACCACGTTCCCCGCCACGCAGGCGCAAATCGCCAGGCCGGCAAGCAAGGTGCGAAATGCCGGCGCGCTCATTTCAGCTTCCTCACCAGCGGCACGATCTTGTCGCGCAGCGCCTCGGGCGTGATGGGGCCGATCTGCTTGAAGCGGATCACGCCCTCCTTGTCGACGACGAAGGTCTCGGGCACGCCGTAGACGCCGTAATCGATGCCCACGCGGCCGTCGCGGTCGACGATCACGGTGGCATAGGGGTTGCCGTGGCGGGCCAGCCAGGTCTTGGCGTCTTCGGTCTTGTCCTTGTAGTTCAGCCCGATCAGCTTGATGCCCGACTCGCGCGCCAGTTGCGTGACCAGCGGGTGCTCGGTGAGGCACGGCGTGCACCAGCTGGCGAACACGTTGAGCACCCAGACCTGGCCCTTGAGCTGCTCGGCGGCCACCTGCACCGCGGGGTTGTCCAGCCGGGGCAGCACGAAAGCCGGGGCGGGCTTGTTGACCAACGGCGAGGGCACCTCGCGCGGGTTCAGGCCGAGGCCCACGAAGAGGAAGCCCGCCAGCACGACGAAGAGGGCCAGCGGGATGAGATAGCGCTTCATGGAGTACGGGTGACCCGGGGCCTCGAGGCTGGCGCTGCGGGTGGTGTGGTGGGTCGGGCGGCCGAGGGCATGGCTCAGCGCAGCCTCAGGCCGCGGCCGAGCCCTTGGGCACATCAGCGGCCTCGGCCGCGGCCCGCCGGCCGGCGAGGCGATAGCGCCGGTCGGCCACGGCGAGCAGGCCGCCCAGCGCCATCAACACCGTGCCGCCCCAGATCCAGTTGACGAAAGGCTTGACGTACAGCCGCACGCTCCAGGCCTTGCCGTCTTCGAGCGGCTCGCCCATCGAGACATACAGGTCGCGCGTGAAGCCGCGGTCCAGCGCCACCTCGGTCATCGGCATGCGGCTGACGGTGTAGCTGCGCTTCTCCGGGCGCAGCACGTCGACGAGCTTGCCATCCTTGCTCACTTCGAACGTCGCGCGCACGGCCTGGTAGTTGGGGCCCTGCACGTCGCGCAGGCCGACGAGCTTGAAGTCGTAGCCGCCGGCCTGGGCGGTGCTGCCGATCTCCATGCGCAGGTCCTGCTCGGTCTGGTAGCCGCCCACCAACGTGACGCCGACGATGAACACGCCCATGCCGAAGTGCGCCAGCAGCATGCCGTACCAGCTGCCGGTCTGCGTGGCGAGGCGCTGACCCCACACCGCGCGCGGCTGGCCCTGCACGCGCTGATGGAGGGTGAACAGCGTCGTGGCCATGATCCAGAACGCCAGGAAGAGTGCAAAGCCGATCATCGGCGTCCACTTGCCGAGGACGAGCGGCGCCACGAGCGCGGCGACGAAGCTGGCGGCAAACGCCCAGCGCAGCAGCACGGCGAGCTCGGGCAGCGAGGCCTTCTTCCACTTGGCGATCGGGCCCACCCCCATCAGGAACATCGCCGGCACCATCAGCGGCACGAACACCGCCTCGAAGTAGGCCGGGCCGACCGAGATCTTGCCCAGGTTCAGCGCGTCCAGCGCCAGCGGGTACAGCGTGCCGAGCATCACCGCGGCGGTGGCCACCATCAGCAGCACGTTGTTGGCCAGCAGCAGCCCTTCGCGCGACACCGGCTCGAACATGCCGCCCACGCCGACCTTCGGCCCGCGCCACGCGAACAGCGCCAGCGAGCCGCCGATGACGACGAACAGGAAGGTCAGGATGAACACGCCGCGCGCCGGGTCGGTGGCGAACGCGTGCACCGACGACAGCACGCCCGAGCGCACGAGGAAGGTGCCCATCAGGCTGAGCGAGAACGCCAGGATCGCCAGCAGCACCGTCCACATCTTGAAGCCGCCGCGCTTTTCGGTCACGGCCAGCGAGTGGATGAGCGCGGTGCCGGCCAGCCACGGCATGAAGGAGGCGTTTTCCACCGGGTCCCAGAACCACCAGCCGCCCCAGCCGAGCTCGTAGTAGGCCCAGGCGCTGCCCAGCGCGATGCCCAGTGTGAGGAACACCCATGCCACGGTGGTCCAAGGCCGCGACCAGCGTGCCCAGGTGCTGTCGAGCCGGCCCGAGATGAGCGCGGCGATCGAAAACGCGAACGCCACCGAGAAGCCGACGTAGCCCATGTACAGCAGCGGCGGGTGGAACACCATGCCGGGGTCCTGCAGCAGCGGGTTCAGGTCGCGGCCGTCGGCCGCCGCCGGCAGCAGGCGCTCGAACGGGTTGGAAGTGAACAGGGTGAACAGCAGGAAGCCCACGCTGACCAGGCCCATCACGCCGATCACGCGCGCCACCATCACGTCGGGCAGCTGGCGCGAGAACAGGGCCACGGCCACCGTCCAGCCGGCGAGGATCAGCGCCCACAGCAGGATCGAGCCCTCGTGGTTGCCCCACACCGCGGCGTAGCGGTAGGGCAGCGGCAGGGCGCTGTTCGAATGACTCGCCGCCAGCAGCACCGAGAAGTCGTTGTTGACGAAGGCGTGCGTGAGGCAGGCGTAGGCAACGACGAGCAGCGTGAACTGCACCAGCGCCGCCGGGCGGGCCAGCGCCACCCAGTTGGCCTGGCCGCGGAACGAACCCCACAACGGCAGCGTGCTCTGGGCCAGCAGCGCGACGACCAGCGCGAGGATCAGGGCGAAGTGGCCGATCTCGGGGATCACTTGGGCGCTCCCTGGGCGGGCGGCTGCCCGGGCAGTATCTGGCCTTGCCCGGGCGGCTGCCCGGGCAGTTGGTTGTTCAGCGACTTCATCTGCCCCTTCTTGGCCATCTCCAGCGCGTCGGCGGCTTCGGGCGGCATGTAGTTCTCGTCGTGCTTGGCCAGCACCTGGTCGGCGACGAACACGCCATCGGCGCGCAGCTTGCCCTGCGCGACCACGCCTTTGCCCTCCTGGAAGAGGTCGGGCAGCATGCCGGTGTAGGACACGGGCACGGTCTTCGCGGTGTCGGTGACGACGAAGGTGACGGTCAGCCCGTTCGCGTCGCGCTTGATGCTGCCCTTCTCGACCAGCCCGCCGATGCGGAAGGCGCGGTCCTTTGGCGCCTCCTGCTGCGCCACCTGCGTGGGGCTGAAGAAGAACACCAGGTTGCTGCGGAATGCGTTGAGCACGAGGCCGGTGGCCACGGCCAGCGTGGCCAGGCCACCGACGATGGCCAGCGTGCGTTTGGTGCGGGGTTTCATGGTTCGTCGCCCTCCGGAACCAGCGACATCAGGGCCTTGCGGCGCTGGCGCAACGCCAGCAGTTCGAACGCGACGCCCAGCGCCACGACGACGAACGAGCCCCAGACATAAAGCCCGTAGCCGCCCATCGCGAGGAAGTCGTCCACGCTCTTCCAGTACAGGTTCATCGTGCTCTCGTCGGTGCTCTCGTCGGTGCCGTGGCGGCCGCGGTGCCGGGCCTCACGGCGTGGCCGGCTGCGCCAACGCCGTGCCCAGGTGCTCGTGGGTCCAGGCGGCGCCGCGCTCGCGCTCGAGGATGACGTGGCGCACACGCGCGAACACCACGGCGAAGCAGTAGGCCCACGCCGCCAGCGCCATGATCAGCATGCCCTGCAGCATGATGGCGGCCATCGTGGGCGCCTTGTTGACGCTGACCGAGGCGCCCTGGTGCAGCGTGTTCCACCACTTCACCGAGAAGTAGATGATCGGCACGTTCACCACGCCGACCATGGCCAGCACGGCGCTGGCGCGGTCGGCGCGGCGCTCGTCCTCGATGGCCGCGCGCAGCGACATGTAGCCGATGTACAGGAACAGCAGGATCAGCGTGGAGGTCAGCCGCGCATCCCACACCCACCATGTGCCCCAGGTGGGCTTGCCCCACACGGCGCCGGTCCACAACGCCAGGAACGCCATCAGCGCGCCGGTGGGCGCGATGGCCTGCGCCAGCATGAATGCCAGCCGCGCGTTGAACACCAGCCCCACCGCGGCCCAGAACGCCATCGCCACGTACAGCACCATCGCCGTCCAGGCGGTGGGCACGTGGATGAAGATGATGCGGTAGCTGTCGCCTTGCTGGAAGTCGGTGGGCGCCACCAGCAAGCCGATGGCAAGCCCCCACGCGGCGAGCGCGGCGGCGGCCACGGCGAACCATGGCACCAGCTTGCCCGCCAGCCAGTAGAAGCGCTGCGGGGCGGCGAAGTAGGACCAGGTGATGCGGGGCATGGGGCGGCAGCTCGAACCCGGCGGCGCGCAGCGCGTGCCGGGCCTGTGTCGTCATCGTCGTCGTGGGGGCTGATTATCTTTCGCCGAAAACCCTCGTTCAGTCGAGGCTGATACGCAGCGCCGTGGCCGCCGCCCAGGGTGCGCCGAACAATGCCAGCGTCAGCATGGCCCCGAGCAACGAGAGGTGAGCAGTGGCATCCAGCCCCGCGCCCACCGCCTCCACGGCCCCCGCGCCGAAGATCAGCACCGGTGTCACCAGCGGCAACACCAGCAACGCCAGGAGTACCGCTGCCCCGCGCACACCCACCGTGAGCGCCGCGCCGATGGCGCCGATGAGGCTCAGGATCGGGGTGCCGATGAGCAGCGAGACCACCAACATGCCGATCTGCACCGCAGGCAAGCCATATTGCACGGCCAGCAGCGGCGCCACGATGACGAGCATCAAACCGCTGAGCAGCCAGTGCGCGGCCACCTTGGACAGCACCAGCAGCGGCAGCGGCGTGGCCGAGAGCAGCAGCTGCTCCAGTGTGCCGTCGTGAGCGTCGTCGGCAAACAGGCGCGGCATCGAGAGCATGCTGGCCAGCAGCGCGGCCACCCACACGATGCCCGGGCCCATGCGCACCAGCAGTTGGGGCTCGGGGCCCACGCCCAGCGGGAACAGGCTCGTGACGATGACGAAGAAGATGGCTGCGCCCAGCGTGTCGGCCTTGCGGCGCTGGGCCAGCAACAGGTCGCGCTTGAACAGCGCCGTGAGGATGGCCAGCGTGCCGGCGGCCGGCAGCGCACCCCCCTGCGTGACCGCAGGCGGTGCAGGCGCCGCCCGGTCTTTCGCGGGTGGCGCGGGTGCAGCGGCGGAGTGATCGTTCACAGCGCCACCGCCAGCGGCTCGCGCGCGCCGGCATGCTGGTCGATCGGCACCGCCTGGTGGCTGGTCAGCACGACCACGCCGTCGCGCGCAAGGTGCGAGCGCAGCAGGTCCGACAGCCACTGGGTGGCGGCGACGTCCAGCGCGTTGAACGGCTCGTCCAGCACCCACAGCGCTCGGTCGGCGGCCAGCGGCAACCGCGCCAGCAGCACGCGCCGGCGCTGCCCGGCCGACAGCACGCGCGCCGGCAGGTGCTCGCGCCCCGCGAGGCCCGCTTCGGCCAGCGCCGCGCGCGCCTGCTTCGCATCGGGCGCGTCGCCGGCAAGCATCGACATCGCGCGCAGGTTCTCGGTCGCCGTCAGGTCATCCTTCAGCGACGCCGCGTGCCCGCACCACAGCAGTTCGCGGTGGAAGCCCTCGCGTTGCGCGGCGATGGGTTCGCCGCGCCAGTGCACGGCGCCCGCCGTGGGCGTGGCCAGGCCCACCAGCATGCGCAGCAGAGTCGTCTTGCCGGCGCCGTTGGGGCCGGTGACGCGCACCAGGCGGCCGGCCTCGGCCTCGAAACGAAGGCCGCTGAAAAGCGCGCGCCGGCCGCGGCGCGCTTCGAGGTCGATGACGGCGAGCACGGCGCGGACTTTAGCGGCCGTCTACGGCGTGCTCCGGTGCACCCGAGGGCCTGCCCGCCGTGGAAAACCCGCGGGCGCGTGCGCGCCACGCCCGCGGGCGCGCACCGCGCGCGCCGCCCGGTGCCGGCCCCGAGCCGTGCCGGCCCGGGGCTAGAACCTGTACCTCACCGAGGCGCGCACCATGTTCACGTGGTAGCGCGGCGGCAGGTTGCCAAAGGCCAGCAGGTTGAACACCGTGCCGGCCGCCACGCCGTCCAGCGCCCAGTTGCTGGTGGATACCGACTCGTACGACCAGCTGCCGTTGAGCCACAGGTTGTCAGCGAGCTTGAAGCTGGCCCACAGGCGCGCCGTGTCCCGATGGGTGGTGACCGAGGGGTAGTCGGGTTCCAGCAGCCCGGTCTGCACCGCCACGTCACCCTTGGCGCGCGAGGTCGACAGCTCGCCACCCAGCTCGAGCTTGTCGGGGATGGCCGCATGGCGGATCGACAGGCCCGCGAGCTCGAAGCGGTCCTTCACCGTGCCGCTCCAGTCGGGTGCGGCGAACACCTGGCTGCCGGCCTGGCGCGAGCGAACCCTCTCGCCGGCCGCGTAGGCCTGGATCTGCGTGTCTTCCGAGACGTTGAAGGCCAGCGCCAGGTTCAGCGCCTCGGTGCGTGCGTCCTTCAAGCCGAGGGTGGTGTCGGGGTAGTCGTCATCGGCGAACTCGCCGCCCAGCGAGACCGTGAGCTTGTCGCTGGCGGCCCACTCGACCTGGGCGCCGAACTTCATGCGCTCGCGCTCGGCGAGGTTGAGCTTGCGCATCGCCGGGTTGTTGACGGTGGGGAACCAGAACGCCACGCCGTAGGTGGACGCGTCGCGCCGGGCCCAGGCGGCGTTGATGCCCACCGAAAGCCCTTCCAGCGGCTGCGCACCGGCGCGGCCCCACACGGTGGTCTCGCGCGTCGTCACCACCTCCTGGAAGCTGCGCTCCTTCTGGTCCCAGTCCAGGCCCCCGGCGAAGCGCCAGTGGCCCGGCAGGCTGCTCGGGGCGCGATAGTCGGCCGCGAACTTGAAGCGGTCCTGCGTGATGTCGAACGGCGTATTGCTGCGCGCAGCGCCGACGAACATGTCGGTGGACACCTGCTGCCAGGCGCGCACCGGGGTCTGGTTGTCGCGCACGTCGCGTGCCCAGCTGCCGGTCAGGCGCAGGTCCGGCAGCGGCGTGGCGGTGAGCTTGACGCTGGCGTTGAAGGTGTCGACCTGGCCGTCGAGCGACGCGGCCGGCAGTGCCGCCACGCCGGCCAGCGAGGTGTTCAGCGTCGCGGGCAGCAGCGCCATGTTCTGCGTGCCCTGGCCGAGCGCCAGCTCGGCGCTGGCGCGCAGCACCGGCAACACCTGCCAGCCGCCCGAGGCCGACACCTGCTGGAAGCGGTTGTCGGGGGCCAGCGAGAGGCGGCCGGTGGTGCCCCCGGCCACGGGGTTGAACGGGTTGCTCCAGGTCAGCGAGTCGTTGCCGTTGTCGAACCGCGAGAGCAGGTAGCCCACCGCGAAGTGCCAGGCGGGCGCGACGTAGGTGGCGCTGGCCTGCAACTGGTCGGTCACCTCGTCCACCGGTGCGGGCAGCTGCGCGGCGGTGGAGAAGAACGAACCCGAGGTCGGCCGCGTGCCCTCTCGCGTGTCGCGGCGCACGTCGACGCGATAGGTCCAGCGGGCCTGGCCGGTGAAGGCCGCGCCCAGATCCAGGCGCGAGTGCTCGAGGTCCATCGCCGCCGGCCGCAGCGAGGCCCCCAAGGGCATCGATGCCGTCGTGGCCGCCGGATAGCCGGCGGGCAGCGTGAGCACATTGCCGCCGCTGCCGAGGAACGGCGTGAGCGCGCCCTCGGCGTGGCGCCTGGGGATCTCGGCGTAGCCCAGGCGCAGTGCGTACAGGCCGGCGCGGCCCGAGCTCGCCTCGAGGCTGCGCGCATCGGTGCCGAGCTCGGCAGCCGTGGCGTCGGCGAAGTAGCCGCCGGCGCCGCGGTAGCTCAGCTCGCCGCCCAGGAGCGCGTAGGCCTTCTCGCCGTCCAGCCCGGTCCAGTCGCCAAGACTGCGCGTGCGGCCCTTGACGAGGATGAGGCCGCCGTCGGCGGCGCCTTGCAGCTGTGCGGCGCCGGCCTTCGGGTAGGGGCAGCGCTCGCACTTCCACTGCGAGGTGTCGACCTGGGCTGCCGCGGGCGGTGCGCCGGCAAGCGACAGCACGCCCAGCGCCAGCAGCATGACGAAGGAACTGTGGGTGTTGTTCATCGCGTGTCCGTCCCGTTCAGCGCAGGAGCTTGGCGCCCGAGGGGTGGTTGGATCCGTGCACCTTGGCGTGGCAGTTCGTGCAGCTGCCGGCGACGATGAAGGCCGTGCCGCCCGCAGCGCCGCCGGGCAGGCCGTTGGCGGTGCGCGGCACCGAGGGGTGGCCTGCGCTGCTGTGGCATTGCTGGCACAGCAACGCCGGGCTCTTGGTGAGCAGCGCGGCGCGCCCCGAGCCGTGCGGCACGTGGCACGACGAGCAGTCTTCGCTCACCGGCTGGTGCTCCCACAGCAGCGGGCCGCGCTTGTCGGCGTGGCAGGCGTAGCAGGTCTGGTTCAGCGTCGCCTTGTTCAGCGCCGCCTGCGCCGGCGAGCCGTGCGGGGCGTGGCAGCTGCTGCACGACATCAAGCCGCCTTGCAGCTGGGCGCCGCCCTTGAGCACCGGGTGCGCCGAGGGCTTGTGGAACTCGGCGCGCTGCGCCTTGTGGCAGGCCAGGCACACCTGCGGCTCGCTGGCCTTGGCCAGCACGGGGTCGCCGCGCGGGTGATGCAGCTTGTGGCAGTCGGTGCAGGCCACCTCGCTGCGCTCGTGCGTGCTGGCGTGCCACCCGGTGCGCGCGGCGCCCTCGTGGCAGCCCAGGCACACCTTGTTGCGATCGGCCAGCGACACCTTCGAGCTCGCCTTCAAGCCGTTGATGGCCGAGGCGCGCTTGTTGCGCGCGTGCAAGGCGCCGGGGCCGTGGCACGACTCGCATTGCAGACCCTTGTCGCCGAAGGGCGTGCGCGGGTCACTGCGCATGCCGTGCTTGCCCTTGAAGATGGCGCCCGGCGTGTAGGCGGCGCTTTCGTCCTCGTGGCACTCCAGGCAGGTATCGGCGCCCTTGGCGCTGTACTGGTCGGCCGCGGGCAGCGGGGCCTGTGCGGCGGTGCCGCCCTGTTGCGCGTGAACCGGCAGCAGCGCCGGCAGACAGGCAACCATGGCGCCAAGCACGGCCCGCAGCGCGGCGCGTCGGATGCTCGTGTGGATGTTGTTCATCGGCATGCGCTCTCGTTGGATGGCTCTGGTGCAAGAGGTGCAGCCCGCCGGCTGCCCCGGGCACTTCACGGCTGGCCGCGCCCTGTTGCCCTTGCTCTCACTTCCTTGCTCTCACGAAGCCGGCTTCGACGCGGCGGCGGCCGCGGCCGCCGGTGGCCGGCCAGCCTGGGGCCTGGAGGCGGCCCGGCGGTGGTCCACCACCACCTGCCGTTTCAGCGGGTCGTAGGTGGCGAAGTCGAGCACCTTCCTTGTCACCAGGTCGACCTTGCTCTTGTAGGGCCGGCCTTCGACGATGCGCCGGGCCTCGGCTTGGCCGATGCCGGGCAGCCTCATCAGTTCGGTTTGGCTGGCCGTGTTGAGGTCGACCAGGCGCACGGCGGGCTTTGCGGCACGGCGGGGATGAGGCGCCGACGCCGCGGCCGAACTGGCCGCGGGGGCCGAAGCCCCCGCGCCCCGTGAAACCTTGTCCTGGGCGCCCGCCTGGCCGCCGGTGGCGAGGGCCAGGGCCGCCAGGCAGCTCAGGACAGCAAGGCGCTCGGCCCTCACGGTGCCGCCATCACTTGTGGACCTTGGCGGTGTCGAAGTCGCGCCCGGGCCCGTGGCAGACCGCGCACGACTCGACGTCTTCCAGCGCCCGCCCGGCCGGCAGGGCCGTCGAACGCGCGACGCTGATCTGCCCGCCGTTGATGGCGATGTGCGCCTTGGCCGCAGAGCGGTCGTGGCAGCTCACGCAGGCACCGGCCCACGGGGTCGTCACGGTGTCGGTCAGGTTCGGCTGATTCAGCGAGCTGCGGGCCATCGTCGGCGTGGCGTTGGCGGCCAGGATGCCCGCGGCGTAGGCCGCGTCGATCGACTCGTAGGTGGAGGCCAGCGCACCGGCAGGAACGGTGTTGTAGGTGGTCGTCGCGCCGGTGGCGGTGACGTGGCAGCCCTCGCAGTTGTTCAGCTTGCCCGGGAAGTCCATGCGGCGGAAGTCGAGCAGCTGGATCACGCCGCCGCCCGCGCCGGTAGTGCTGGTGCGGTTGCGCGCGTCCTGGAACGGTGTGACCCGATCGCGCCCGGCGTGGATGCCGTGGATCATGTCCTTGAGGTTGTTGGTCGTCACCGGGAACCTCAGCGCCGCGCTCGGCAGCGCCTTGTTGAACCCCCAGTCGGTGATGATCTTGGTGGACGCGATGTCGAAGGTCCAGTTGGCCAGGCCCGGGAAGGTGCCGGAGGCGGCGTCTTCGATGCCGCGCCCGCTGGTGGCCAGGCCCGGCACGTGGCAGGCCGTGCAGACCTGCGTCTCGTACACGCGGTTGCCGCCGTGGCCTTCGAACCACTCGTGGCAGCCGGCGCACTTGTCGGGCTCGACGATCTTGCGGCGCACCGCGTCACCCGCGACACCCTGGATCACCGAGATGGCATGGCGGCCATTCGCTGCGCTGGGGGATGCCGGCGCCGTGATCTGGCTGAAGTAGCCCTGCAGCGCCACCGCGCGCATCTTGGCACCCACCGGGTACGCCCAGGCGCCGCTGCCCAGGAGGGTGGCGGTGTAGTAGCCCGGGTTGGTCACCGAAGGCACGACGCTGCCGTTGGCCGCGTTGTTGGTGCTGAGCAGGTTCCCGATCGACACGCTGCGCGGCTGCGCCGAGGTGCGGCCGGGACCCATGTTGTTGTAGTCCGAAGGCGTGGTGATGCCGTCCTGGGTCATCGCGTAGGGCAGCAGGAAGCTCGGGCCGCCCGTGAAGCCCGCGAGCGGGTTGCTCACACTCGCCGCCGGGGCCACGAAGGTCACCAGCGACTCGGTGGACGAAGGCGCCACCTTCTGCCAGACGCCGAACTCGATCGTCAAGGTGTTGGTGCCCGCGTTGACCGCCGCCGACTTGATCTCGTAGCGGAACGACGCCAGGCCGTCGAGGATCGTCGGGTTGTGCCTGGTGATGTTCTCGGTGCGGTGCACGATGCGGATGCCGTCGGCCGTGTGGCAAGACTTGCAGGTCGAGTCGTCCTGCGTCGGCCCGCCGGCGTGGCCGGAACTGGGCAGCGTGTCGGTGGCGTAGACCACCCGCATCTTGTCGGCCAGCGTCGAGCCGGTGCCGGTGTCCCACTTGATGCCGTCGTGGCAGGCGCCGCAGGACTTGCGGCTGGGAATCTCGCGGTGGTTTTCAGCGGTCGCCGCGGCCGTGCCGCCGTGGCACGTGGTGCACATCTTCTGGCCTTCGCCGAGCTTGGAGAAGCCCTTGTTGTTGAAGGCCAGACCGGCGTAGTGGTAGTTCTGCTTGACCAGCGTGTGACCCTGGTGGATCTTGTGGATGAGGGTCACGAAATTGCCGGCCACCTCGTTGTCGGCGATTTCGGTGCTGGGGTTGTAGCTGTAGCTGGTGATGCCGGTGATGGCGTCGACGGTCTTCGTCTCGGTCAGCGCCGGGAAGCTGATGGCCGCGGCCGTTGCCGTGGAGGTGGCCTTGGCGCGCCCGTAGGCACGCTGGTCGGTGTGGCACACCACGCAGTAGCGCACCTCGACGCGGGCGCTGCCGCCGTGGAAGGCCAGCTTCTGGTGGCAGACGTTGCAGTTGGCGATCGACACGTCTTCGCGCGTGAGATCGGCCGGTGTGAGCACCTGGCCGGTGGCCGGCACGAAGTCGTAGGTGACGTTCACCGCGTTGGCCATGTTGACGGCCGGCGCCACCTGCACGCCATTGGTGGTGTTGCTGCCCGTGCCGCGCGCGGCGCCGCCGATCTGGATGGTCAGCCGGTGCGGCAGCGTGGGCGTCCAGGTCAGGTCGCCGAGGTCTTCCTTGCGGTTGTTGCCGCTGTAGGCCAGACCATCGATGACCGCCTTGGTGCCGGGCACGTCGCGGCGGAAGGTGTACCGGTACCGGCCCGCCTGGCCGGCGACTGCGGCGAGCGTGCCCTGGTTGTCGGTGGTGGGGCGCGTCGCCGTCAGGGCGCCGGTGGTGGCATTCACGTTGGTGACGATGTAGCTCACCCACGTGGCCGGCTGCGCGTCGGTGCGCGGCAGCAGCTTGGCGATGGCGAACGAGATGTTCGGGTAGCTGGAGATCGTGGCGCCGCTGGCGGTGGACTTGTACTGGTCCAGACCTTCGACGGCACGGCCCTGCTCGTCGACGATGGTGAACTCCACCACCGGCGGGCTGGCGATGGCCACACTGTTGACGGTGGCCGTGAACTGGGCCGCTTCCCACTGCTCGGCGGTCATGAACGCAAGGTTCACGTTGCCGCTGGTGCCGCCGGCAGGGCCGGCAGGCCCCGCGGGGCCGGCGGGGCCTGCGGGGCCGGCGGGCCCTTGCGGGCCGTCGGACCCGTCGTTACCACCGCAGCCCACCAATGAGGCTGCTGCCAGAAGCGCCGCCGCGAGGGTATGCCATGGGCGGAACTTGTTCTTCACCATCTCTTGCCCCTCGGTTCGTGAACAGGAAGTCAGACCAGCAGGGCCGTTAGGACGGCCTTGCCCCAACCTCATGGCGCACATCGTGAGGCGCCGATCCAATCCGACGCAAGTGGTTTCGTGAGGCGGTTGAATCGGCGTTGATGGAAGTCAATTCTGCTGTTGCGCGCCCGATGCAGCCGCCCGAACAGCGCACCGGTTGACGCACCGGTTGACGCGCCGGCGACACGCCGTCATGGCACGCCGGCGCACCACGTTGGCGCGGCGGTGCACGGGCTTGAGGCATGTCAAGCGCCGCCGGACCGATCGGCGTACCTTGCGACCCGGGCCGTTACATCAGAGTGCGGTGACGGCGCGGCACGATGAAAAACGCCCAGGCGCTGTCAAACCCCTCCGCGGTCCACCGCATCGTCGCGCGTGAGGACTTCTCCGACGTCACCTACCTGCTCGAGTTCGAGCATCCGCAGATGGCGCGCGCGGCCCGCGCCGGGCAGTTCGTGATCGTCATGCCCGACGAGCAAGGCGAACGCATCCCGCTGACGATTGCCGACTTCGACCGCGAACGCGGCACGGTGACGCTGGTCATCCAGGCGGTGGGCAAGACCACCAAGGCGATGCAGCGCGACTGCCGGGTCGGCAGCACGCTGTACGCGGTGGTGGGGCCGATGGGCATCCCCAGCCACATCAGCCCCCCGAGCGGCCGCCGCAGGAAGGTGGTGTGCGTGGGCGGCGGCCTGGGCGTGGCGCCGGTGTACCCGCAGGCCCGCGCGCACCAGGAGGCCGGCGCCCAGGTCATCGGCGTGGTCGGCTTCCGCAACCGCGACCTGATGTTCTGGCACGACAAGTTCTCCGCGGTGTGCGACGAGTTCGTCGTCTGCACCGACGACGGTTCGGCCGGGATCAAGGGCCGCGTCACCGAGGGCCTGGCGCAGGTGCTGGCCCGGCACGCCGACATCGACGAGGTCATCGCCATCGGCCCGCCGGTGATGATGAAGGGCTGCGCCGAGCTGACGCGGCCGCGTGGCATCGCCACCGTCGTGAGCCTGAATCCGGTGATGGTCGACGGCACCGGCATGTGCGGCGGCTGCCGCGTGAAGATCGGCGAGCAGATGAAGTTCGCCTGCGTCGACGGCCCCGACTTCGACGGCCACCTGGTGGACTTCGACGACCTCACCGCGCGGCTGGTGCGCTTCAAGCGTGCCGAGGGCGATGCGATGGCCCGCTTCGAAGAGAGCTGCCGCATGCGTGACGAGGCCGAGCGCGTGGCGCGCGAAGAGCACCAGCGCGCAGCCGGAGCCGGTGCCGCGGCGGTGCCGCCGCCTGCGCTCGACGACCGCCCGGCAGCCGACCGGTGAGCGCGCGCTGCGCCGCCGTCTGCCCATCCACGACGCTGACCGCCCACCGGAGACTCACCATGTCCCGCGCCGCGCCGACGCCGGCCAAGGCCGCCAAGAAGAAGACCATCCGCACCATCCCGCAGCAGCGCACCCCCGCGCCCGAGCAGGACCCGCAGGTGCGCGCCCGCAACTTCGACGAGGTGTCGCTCGGCTACGGCCTGGAACAGGCGCTGCTGGAAGCCGAACGCTGCCTGCAATGCGCCGACGAGCCCTGCGTGCGCGGCTGCCCGGTGGGCATCGACATCCCGGGCTTCATCAAGAAGATTTCCGAGAAGCACCTGCACGGTGCCTACGACATCATCACCGACACCAACCTGCTGCCCTCGGTGTGCGGGCGCGTGTGCCCGCAGGAGAACCAGTGCGAGGGCGTGTGCACGGTCGGTGAGACGCTGGAGCCGGTGGCCATCGGCCGGCTGGAGCGTTTTGTCGGCGACGCGGCCATCAAGGAGGGCTGGGCCAACGTGCCGTACATCGAGCCCAGCGGCTTGAAAGTCGGCATCGTCGGCGCCGGCCCCGCGGGCATGGCCTGCGCGGCCGACATGGCCAAGGCCGGCTGCGAGGTGGTGGTGTACGAGGCCTTCCACCAGCCGGGCGGCGTGCTCAAGTACGGCATCCCGGACTTCCGGCTGCCCAACGACGTCATCGACGCCGAGATCCGCAAGCTCGAAGCGCTGGGCGTGCGCTTCGAGTGCAACACGCTGGTCGGGCGGCTGTTCACCATCGAGCAGATGCTCACCGAGATGGGCTTTGCCGCCGTGTTCATCGGCACCGGCGCGGGCTACCCGAGCTTCATGGGCATTCCGGGCGAGTCGTTGGCGGGGGTGCTTTCGGCCAACGAGTTGCTCACCCGCTGCAACCTGATGCGCGCACGCGACTTTCCGAACTTCGACACCCCGCTGCAGCCGGGCAAGAACGTCGCCGTCATCGGCGCCGGCAACACGGCGATGGACGCCCTGCGCGTGTCGCTGCGGCTGGGCGCCGAGAACGTGCACTGCATTTACCGCCGTTCGCGGGCCGAGGCACCGGCGCGTGTGGAGGAAGTGCACCACGCCGAACAGGAGGGCGTGCAGTTCCATTGGCTGACGAGCCCGGTGGAGATCATCCCCGATGGTGGGGGCGGCGTGCGCGCGCTGCGCTGCGTGAAGATGGAGCTCGGCGAGCCCGACGCCTCCGGGCGCCGCAAGCCGGTCACCGTGCCGGGCAGCGAATTCGAGTTCGCCTGTGACTCGGTGGTGTTCGCGATCGGCACCAACGCCAACCCGATCCTCGGGCAGACCAGTGGGCTGAAGCTCGACAAGCGTGGCTACATCGCGGCTGACGACGAGCTGCGCACTTCGATCGCGGGCGTTTGGGCGGGCGGCGACATCGTCACCGGTGCGGCCACCGTCATCCAGGCGATGGGTGCGGGCCGCCGCGCGGCCAAGAGCATGAAGGCCTGGCTGGGGTTGCGCGACAGTGCTTCGGTGTACGGCGAGGGTGAGGGCGGCATGCTGTTCGGCATTCCGCGCGAAGAGCATGGGCGGCCGCTGGTGCGGCTGGCTGGCTGAGCGTTTGGGTCGAGTGAGTCATGAAAGCGTGGTGGCGGCAAGGCAGCGGGCGGCACGGCGGCGGCGCGCAGAGCCGGCGGTCGGCCGCGTTGCGGCCGACTCCCCTGCGGTGCTCAGGCTCCTGGCCCGCGCCCGAACTCGCTCCGCTCGCTTCGCTCGCTGTGCCCAGACAATGGGCGCGAGTCAGATGTGGATGCGCGCGAGTACGCGCGCGGCCAGGAGCCCTGGCCTTGCAGGCCGCGCCGGGGCAGGAGGCCCGGCCGCTCGCCAGGCACAAACAGTCCCCCGGACTGTTTGTGTCCGGGCTCGCCTCCTCGGCGCCGCCAATGTGCGCCGCCGCCGTACCGCCCGCTGCCTTGCGCGAACGTGGTGCCCCTCCGAAGGAAGAGCCTTCGGGTGCCAACCGGTCTGTTGCTCAGGCGGGGGTGGGCCAGGGCCTGGGGCGCATTTGCGGCGTCGAGCAGCGCAGGGCTTCTGGCCGCGCGTGTACTCACGCGCATCCAAAACTGACTCGCGCCCATTGTTTGAGCAAGGCGAGCGCAGCGAGCGGAGCGAGTTGGGGCGCGGGCCAGAAGCCCGAGCACCGCAGAGCAGTCAGCGAGCGCAGCGAGCTGACCGCCGCATATAAGCCCCCGGCCCTGGCCCACCCCCGCCTGAGCCGCCACCACCTGCGAAGCCCGAGATCAACCCGCTTCGCAAAGGCAGGCGCCGAGGCAGCGAGAGATAGATCGCCGAGGAGACCCTATCACATGAACGACACCGCCCTCCTCGACCGCCCCGCCGCCAGCCCGGCGGCAAAGCCACCCAAGCCCGTGCAAGAACTGCAAGAGCACATCGTCGAGGTCATCAGCGACTCCGGCGAAGGCGCGCAGCGCTGCGGCCAGAGCCTGGCAGCCATCGCCGCGCGCAGCGGCAACGGCATCTGGACGGTGGAGATCATCCCGGCCGAGATCCAGCCGCCGGCGCGCAGCGTGGCCGGGGCCAGTGGCATCCGCGTCCGCATCGGCGCCAAGCGCATCACCAACGGCGGCGACCAGACCGACCTCGCGGTGGCCTTCAACGAGCAGGTGCTGCTCGGCCGCGTCAAGGCCGGCGAGCTGAAGAAGGGCGCCACGATCATCCTCGAGAACATGTGGCGCGAGCACGCCGACCCCGGCATCGTGGCCTCGTACACGAGCACGGTGACGGCGCTGCGCGAAGGCGGCTTCCACGTTCTCGAGGCGCCGCTGGAGCGCGAGTGCCGCACGCTGGTGGCCGACCCGCGCAAGGGCAAGAACATGTTCGTGCTCGGGATGCTGTGCAGCATCTACAGCCTCGACCTCCAGCTCGCGCGCGCGCAGATCGCGCTCATCTTCGGCAAGAAGGACACCAAGGTCATCGCCAGCAACGTCAAGCTGATGGAAGCCGGCTTCGCGTGGGCCGAGGCGAACCTCGACTTCAAGGTCTGCATCCCGGCGCCGAAGATCACCGAGCCGCAGGTGGTGGTCAGCGGCAACACCGCCATCGCATTGGGTGTGCTCGCTTCGGGCATGGACATCTGCGCGATGTACCCCATCACGCCGGCGACCAGCGCCTCGCACTATCTCTCCGAATGCTTCGAGAAGGTGGGCGGCCTCGTGCACCAGGCCGAAGACGAGATTGCCGCCTGCGCGTTCGCCATCGGGGCCAGCTACGCGGGGCGCTGCGCCGTCACCATCACCTCGGGCCCCGGCTATTCGCTCAAGCAGGAGGGCATCGGCCTGGCCGTGATGGCCGAGATCCCGCTGGTCATCGTCAACGTGCAGCGCGGTGGTCCGAGCACCGGGCAGCCGACGAAGGTGGAGCAGGGCGACCTGCTCACCTCCATCTTCGGCAGCCATGGCGACGCGCCGAAAGTGGTGATGGCCGTGTCCGGCATCGAAGACTGCTTCCACTCGATGATCACGGCGCGCAAGATCGCCGAGACCTTCAACATGGTGGTGGTGGTGCTGTCGGACGCCAGCCTGTCCACCGCGCAGCAGCCGTTCGCGCGCCCGCAGTTCAGCGAGGAATGGCTGGCGCCGCCGATCGACCAGACGCCGGTGCCCGAGGGCGCCAAGCCCTATGACTGGGACCCGCTCACCGGCATCGCGCGCCGCTTCATCCCGGGGCAGCCGGGCGGCATGCACACCATCACCGGCCTGGCGCACGACCGCGCGAGCAAGGTGGCCTACGACCCGGCCATCAACGAGGAAGGGCTGCGCATGCGCAGCCTGAAGCTGGCGGCCCTGCAGAAGACGTTGAAGACGCCGCCTGTCTACGGTGCCGAAGAGGGCGAACTGCTGCTCGTCGGCTGGGGCAGCACGCAAGGCGCCATCGAGGAAGCCGTGGACCGGCTGCGTGCCAAGGGGCACGCCGTGTCGTCGCTGCACCTGCGCTTCATCCAGCCGATGCCCTCGGGCCTCAAGCCGATCCTCCAGCGCTTCAAGCGCGTGATGACGATCGAAGGCAACTGGAGCGACCGGCTCGAAGACGAGCTGATCGACGCCGACAACCGCCGCTACTCGGCGCTGGCGACGCTGCTGCGCTCGCGCACCCTGGTCGACATCGACTGCTGGAGCGAAGCGCGCGGGCAGCCGATCAAGCCCGGCAGCGTGGTCGAGGTGGCGCTGGCGAAGCTGGCGCAGCCGGTCGCCTGAGCAGCGTTCGAGTTCGAAGGAGACAGCCGAGATGGGTTCCGCATTGCACTCCTGCGTGATCCGCCTGCACGAGGCGCACCACGCGCTGGAAGACTATCAAGGCGGCGTGCCGCGCTGGTGCAGCGGCTGTGGCGACAACGCCATCCTGGCCGCCGTGCAGCGCCTGTGCCGAGACGAGAACCTCGCGCCCGAACGCACGGTGTTCGTCTCGGGCATCGGCTGCTCCAGCCGCTTCCCGCACTACATGAAGACCTACGGTTTTCACGGCATCCACGGCCGCGCGTTCCCGTTGGCCGAGGGCGTGAAGATGGCGCGGCCGGACCTGCACGTGTTCGTCAACACCGGCGACGGCGACTGCTGCTCGATCGGCGCGGCGCACTGGATCCACGCCATCCGCTACAACATGAACATCACCGTCATCCTGCACGACAACCATGTCTACGGGCTGACCAAGAAGCAGGCCTCGCCCACCTCGCCCGCGGGCCTGAGGAGCAACACCACGCCGCGCGGCGCGGTGCTGGAAGCGCTGAATCCGCTCACCGTGACGCTGGGCGTGCAGAACGCCAGTTTCGTCGCCCAGGGCGTGGACTGGATGCCCGAGCAGCTGTACGACATCGTGCGCCGCGCGTTCCACCACCGCGGCTTCAGCTTCATCCGCATCATCCAGCGCTGCCCCGAGTTCCTGCCCAAGATGTTCGAGCCTTGGCTGCACGATCCGGCACGCACGCTGGTGCTCACGCATGCCCACGGCCTGAAACCCGGCGCCGATGTGGGCCGCGTCTACCGCAACCAGCGCGAGCACGACCCGCTGGACATCGACACCGCGCGCGAGATCGCCAGCGTCGAAGACCCGATTCCGGTGGGCATCCTGTACCACAACCCCGAGGTGCCCTGCTACGAGGACCTGCGCCACGCCGGCACGCCGCGCTCGCCGGAGCGCACCCGTGCCGGGCTGGAGGCGGAGCTGGACAAGTACACGATCTGGCCCGAAGGCATGGAGCAGGGCGCGCAGGCCGTGCCGCAGGCGGCTTGAAACCGGCCGCCGCGCACCGACCGACGCCCATCGAACCACCCAGACAAGGCAGCCGCCATGGACGCGCCGACCATCCACAACGAACAGATGCGGTTTCACGTCGCCGGGCAGCGCAGCGGCGCGGGCTTTGCCGAAGTGGAAGTGGCCACGCTGCGGCCGGCGCTGCTGGCGCCCTACCGCCACCTGACCCGCTTGCGCCACGACTACCCGGTGGTGCTGCCGCAAGCGCCCGGCCCCGACGGCTGCGTGCTGCCGCTGGCCACCGTGATCGGCCGCCTGGCCGCCGAACTGGCGCCGCGCGGCCTCGAGGGCGAGCGGCTGCGTCGGCACCTGCTGCGGCTGGAGGCCGAAATGCGGCGGATGGTCGACGAAGGCGCGCAGGGGCCGTTGGCCGAACTGTGGCCGCTGGCGCTGGCGCGACTTCCCCAGGGGCAGGGCAGCGACGACGACACCGCGCGGCGCGTGCTGGCGCAAGCGGCCGAGTCGCTGAAGATCGATGGCGAACTCGCGCCCTGCGACGCGGCGCTGCCGGCGCGGCTGCTGACGCGCGCGTGGCGCCTGGCGCAGCTCGAGAAGTCGCGCGAATACCACCGCGTCGCTGACGCGTTGATGCGCAAGCTGTCGGACATCCGCCGGGCCGCCTGGGTGCACTCCAAGGCCGGCATGCAGGCCGAGGCGCTGCGTGCGGGCGTCGGCGGCCGGCACGGCGAGCTGTTCGACTTCGCGGCCATGTCGCGCCTGGTGGCGCGCCGCGCGCCGGCCGACGAGCTGCCCGCGCCGCGGCGCCAGCGCATCGAGTGGGCGCTTGGCGTGCTCGCGCAGCAGCGCTTCTGGCCCGATGCGCGCGCCGAAGACCCGCTGCCGGCCGGCAACGTGTTCGACAACTGCGCCGCGGCGATGGAGGCGTTCCGCGAGCGGCTGCCCGCCGCGGTGGAGCTGCTGAAGGCCATCGCCATCGGCGAGCTGGAGGCCGCGGGCCGCTATGTCGAGGCCGAGCACGACGCGGTGTTCGCGCGCTATGACATGCAGTCGCTCACCGCCGATGACTTCGCGCTGCTGCCCGACAGCCTGGTGTGCATCCCGGCCGATCGCACCTCTGCGCCCGAGAACATGGGCCTGCTGGAGATGCTGTCTTCGGGCATGCCGGCCAAGGTGCTGGTGCCGGTGAGCGACCTGATGGACGAGGCGGCGCTGGGCACCGGCCGCTTCGCCTTCGGCGTGCGCGGTGCGCGGCTGGCCACCACGGCGATGGGGCTGGGCGGCATGTTCGTCCTGCAGTGCACGAGCGCGGGCCTGCCGGCGCAGAAGGCGCGCATCGCCCGCGGCATGTCGTGTCGCAGCCCGGCGCTGTTCACCGTGTACGCCGGCTCGCCTGCTGCGACGGCGGGCATCGCACCGTATCTCGGTGCCGCCGCGGCAGGTGAGTCGCGCGCCTTCCCGACCTTCTGCTACGACGCGGCAGCGGGGGCCAACTGGGCGGCGCGCTTCACGCTGGCCGGCAACCGCCAGCCCGAAGACGACTGGCCGGTCGAGCCGTTCGAGTACGCCGACGATCAGCTGCAGCGCGTGGTGCAGCCGCTGGCCTTCACCTACGCCGACTTCGCGCTCACCGATGCACGCTGCTCGGCGCACTTCGCGCCCGTGCCCAGGGACCGCTGGCACGATGGCATGCTGCCGGTTGCCGACTGGCTGCGCCTGCCCGAGGACGAAGCAGCGCTGCGGTTGCCCTACGTGCTGGCGGTGGACGGGCAGGAGCGCCTGCACCGCGTGCTGGTGGACGCCCGGCTGATGAAGGCCACACGCGAGCGCCTGTTGCTGTGGCACCGGCTGCAGGAGCACGCCGGCATCCACGATTCGCACGCCGAGCGGTTGCTGGCCGAGGAACGGGCGAGGCAGGCCGCCGCTGCGCAGGCCGCCGCCGCCAACGATGCCGTGGTGCCTGCCGCCGCCGCGGCCGCGGTGCCCGCCGCGGCGGCTTCGGCCGCTGTGGCGACCGAGGAGGCCGCTTCCGCACCGCCATCGGACGAGCCGTGGATCGAGACCGCCCGCTGCCCGAGCTGCAACGAGTGCCAGCTCGTCAATCCGCGCATGTTCGCCTACAACGAGAACAAGCAGGCGGTGATCAAAGACGTCAACGCCGGCACCTACCGCGACCTGGTGGAAGCGGCCGAGTCGTGCCAGGTGGCCATCATCCACCCGGGCAAGCCGCGCAACCCCGCCGAGCCCGGACTGGCCGAGCTCGTCGAGCGCGCCAGGCCCTTCCTGTAGCAAGGCACGCCGCTGCCACCCACCCCACAACGACAACCGGAGAGTCACGCCATGCCCGCTGCCACGCTGCTCGAGGTGCTGAAGCAGCACCCCTTCGTCGACGAATTCCAGCCCGAGCACATCGACAGGCTGCGCAAGCTGGCGCGCGAGGTGGCGCTGGAACCCGACCGCGTGATCTTCAAGGAAGGCGACGACACGCACGATTTCTATCTCATCGTCAGCGGCCGCGTGGCGCTGGAGATGCAGGAGCCCGACCATGTGCTGCGCGTGCAGACGCTCTCGGCCGGCGACGAACTGGGTTGGTCGTCGGTGCTGATGGGCCGCGGAAAGTACTTCCAGGCACGGGCGCTGGAGCGCACCGAGGCGCTGGCCTTCGACGGCGTGCAGCTGCTGCAAGCCTGCCGCGCCGACACCGGGTTCGGCTTCGCCTTCATGTACCGCATGCTCGGCGTGGTGTCCGAGAGGCTGCAGGCCACCCGGCTGCAGCTGCACGACATGCACTCGCCGAAGGCCAAGCGGGCGGGCGCGTAGCCCGGCCACGCGGCGCCGACCGCCATGCGTGCCGTGACGCGCGCGCGCAACGCCGCCGCCGGCGGCAGCGCCGGTGCCCTTGCGCTGGATCAAGTTCTTCGCACGGCGCGTGCGGCGTTGCGGGTTCCCACATGGCACGCCGCGCGCGCCGCGCGCACCCTTGCACCCAGGTCACGCTTCACCCAAGGAGACCCTTCATGAGATTGCGCATGCTGCTCGCCGCGCTGGTCAGCGCCGGCTTCGCCTTCAACGCCGCCGCGCAGGCGCCGGCCAACCCGCTGGTCATCAAGTTCAGCCACGTGGTGGCGCAGGACACGCCCAAGGGCAAGGCCAGCGAGTTCTTCGCCAAACGCGCCGCCGAGCTGAGCAAGGGCCGCGTCAAGGTGGAGGTCTACGCCAACAGCACCTTGTACAAGGACAAGGAGGAGATGGAGGCGCTGCAGATCGGCGCGGTGCAGATGCTGGCCCCGTCGCTGGCCAAGTTCGGCCCGCTGGGGGTGCGCGAGTTCGAAGTGTTCGACCTGCCGTTCATCTTCGACAACTCCGACGAGCTTCACAAGGTGACCGGCGGCAAGGTCGGCAAGCAGCTCTTCGCCAGGCTCGAGACCAAGGGCATCACGGGCCTGGCGTACTGGGACAACGGCTTCAAGAGCTTCTCGGCCAACAAGCCGCTGAAGACGCCGGAGGACTTCAAGGGCCTGAAGATGCGCATCCAGTCGAGCAAGGTGCTCGAGTCGCAGATGCGCGCGGTGGGTGCGCTGCCGCAGGTGATGGCATTTTCCGAGGTCTACCAGGCGCTGCAGACCGGCGTGGTGGACGGCACCGAGAACCCGCACAGCAACCTCTTCACGCAGAAGATGCACGAGGTGCAAAAGCACATGACGCTCAGCGACCATGGCTATCTCGGCTACGCGGTGATCACCAACAAGAAGTTCTGGGACGGCCTGCCGGCCGACGTGCGCACGGCGCTGGAGCAGGCGATGAAGGACTCGACCGACTACGCCAACAAGATCGCCAAGGAGGAGAACGACGAGGCGCTGGCCAAGGTCAAGGCCTCGGGCAAGACGGCGATCTACACGCCGACCCCCGCCGAGCGCCTGGCCATCAAGAAGGCGATGGTCAAGGTGCACAAGGAGATGGAGTCGCGCATCGGCAAGGAGGTGATCGAGTCGGTCTACAAGGAGACCGGGTTCGATCCGGGCAAGCTGTGACAAGGCGCGAATAGACCTGCTGCGCGACCCGATCCCAGGCCCGCGCTCCTCGCCGTACGCCAGTACGGCTGCGGTGCTCGACCCGACCTCGGGCCGCACGCGGCGGTCTTTTCGCACCTTGTGATCTGTGCACGAGAAGAGACGCGGCCGAAGCCTGGGACCCGCCCGACGGCCGCCGGTCCGACATCGACAGGAGGCGAGGGCACGACATGGCCATCCGGTTTCTGGACCACCTCGAGGAATGGCTCGTCACCTTCCTCATCGGCGCGGCGACGCTGGTCATCTTCGCTGCCGTGATGCACCGCTACGCCTCGGGCGTGGCGATCCCCGGCGTGCAGGACGCGCTGCTGCGCATGGACATGGGCTGGGCGCAGGAGCTGTGCATCATCATGTTCGTGTGGATGGCCAAGTTCGGTGCCGCCTACGGCGTGCGCACCGGCATCCACGTCGGCGTGGACGTGCTGATCAATCGGCTGAAGCCGGGGCCGCGCGGCAAGTTCATCGTCTTCGGGCTGCTGGCCGGCGCCACGTTCACCGGCATCGTCGGCACGCTGGGCGCCTATTTCGTGTGGGAGAACGGCGCGCACTACGCCTTCTTCAAGGCCTTGGGCATCCAGGGCGAGGGCCTGTTCGAAGGGCCGACCACGCCCGACCTCGAGTGGCCGACCTGGATGGTCTACTCGGCGGTGCCGTTCGGTTCGTACCTGATGTGCTTTCGCTTCCTGCAGGTGCTGGTGAGCTTCCTGCGCACCGGTGAGCTGCCGCACCACGACCACGGGCATGTGGAAGGCATCGACGAGGAGGTGGCCGACGAGGAGGCGGTGTACCGCCACGAACCCGACCTGCACCCGAAGGACCGGGCGTCGTCGAACGGCAACGGCGGCGGCAACAAGAACGACATGCCCGGAGGCCGGCCATGAACGCGCTGATCATCTTCGCGCTGCTGACGGCGCTGCTCATCACCGGCATGCCGGTGTCGATCTCGCTCGGCCTGACGGTGCTGACGTTCCTGTTCGCATTCACGCAGGTGCCGATCGAGTCCGTCGCGCTGAAGCTGTTCACCGGCATCGAGAAGTTCGAGATCATGGCGATCCCGTTCTTCATCCTGGCCGGCAACTTCCTCACGCATGGCGGCGTGGCGCGGCGCATGATCCGCTTCGCCACCTCGCTGGTGGGGCACTGGCCCGGCGGTTTGGGCCTGGGCGCCGTGGTGGCCTGCGCGCTGTTCGCGGCGATCTCGGGCTCCAGCCCGGCCACGGTGGTGGCGGTGGGCTCGATCCTCATCCCGGCGATGGTCAAGGCCGGCTACCCGTTGCGCTTCGGCGCCGGCGTGGTGGGCAGCTCGGGGGCGCTGGGCATCCTGATTCCGCCGTCGATCGTGATGGTGATGTACGCCGTGTCGACCAACAGCTCGATCGGGGCGCTTTTCATGGCCGGGGTCATCCCCGGCTTGGTGCTGGCCGCGATGCTGATGTTCACCACCTGGTGGCGGGCATGGAAGGGCGGCTACCCGAAGGAGGCACGGGCCACCTGGGGTGCGCGCCTGAAGTTCTTCCGCGAGTCGGTCTGGGGCCTGTTCCTCATCATCGTCGTCATGGGGGGCATCTACAGCGGCATCTTCACGCCGACCGAAGCCGCGGCGATGAGCGCGGTGTACGCCTTCTTCGTGGCGATGTTCGTCTACAAGGACCTGAAGTGGAAGGACGTGCCCAAGACGCTGCTGGCCAGCGCGAACATGAGCGCGATGCTGCTGTACATCATCACCAACGCGATCCTGTTCTCGTTCCTGCTCACGCACGAAAACGTGCCGCAGGCGATCTCGGAGTGGATCCTGAAGAGCGGCCTGGGCGTCATCGGCTTCCTGCTGGCGGTGAACCTGCTGCTGCTGGTGATGGGCAACTTCATGGAGCCCAGCTCCATCATCCTCATCACCGCGCCGATCCTGTTCCCGATCGCGATGAAGCTGGGCATCGACCCGGTGCACTTCGGCGTGATGATCACCGTGAACATGGAGATCGGCATGATCACGCCGCCGGTGGGGCTCAACCTCTACGTCGCCAGCGGCATCAGCAAGCTGGGCCTGTCGGAGATGACGGTGGCGGTGTGGCCATGGCTGCTGACGATGCTGATCTTCCTGGTCATCGTCACCTACTGGCCGCCGTTGTCGATCTGGCTGCCCAAGGCGCTGGGAATGATGTAGCGGGCGGCAGCGCGGCCTGCCGGCCTGGCGTGGCCGCCGCCGCTGACCTGCATCAACGCCCCGGCGGCGCGCGCGTCCATCATCCACGGCGTCGGGAGTTGTACCTGCAAGGAGCGATGCAATGAGTCTGCGCGTCAACCTGCGCCGCCGCTGGCTGCTGACGGCAGCTGCGGCGGTGGCCCTGCCCGCCTGGGCGACCCGCGCCGCCAAGGGCGGCAAGCCGATGGTCGAGGTGTGGAAGAGCCCCAGCTGCGGCTGCTGCGGCGACTGGATCAAGCACCTCGAAGCCAATGGTTTCGAGGTCAAGGCTTTCGACGTCGATGACGCCTCGAAGGTGCGCCGCCGCGTCGGCTTTGCCGACAAGTACGGCTCGTGCCACACCGCGCTGGTGGGCGGCTACGCGCTCGAGGGCCATGTGCCGGCGCGCGAGATCAAGCGCCTGCTGAACGAGAAGCCGCAGGGCGTGGTCGGCATCGCGGTGCCGGGCATGCCACTCGGCTCGCCGGGCATGGACGGGCCGATCTACGGCGGCCAGAAGACGCCGTACGACGTCGTGCTCGTCAAGCGCGACGGCAGTGCGAGCGTGTACCAGAGCTATCGCTGACGGTTGCTGCGCCAGGCACGACGCCGGCATCACGAAAAGGAGATCGAACGATGATCCGCAACCACGCATTGACCGTGCTCGCCACCCTGGCCATGGCGAGCTTCGCCGCCGCCGCACAGCCGGTGGTTACCTACAGCAAGGCCGGCGCCAAGTTCGACGACGTGCGCGACAACGTCAAGCTGGCCATCGAGAACCGCGGCCTGGTGATCGACTACCAGGCGCAGATCGGCAAGATGCTCGAGCGCACCGGCGCCGACGTCGGCTCGCAGAAGAAGCTCTACGCCGACGCGCAGACGCTGCAGTTCTGCAGCGCCAAGCTGTCGCGCAAGACGATGGAGGCGTACGCCGGCAACGTGGTGATGTGCCCGTACAGCATCGTCGTCTACGCGACGGCCGCCAAGCCCGACGAGGTGTTCGTCGCCTACCGGCGCTTCATGAGCCCGGGCGGCGGGCCAGCTTCGCGGCAGGCGCTGGACGAGGTCGAGGCGCTGCTGGACGCGATTGCGCGCGAGGCGGTGGGCAAGAAGTAGCGGCGGCCGCACCGCCACCGTGCGGCCGGTGCGCCGGCGCATCCGTGCGCCGGCTCAGCCGTTCGCGAACTCGGCCAGCGCCTTCGGCTCGACCACGCTGATGCGCTCGCGTTCCAGCCGCACCCAGCCGCGCTCCTCGAAGTTGCGCAGCAGCCGGCTGATGAAGACGCGCACGCTGCCCAGCTCGTCGGCCAGGTTCTGGTGCGTGGCCTCGATGAGCGGGCCGCGCTGGACGAGCAGCCGCGCCAGGCGCGTGTCGAGCTTGCGGAAGGCCACTTCCTCCAGCAGTTCCATCACCTCCGCGAGCCGCGCGCCGTAGGTCTCGAAGACGAAGCGGCGAAACGGCGCCGCCTGCAGCAGCAGCTGCTGGAAGTGCGCCGGCGTGATCTTCAGCAGCACCACCTCGGTCTCGGCCACGCCGCGCGCCGTGTAGTGGATGTCGCCCAGCAGGCAGCCGCTGGACAGGATGCAGCCCTCGCCGGGGCTGACGCGGTACAGCACGATCTCGCGCCCGCCGGCGGAGCGGGCCGTGACGCGCACGCTGCCTTCCAGCACGAGCGGGAAGCCCGTGCACGGCATGCCGGGCTCGAACAGCGTGCTGCCGGAGGCCACCTTGCGCGCAGGCGACGCGGCCAGCACCTCGTCCAGCAGCGCCGCCGGCACCTGCGCGAAGACCGGAAAGCGTGCCAGCAGCAGCGCCTGGGTCGGCTGCGCGTCGTTCATCGGTCCGCCGTGCCCGCAGGGCCGCCATGCGTGCCCGCTGGGGTTGCCACCGCACCGGAGCACGGCACCGCCGCCGCGGCGCGCGCAACCTGGGTTGCCGACGCAGCGGCCGGCCTCGGCCATGCTCCCGCCCCGCAAGACCCACTCACATCGGCACCCACCATGAGCATCGAAAACACCATCCGCCTGTTTGCCGGCACCGTGATTCTGCTGTCCCTGGCGCTCGGCGCGCCAGCGAGCCCGCTGTTCCACTCGAGCCACTGGCTTTGGCTGACCACGTTCGTCGGCTTCAACCTGTTCCAGAGCTCGTTCACGCGCCTGTGCCCGTTGGAGCGCGTGCTGGCCCGGCTCGGCCTGAAGAGCGGCGGCGCCGCCTGCCGCGCCTGAGCTGATACCCATTGGCGTTCGAAGACATTGAAAGGCCTTCGACGAGGTGGTGGCGCCGAGGACGCCGGGTGGTCGGCTCCGCGAATGTCCTTTTTCAGCGGCCCAGCTTCGCTGGACCCCTGAATGCATCCTTTATTTCGCTGCGCCGGCCACCCGCCGTCCTCGGTGGCACCTGGGTGGGTCTTCGTCGGCCAAGTCCCGACGCGCCTGCCGGATCGGGACGATGGGGTGCCCTGCGCAGCGAAATCAAGGGGGCATGCGGGGGACCAGCGAAGCTGGGCCGCCGCAAGAGGACATTCGCGGAGCGGGGCACCCCGTCGGCCCGATCCCGCCACGGTCTGTGGCCCTGATCTATTCGATCGATCGCGCAGCCGTGTGAGTCCAACGCGCCTGATCGCGGCGCCCGCTCGGAAGTCAGGCAGCGGGGGCTGCGTGCCTCGTGACTGCCACCGCAGCGCGGCGGCAGCCATGGCTGCCCAGGTGTGGGCTATTGGGGCGCCGTTGGGCGCGCTATGCGGTCGCCGCCTCGGCCTGCGGCAGGCGCGTCAGCCGCCCGTCGTCGAGGTGGTAGACGGTGTCGAAGCCTTCGATCATGCGGTGGTCGTGCGTCACGGTGATCACCGCCGAGCGGCGCTCGCGAGCGATCTTGCGCAACAGCGCCATCACCTTGCCGCCGCGCTCGGTGTCCAGCGCCGCCGTCGGCTCGTCGGCCAGGATCAGCGGCGGCTCGTTGGCCAGCGCGCGGCCGATGGCCACCCGCTGCTGCTCGCCGCCGGAGAGGTTGGCGGGCAGCGAATCGGCGCGGTGCGCGATCTCGAGATAACCGAGCAGCTCCTTGGCGCGCCGCGCCGCGTCGCGCCGGCTGGCGCCGTTGAGCTGCATCATCAGCGCCACGTTCTCCTGCGCGGTGAGGAACGGGATCAGGTTGTGCTGCTGGAAGATGAAGCCGATGTGGCGGCGCCGGAAGGCGCGCGCATCGACGCCGGTCCAGCCCTGGTTGTAGACCTCCTGCCCGGCGATGACGATGCGCCCTGCGCTCGGCTCGAGGATGAGGCTGATCGACAGCAGCAGCGTGCTCTTGCCCGAGCCGCTGGGCCCGAGCAGCGCGGCGAGCTCACCCGGCTCGACAGTGAACGAGCAGGGCTTGAGCGCCTGCACCGCCAGCTCGCCGCTGCCGAAGGTCTTCGAGACGCCCTGGACTTCAACGACCGCCACGCGTTTCCTCCTGCCTTCGTCTGAGTTCAGCGGCCGTCATGCGCCTCCACCCGCTTTGACCGCCGGTCATCCACCGAGGGCCAGCTGCGGCGGCGTGCGCAGCGCATGCCAGATCGCCATGCCGCTGGCGACCACGCCACCGGCCAGCATGACGGCGAAGGTGATCGTGGTCTCCTCGGCCAGGAACGACAGCGAGCGTGGAAACCCCGGCGCGATCAGCGCGCGCAGCCCGTAGGCGGCGGCAAAGCTGGCCAGCGTCAGCGCCATCGACTGCTCCATGATCAGCCGCACGATCACGCGGTTGGGCGCGCCGATCAGCTTCAGCGTGGCGATCGAGCGGATCTTCTCGATCGTCAGCACGTAGATGATGAGCGCGATGATGACGATCGAGACGACGACCAGCAGCGCCCGGAACAGGCCCAGCACCGCCGACATGCGCGCCAGCCGGCCTTCGAGCATCAGCGCGCGCTCCTCGGCGCTGGTGTAGACGTTGAAGTACAGCCAGTCGCGGATGTGCTGCGCCACCGCGGCGGCATCGGCGCCGGGCGCCAGCCGCACCAGCACGGTGTTGATGGTGTCGCTGGGGGTGGCCAGCAGCGGCAGCAGCCGGCTGGCCTGCTCGGGCGTGTAGCCGGCGCGCTGCAGGCGCTCGAGGCTCGCGGCCCGGGCCGCGACGAGCGCGCGGTTGTCCTGCTGGAACTGCACCTGCTGCGCATCGGGCAGCGACAGGTAGAGCAGCGGGTTGCCGCCCGAGTCGACCGCACCCTGCGTCACGCCAACCACGGTGTAGCGGTGGGTGCCCAGGCTCACGCGGTCGCCCGGCTCGAGGCCGAGCTTGCGGTCGGCCACCAGCTCGTAGCGCGGGGCCTCGATCGTGCGGCCGCGCACCAGCCGCCCGGGGCCGCCGAGGCCGCCGAAGACGTCGTAGCCGATCACCGTGAACTGCTGGCTGCGCCCGCCGAGTTCGCGCTGCGCCGCGTAGATGACCAGCGGGCTCGCCTTGGCGACACCGGGCGTCGCGGCCACGCTCTTGTGGCTGTCCAGCGGCATGCGCGAGCTCTCGTTGAACGGGCCGCCGCGGCCGCGCTCCACCACCCACAGGTCGGTGGCGGTGTGCTCGATCAGCCACACGCCGTCGGCGATGTTGCCCTGGTAAATGCCGTTCATCACCAGCACGATGGCCAGCAGCATCGCCACGCCGGCGATGGTGGCGACGAACTTCCCGACGTGGCGCCGGATGTCCTTGATTGCCAGGTCCATGGCGGTTCAGCGGCGCGGAGGTTCCGGCGCCGCCGCCGGCGCGGCAGCAGCAGCGCTTGCCCCCGTTGCCGCCCGTGTGGCCGCACCTGTGGCGGCCCCTGCGGCCGCCCCTGCGGCCGGTTCAAGCGCGCGCACGCGCACGTTCGTCCGCACGCCCTCGGCGCGAGCGACGATGGTCTCACCCGCCGCCAGGCCCTCGAGCACCAGCACGCGGCGGTTGTCGGCGGCGCCGGTTTCGAGCGCGCGGAACGCCGTGCGGCCGCCCTCGACCACCAGCACGCCCGGGCGGCCCTCGCGGCTGCGCGTCAGCGCGGCCAGCGGGATGGTGATGCCGCGCACATCGCCGACCTCGACCGCCACCTCGGCTTCCTGGTCGATGGCAAAGCGCCGCGGCGCAGTGTCGAACGTGATGTTCACGTCCAGTTCGCGCGTGGCGGCGTCGGACTGGCGGGCGATTCGCGCCACCTTGCCGCGCAGCGTCTCGCCGGTGCGCAGGCGGATGGTCGCCGGCTGGCCGAGCTCGATGCGGCCGAGCACCGACTCGTCCACCCGCATCACCACCCACACGCTCTGCGGGTCGACCAGGCGCAGCAGCGTGCTGCCCGGCACCACGGTGCTGCCGACCTCGACCTGGCGCGCGATCACCAGCGCGTCCATCGGCGCCACGATGCGGGCGTGCGAATGCACTGCCTCGGCGTAGCGCGCCTCGGCCGCCAGCGCACGCGCCTCGGCGGCGCGGGCGGCCTGCGTTGCCGTGGCGTTGTCGACGTTGGCGGTGGCCGCGCGCAGCGCGGCGTTGGAGGTGTCCAGTGCCGCCGGCGAGACGAACCCGGTGTTCAGCAGCTCGGCGTCGCGCCGCTGGCGGCTGCGCGCCAGTTCGAGCTCGGCCTCGGCCCGGGCGGCTCCGGCCTGGGCGGCTTCGAGGTTGCGGGCCAGCGCCGCCTGCTGACCGTCGACCACGCTGCGCTTGGCCGCGAGGTCGCGGTCGTCCAGCAGCACCAGCGGCTGGCCGCGGCGCACCATGTCGCCGATGTCGGCATCGACGCGCCGCACGGTCGCCGTGATGCGCGCCGACAGCGTCACGGGAACACGTGCCTGCACGGTGCCCGGCCCGACGACGCGCTGCGCGACGGCGCCGGCCTCGACCCGCACCGTGGCCACGTCGACGGTGCGGCCGAAGCGCAGGTAGGCTGCGCCGCCCGCCACCGCCATGAGCAACATCGCCGCGGATGCGGCCACCCAGCGCCGGTGCAGTTTCATCGTCGGCCTCTTGGCTACGCCGCTGTCGCGGCAGCGGCAGTCGCTGCGGCCGCCTGCCCGCCGGTGAAGACCTCGGTGCCGCCGGCGTCGACGACACGCACGCCGACCGCGATGCCGTGGCGCACGCTCTCGGTGACGACGCAGAAGTCCTCGAACTGCGCCAGGCAGCGCTCGAAGTGCTGGATGGCGCCGGCCGGCTCGGCGAGATGGATGGTCACGTCGAAGCGGTCGATGCGCAGCCGCCCTTTCTCGTTGCGCGCCAGCTCGCCGTTGACCTGCGCGCGCAGCGGCCCGGTGCTCTGCTTGAACTTGCGCATGCAGAACAGCAGGCTCGACGACAGGCAATTGGCTACCGCCGCACCGATCAGCCGCGCCGCGTTGGGACCGGCAGCGTGGCCCAGCGGCGGCGGCTCGTCGAGCAGCAACTCGGCCACGCCCGGGGCGTCGAACTTGACCCTGAACTCGTAGTCGGCGAGCTGTTGCAGCTCGAACTCGAACGAGAGGGATTCGCTCATGGCACGGCTTCCTTTCTTGCGCGTCGGTTGGGAGCGGCTTGGCAGCCGCAGGCTCGACCCGCACCCAGCCTATCGAGACGGCGGGTTCGCGTCTGCAACCTCGGTGGCCGACCTGGTCGCGCGATGCACTTCGTGGGGAAAGCGCAAGTAGCGCACCGCCCCTTCCCGGGTCGCGTGCCCGCAGTCGCGTGAAACGAGCCGAGCACGCGAACCGAGCACCCGAAGCTTCAGCTCAAAGCACCCGGAAGATCCAACCCGGTGCCACCGCCACCACGATCGCCGGCAGCAGGCACAACACGCTGGCCACCAGCGCCGGGGTGCGCAGCGTCGCCGCGCCCTGAGTGCCGCTCAGCGCCGCCGGCGCCCCCATGAACATCGCCTGGATCACCCGCAGGTAGAAGTAGATGCCCAGGTAGCTGCCGACCAGGCCCAGCACCGCCACCAGCGTATGGCCCGCCGCCATCACCTCGCGGAAGATGAGGAACTTGGCGATGAACCCCGGCAGCGGCGGGATACCGGCCAGCGACAGCATCGCCAGGCCGATGACGATGGCCGCGAACGGCTGGCGGTGGAACAAGCCCTGCAGCTCGTCGATGCGGTCGCGCCGCGAGTCGTCGCCATGCGCCGGCAAGGCCGAGAACGCGAGCATCGTCATCAGGCCGTAGGCCAGCAGGTAGAACCACACCGCCGTGAAGCGGCCTGCCGCGTCGCCGAGGAAGGCGAGGAACAGGTAGCCGGCGTGCGCGATGGACGAGTAGGCCATCATGCGGCGCAGATTCGGCTGCCGCATCGCCGCCAGGTTGCCCCAGGCGATGGAGGCGAGCGGCAGCACGGCGACGAGGCCCACCAGCACGCCGGGCACCGAAGAGGCGCCGAACAGGCGCAGCGCCGCCAGCAACACGCCGGCCTTGACGATGGCTGCCATGTAGGCGGTGACAGGCAGGCTCGCGCCCTCGTAGGCATCGGGCGCCCAGGCGTGGAAGGGCACGATCGCGGCCTTGAGGAAGAAAGCCAACAGCACGAGCACGACACCGGCGAGGGCCGCACCGCCCCCAGCGGCCGCGGTTGCCGTGGCGCTGCGCGCCAGCGCCTCGGGGAACGCCACCAGCGCCAGCATGCCCGCGTGGCCGTACAGCAGCGAGATGCCCATCAGCAGCGTGGCGGTGGCCGCGCCGCCGAGCACCAGGTACTTCAGCGCCGCCTCGGGACTCGTCTGGCGCTTCAGGCCCAACAGCACCAGCACGTACACCGGCAGCGACATCAGCTCCAGGCCGAGGAAGAGCGTGAGGAAGCTGTCGGAAGACAGCATCAGCGCCAGCCCGTACAGTGAACTCACCAGCAGCGGATAGAACGGCCCGCCGTCGCCCAGGTCATCCCGCGCCAGCAGCAGCACGGGCCAGGCCAGCGAGAGCACCACGACCTTGCCGAGCGACGTGCTGCGCGACACCGACACCTGGCCGATGAAGGGCTCGCCCTCGAAACCGGTGAGCGCGAGCCACAGCGCTGCCAGCGCGGCGGCGCCGACGGTGAGCAGTGCGATGGCCGCCGCGCCTTGGCCCGACCTGGCGACCAGCGCATGCACGATGAGCAGCAGCACGCCGGCGAGCAGCAGGTGCTCGGGCAGCAGGCCGATGGCGAAGGCGGGCCAGTTCATGAGGGGCGCACCGGTGTCATGGTTGGGTGGGCGCTGCGGGTGCCGCGGCTGCGATCAGCGGCGTGGCGGCGGTTGCAGCGCCTGCCACGGCCGTGCCGCGCGCCGCCGCCACCCGCTGCTGGTACTGCCGCGCCGCCACTTCGGTCTTGCGCATCGGCTCGCCGGGGAAGAGGCCGAGCCAGAAGATCGCGGCGATGAGCGCGACGAGGATCGTCGTCTCGCGGCCGTTCAGGTCGGCGAGCTTGGCCACCGGCGCGCGCGTGGCGCCGAACAGGAACAGCGCGGCGAAGCGCAGCATGTACAGCGCCCCCAGCACCACGCCCGTGACCGCCAGCACCGCAGGCCCCAGCGCAAACGAGTCGCCTTGCAGGTGCTGCGCCCAGGCGGCGTTGAAGGTGCCCAGCAGCGCCAGGAACTCGCCGGTGAAGCCGCTGGTCGTCGGCAGGCCGATGGAAGCCAGCGTGAGGATCATGAAGGCCACCGAGTACATCGGCACCAGCCGCGCCAGGCCGCCGTACGCCGTGATGTCGCGAGAGTGCGTGCGCTCGTAGACCATGCCGATCATCAGGAACAGGCCCGCGGCGGTGAGCCCGTGGCTCACCATCTGCACGATGGCGCCCTGGATGCCGATGAGATCGAGGCTCACCAGGCCCAGCATCACGTAGCCCAGGTGGCTGATCGAGCTGTAGGCGATGATTTTCTTGATGTCGTCCTGCACCAGCGCCAGCCCGGCACCGATGACGATGCTGGCCACCGCCAGCACCTGGACGAGCGGCGTGAAGTACAGCGTGGCCGCAGGGAAGAGCGGGAAGCCCAGCTTCATGAAGCCATAGGTGCCCATCTTCAGCAGCACGCCGGCGAGGATCACCGAACCGGCGGTGGGCGCCTCGACGTGCGCGTCGGGCAACCAGGTGTGCAGCGGCACCATCGGCACCTTGATCGCGAACGACAGCGCGAACGCGGCGAACAGCCACAGCTGCACGTCGGCCGGCAGCTTCAGGCGGTAGAGGTCTTCGAACGCGAACGAAGGCGTACCGCCCGCCGCGGCTTGGGCCGCCAGCACCAGCCAGATCATCGCCGCCAGCATCAGGATCGAGCCGAAGGCCGTGTACAGCACGAACTTCAGCGTCGCGTAGATGCGCCGCTCGCCGCCCCAGATGCCGATGAGCAGGAACATCGGGATCAGCATCGTCTCCCAGAAGATGTAGAAGACGAACAAGTCCTGCGCGAGGAAGGTGCCCATCATCGCGAACTGGATCAGGAACACCATCGCGTGGAAGAGCTTCACGTCCTTGGTGATGGCGCTGAACGAGCCGGCCACGACGAGGGGGCCGAGGAAGCCGGTGAGCAGCACCAGCAGCACGTTGGCGCCGTCCAGGCCGATCGAGAAGTACACGCCCCAGCTCTCGATCCACGGTACGCGGCTGGCGAATTGCGCCGCGGCAACGCCCGGCTGGAACTCGGCGTACAGCCACACGGTGGCCGCGAACTGAAGCAGCATCACCCACAGGCTGAAGCCGTGGATCGTGCGCACCGCGTCGCGGGGCAGGAGGGCCAGCGCGAGCATCGCCGCCAGCGGCAGCCACAGCACGACATGCAATGCCAACTGCAGCATGAAGGACCCCGAACCGGTGTCAGCCATGGCGCACGCTCCAGACCAGAGCCGCGGCGATGCCGAGCACCACGTAGAACAGATAGCGGTGCAGGCTGCCGGCCTGCAGCGCGCCCAGGCCGGCGGCCGCGCGGCGTGCGGTGGCGGCCAGCGTGTGCAGGCTGCCGTCGATCAGCGTGCGGTCGCCCAGTTGCAGGAAGATGCGCTGCGACAGCCACTGCCAGGGCCGGCCGAGCACGGCTTCGTAGAGTTCGTCGACGAAGTACTTGTTCGTGAGCACGCGGTGCAGCCCGCTCAGCCGCTCACGCATCGCTGCGGCGCGGGTTGCTTCGCCGCCGTGGAACCACGCAGCCAACGCGAGGCCAGCGAAGCCGATCACCACCGCGACGCCGATGAGCAAACGCTCGCTGTGATGCAGCGCCTCGGGAATGTTCGGCAAGGGCAGCATCGGTTCCAGCCAGTGCGCCACGGGGATGAAGCCGCCCACCGTGGACAGCGCCGCCAGCACGACGAGCACGCCGGCCATCGACCACGGTGACTCGTGCACGTGGTGTTCGACCTTGGGTTCCATGCGTGAGCGGCCGAAGAACGTGAGCCACAGCAGCCGGAACATGTAGAACGACGTGAGCAGTGCCGTCAGTGACGCCAGCGCCCACAGCCACGCTGCGCCGCCGCGCGAACTGGCGAAGGCGAACCACAGGATCTCGTCCTTGCTGAAGAAGCCCGCCAGCGGCGGAATGCCGGCGATCGCCGCGGTGGCGATGGCGAAGGTGGCAAAAGTGACGGGGATGCGCCGGGCGAGCCCGCCCATCTTGCGCACGTCCTGCTCGCCCGACAGCGCGTGGATCACGCTGCCTGCGCCGAGGAACAGGCAGGCCTTGAAGAAGGCGTGCGTGACGACGTGGAAGATGGCCACTGCGTAGGCACCAACGCCGAGCGCGACGAACATCAGCCCCAGCTGCGAGACGGTGGAGTACGCGAGTACCTTCTTGATGTCGGTCTGCACCACGGCGATGGTGGCGGCGAAGAACGCGGTGGCCACGCCGACCACGGCGATCACCTGCGACGCCTCCGGCGCGTTGACGTACAGGCCCGACAAACGCGCGACGAGGTAGATGCCGGCGGTGACCATCGTTGCGGCGTGGATCAGTGCCGACACCGGCGTCGGGCCGGCCATCGCGTCGGGCAGCCACACGTGCAGCGGAATCTGCGCCGACTTGCCGCAGGCGCCGATGAACAGCAGCACGCCGATCAGGCTGGCGCTGGTCATCGCCCAGGCCGGGGCGGCGCCCGATGAGTACGCGGCGTTGATGCGGTCCATGTCCAGCGTGCCGAAGGCGTGCCACAGCACGAACATGCCCAGCAGGAAGCCGGCGTCGCCGATGCGGTTGGTGACGAAGGCCTTCTTGCCGGCGGCGGCCTTGACCGGGTCGTCGAACCAGAAGCCGATCAGCAGGTACGACGCCAGGCCCACGCCCTCCCAGCCGACGAACATCACCAGCAGCGAGCGGCCCAGCACCAGCAGCAGCATGAAGAACAGGAACAGGTTCAGGTAGGCGAAGAAGCGCGCGTGGCTCTCGTCGCCTTTCATGTAGCCGAGCGAGTAGATGTGGATCAGCGAGCCGACGCCGGTGACCACCAGCGTCATCACCGCGGCCAGGCGGTCGAAGTAGAAGGCGATCTCGAAGCTGCGCTCGCCGAACCGCGCCCAGGTGTAGGTGGCGTCGACGAAGGGCTGGCCGGTGGCCTGCAGCTGGGCCAGCGCCGTGAGCGTGAGCACGAACGAGCCGATCGGCAGCGCGCAGCCGATCAGGCCCACCCAGCCGGGGCCCAGGCGCGCGGCGTCGTGGCCGCGCAGCCGCGTGCCGAGCACGCCGTTGAGCACGAAGCCGGCCAGCGGCAGCAGAACGATCCAGGCGAGGAGGTGGGCAGTCATGGTGGGTCAGCCCTGGGATCAGCCCTTCAGGCCCGCGTAGGCACCGGCATCCAGCGTGCGCCCGTGGCGCACCAGCAGCAGCACGATCGGGATGGCGATGGCGATCTCGCTGGCCGCGACGATGAAGATGAGGAACACCATCACCGCGCCGTCCAGGTGTTGCTGCTGCTGGGCGAAGGTGACGAGGCTCAAGTTGACGCCGTTGAGCATCAGTTCCATGCACATCAGCATCACCAGCAGGTTGCGGCGCACGATCACGCCCAGCAGCCCCAGGCCGAAGAGCGCGAAGCTCACCGTCAGCAGCAGGTTCGCCTTATCCATGACTCGGCTCCCGCGTGACCGGTGCGGAGGGCGCGGCGGCCGGCTCGCTCTTGCGCAGTTTGACGATGGCCACTGCCGCCAGTACCGCCACCACCAGCAGCACCGACGTCAGCTCGAAGTACAGCCAGTACTGGCCGAGGAAGGCGGCGGAGAAGGCCTGCACGCCGAACACCGTGCCACTCTCGGTGGAGGCGGCGAAGGCGGCGATGGCGGCGGGCTCGGCGTCCTTGTCGGGCCACACCGCCGACACCAGCACACCCACGAGCACCGCCACCGCGGCCAGCCCGGGCCACAGCAACCGGGAATAGCGCTCGGTGAACGACGGGTCGCGCACGTCCAGCAGCATGATGGCGTAGACCATGAACACCATCACCGCGCCGACGTAGATCATGATCTGGAACACCGCGATCACGTGCACGCCGAGCAGGCCGTAGATGCCGCCCAGCGAGATCATCGAGGCGATGAGGGCCAACGCCACGCGCATCGGGTGGCGCAGCAGCAGCATCAGCACGGCGCCGGCCACTGCCGCGGCGGCGAAGAGGATGAGCAGCAGGTTCTCGATCATCGTGAGGCCTCGCTCGCCGGCGCGCCGGCGGCGCCCGGCCGCGGCGGGTAGCGCTTGGCGGCATCGGACGCCGGCTGCCAGTTCAGCAACTCCTCCTTGCCGATCCACATCGCGTGGCGGTCGGGCCCGGGCAGGTTCGGCACCTCCTTGGCCATGCGGATGGCGTCTTCGGGGCAGGCCTCGACGCACAGGCCGCAGAAGATGCAACGCGAGTAGTCGATCTCGAAGCGCGCCGGGCTCTTGGGGTGCTCGGGGTCGGCCGGGTCATGGCGGGCCTCGATCTCGATCACCTTCGCCGGGCACACGGTGGCGCACATGTTGCACGCCACGCATTGCGGCGAGCCGTCCGCACGGCGCACGAGCACATGCTTGCCGCGGTTGTGGCGCGCGTAGTCGGCGCGGATCTCTTCCGGGTAGTACGCGGTCACCGCGCCCTTCCTGCCGGTGATCCACTTGCCCATGTTGCGCAGGAACACGCCGCCGGTGATGGCCAGCCCCCGCACCACCTCGAGCAGGTAAACGCGCTCCCACGCGCCCATCGTGGGCTCGTTCCAGTAGACGCGGCGGATGCGGCGTTCCACCTTGAGAACCTTGCTGGCGTTGCCGCCCGGCGCGCTCATACCGTGCCCCCGGCGACGTTGAGAAGCCACACCGCGACCGCCGTGACGACCAGGTTCGCCAGGCAGATCGGGAACAGGAACTTCCACGCGAAGCGCAGCAACTGGTCGTAGCGGAAGCGCGGCAGCGTCCAGCGCACGAGGATCTGGAAGCTGCTCATCACCAGCACCTTGACGAGGAACGTGACGAGTTGGAGCACCACCACCACGCCGTGGCTCAGCGCCACCTCGGCGCCGCCCGGGAACGTGAAGCCGCCGTCGTGCATGTACGGCAGGTTGGCGCCGCCGAGGAACAGCGTGGTGAAGATCGCCGCGATGACCGCGATCTCGATGAACTCGGCGAACATGAACAGGCCCATCTTCATCGCCGAGTACTCGGTGAAGTAGCCGGAGATCAGCTCGCTCTCGGCCTCGGGCAGGTCGAAGGGGATGCGCCGGTTCTCGGCCATCGCCGCGGTGATGAAGAGGATGGCGGCGAACGGCTGCAGCACCACGCCCCACGCGGGCAGGAAGCCCAGCACGATGCCCGACTGCTGCCGCACGATGTCCATCAGGTCCACCGTGCCGTAGATGAGGATCAGGCCCAGCACGGTGAGGCCCATCACCAGCTCGTACGAGATCATCTGCGAGCCGGCACGCAGCGCCCCCAGCATCGAGAACTTGTTCGAAGACGACCAGCCGGCGAGCATCGCGCCGATGACGGTCAGTCCCCCGAACGCGAAGATGATCAACAGCCCCGCGTCGAGCGCGGCGATCTGCAGGTTGTACGAGCGCTCGCCGAACCAGGCCGCCACCGCGGGCCAGCCCGAAAACAGCTCGGCCGGATGCAGCACGCCGCCAAACGGCACCACGCCGAACACCAGCAGCACCGGCACGAACACCACCCACGGCGCCACTTCGTAGGCGAAGCGGTCGTAGGCGGCGGGCTTGAAGTCCTCCTTGAGCATCATCTTCAGGCCGTCGGCCAGGCCGTGGAAGAGGCCCAGCCACACCAGCTTGATCTGCGTGAACGGCAGCCGCACGTAGGCGCGGTTGGCGCCGATGCGGTCGGCCATCACCGCCGCCTGCTTGCGCTCGACCCAGGTCAGCACGGTGCCGAACGTGAGCAGCATGCCCAGCGCGTAGGCGATGTAGACGGCATGCACGACGAGGTCTTGCATCATGGCGTCACCATCGCGGCTTCATCGCTGCGTGCACCGGCGGCGGCCAGGGCGGCCAGGGCCTCGAAGACCTGCTCGGCATCGGCCACGCCCGCGGGCTTGGCGAAGCAGGGCAGAAAGGCCCGCACCGTGCCTTCGAAGTTGGTGTAGTGCCCGGCGCGCTCGGTCATCACGCTGATGGCGAAGAAGACGTCGGCGTGGCCGTTCTCCGGCGCAAAGTAGGCGTTGAGGAAGATCACCGGCACGCCGCGCGGCGCGGTGGCGAAATCGAAGCCTTCGCCCCACACCAGCACGAGGTCGGTGTCGGGCGGGAAGGTGAGCGCGGCATGGCCGAAGAACTCGCGCGCGCGGTGGGCGTTCGGGTTCTTGTCGGCGCGGATGAGCAGGTCGTCCTGAACCGTTTCGTCGGCCGCCGGCGGGTGATCACTCTTGACGAAGCAGGTGAAGCGCGGCGCCAGCGTGCGCTGGAAGGTGAGCAGTTCCTCGTTCGAGGCCCAGCTCGAGATCAGCGCCACCGGCCGGCGCGCGCGCCCGATCAGTTCGCGCGCGGCAGCCACGGCTTCGGCCAGCGGTACCTCGCGGCCCTTTTTCATCGCGGCCGTCGAGCGCGGGCGTTCCAGCAGCCCCGCGAGGTCGCGGCCCTTGTTGCAGATCCACGGCAGGGGCGGTGAGGCCGTGGCGTAGGCCTCGGCCGAGTGCGGCGAGGGCACGTCGCCGGGCCGGTCGCCGTGCTGCGCGCCCAGCGGGGTGACTCGCGCGATGGCGCGGTTCTCGCGCTGCGCGCCGGGGGTCGGCGAACGCAGCAGCCATTCGGGCTTGCGGTGCCAGATGTCGATGGCGCAGCCGCGTTCGCAGCCCGGGCACACCGACGGTGTGGCCTTCAGGTACCAGACTCGGTCGCGGTGCAGGAACGAGCGCGACAGCAGCGCGCCCACCGGGCACAGGTCGACGATGTTGTCGGAGTAGGGGTCGTCGTCGAGTTTCTTCGCGCTGCCACCGGCCGGCCGGATGACCGAGTGGTCGCCGCGTTCCTGCACCCCCAGCGCGTGCGACTTCGACACCTCGCGTGTGAAGCGCACGCAGCGCGTGCACAGGATGCAGCGCTCGTTGTCCAGCGTGATGCGCTCGGACAGCGCGTAGAACTTGGTCGAGGCCACCTTCGGCTCGGCCGAGATGGACGGCTCGCCGTTGAAGGCCACGTGGTAGTCCTGCAACGTGCACTCGCCGGCCTTGTCGCAGATGCCGCAGTCCACCGGGTGGTTCAGAGTCAGGAACTGCATCGTCGCCTTGCGGTGTGCGCGCACGAGCTCGCTGTCGGTGAGCACCTTCAGGCCTTCGCTGACCGGCATGTTGCAGCTGATCTCCACCCAGCTGCGGCCTTCGACCTGCACGACGCAGATGCGGCAGTTGCCGGCGACGGAAAGCTGCGGGTGCCAGCACAGCCGCGGAATGAAGATGCCGTGCTCGTCGGCCACCTGCAGCACGGTCTGCTCGGTGCGCGCGTCGAAGGGCTGGCCGTCTATGAAGATGCGCGGCATTCGAGGTTTCCTTCGCACATCGAGCGGCCGTGGGTGATGAAGTGCTCGAATTCGTGGCGGTACTTGGCGAGGATGCCCAGCACCGCGTAGCCGGCCGCGTCGCCCATGCCGCAGATGGTGTTGCCGTCCTGCAGGCGCGAGATGCGCTCCATCACGCCGAGATCGGCCATGCGGCCTTTGCCTTCGACGATGCGGTCGATGATGCGGTGCAGCCAGCCCATGCCTTCGCGGCACGGCGTGCACTGGCCGCACGACTCGTGGTGGTAGAAGCGCAGCATCACCTGCATCAAGCGCACCATGCAGGTGCCCTCGGCGATGGCGACCATGCCGCCGGAGCCCATGGAAGAACCGGCGGCCTCCACTTCGGCGGGGTAGAGGTTGAGGCCGTCGATGTCGGCCGCGGTGAGCACCTTGGTGGAGATGCCGCCGGGGATCACGCACTTGAGCTCGGCGCCGTGGAGCATGCCGCCGCAGTCGTCGTAGATGAGGCGGCGCCACGGGTAGCCGATCTCGATCTCGTATACGCCGGGCCTGGCGATGTGCCCCGAGATCGAGATCAGCCGCGTGCCCGGCGCCTTCGGGCTGCCGATGGCCTTGAAGGCCTCGGCGCCGTGGTTGACGATCCATGCGACGTTGGACAGCGTCTCGACGTTGTTCACCACGGTGGGCTTCTGATACAGGCCCTTCACCGTGAGGCGCGGCGGGCGGTTGCGCGGGTAGCCGCGCTTGCCTTCGATGGAGGTGAGCAGCGCCGAGGCTTCGCCGCACACGTAAGAGCCGGCGCCGCGGTAGATGACGATGTCGCACGAGAAGCCCGTGCCGAGGATGTTCTCGCCGGCGAGGCCGGCGGCGTACGCTTCTTCGAGCGCCGCGGCAAGTCGTCGGTAGGGCAGATCGAACTCGCCGCGGATGTAGACGAAGGCGTGCCGCACTTGCAGCGCATAGGCCGCGATGAGCATCGACTCGATGAGCTGGTGCGGCGCGTTCTCGAGGATCCAGCGGTCCTTGAAGGTGCCGGGTTCGCCTTCGTCGGCGTTGGCGCACAAGTGGTGCTGCTGGCCGTCGTCGAGCTGGATCACGCTCCACTTGCGGCCGGTGGGGAAGGCGGCGCCACCGCGGCCCTGCAGTCCGCTGGCGTTGACTTCCTTGCCGACGGCCTCGGGGGTCATCGTCTTCAGCGCCTTCTCGAGTGCGCCGTAGCCGCCGCGTTGCCGCACCTCGCTGAGCAAGTGCGAGGTCGGCGTGACCTCGAAGGTCATGAGGATCTTGGCGTCTTTGGCCATGTCAGATCCTTGCTGGGCGGCTGGTTTTGGCCGTGCCACTTCGATGGGTGTGGCGGCTCAGGCGGGGGTGGGCCAGGGCCCGGGGCTTATATGCGGCGGTCAGCTCGCTGCGCTCGCTGACTGCTCTGCGCTGCTCGGGCTCCTGGCCCGCGCCCCAACTCGCTCCGCTCGCTGCGCTCGCTCTGCTCAGACAATGGGCGCGAGTCAGTTTTGGAGGCGCGTGAGTACACGCGCGGCCAGAAGCCCTGCGCTGCTCGACGCCGCAAATGCGCCCCGGGCCCTGGCCCACCCCCGCCTGAGCAACAGAGCGGTTGGCACACGTAGGCTCTTCCATCGAAGGGGCACCACATCCGCGCAAGGCAGCGGGCGGCACGGCGGCGGCGCGCATTGGCGGCGCCGAGGAGCGCAGGGCTCCTGGCCGCGCGCGTACTCGCGCGCATCCACATCTGACTCGCGCCCGGTGTCTGAGCAAAGCGAGCGCAGCGAGCGGAGCGAGTTCGGGCGCGGGCCAGGAGCCCGAGCACCGCAGGGGAGTCGGGCCCCCAGGGCCCGACCGCCGGCTCTGCGCGCCGCCGCCGTGCCGCCCGCTGCCTTGCCGCCACAACGGACGTACGAGAAAACGAACCAGCGCAGCACGCACGCCCCCACCCCGGCCAACTCCTGCAAGCGGAACACCGAGCAACACGCGGCGAGTGCGGAGGGTCATTGCCTCAGCTCCCTGCGCCCAGTCCGTCGAGCAGTGCATCGACCTTCGCCGCGCTCATGTTCTCGTGGTACGCCTCGTTCAGCACCACAACTGGCGCCGTACCGCACGACCCCAGGCACTCCACCGTCGAAACCGTGAACCGCCCGTCGCTGGTCGTGGCACCTTGCTCGACCCCGAGCTTGCGGCAAAGATGCCCGAGCAGCCCTTCGGCCCCGCGCATCGAGCACGAGACGTTGCGGCACACCTGCAGGTGCCAGCGCCCCACCGGCTCGCGCCGGAACTGCGTGTAGAACGACAGCACCTCGTCCACCTGCACGCGCGGCACGCCGAGCCAGGCCACCAGCGCCTCGATGTCTTCCTCGGCGATGTGGCCGCGTTCTTCCTGGATGCGGCGCAGGCAAGGCAGCGTCAGCGACGAATCGAAGCCCGGCGGGAAGCGCTTGCGCAGCCGCTCGAACTCCGGCAGCAGCTTCGTCACCACCGCGCTGGTGCTCGCGCCGGCAGGGGTGAGCACCGTGCTCATCGATCGCACTCCCCGCCGATCATGTTGATCGAACCGAAGGTCGGCACCACGTCGGCCAGCTGCCCGCCCTGCAGCATCAGGTGCGCCACGCCCATATGGACAAAACTCGGTGCGCGGCAGTGCACGCGCCACGGTTGACCCTCGCCCGTGGAGACGAGGTAGAAGCCGAGCTCGCCGTTGGCCCCTTCCTGCGAGTAGTAGATCTCGCCGGCCGGCACGCGCGGCCCGTCGATGATCAGCTTGAAGTGGCCGATCAGCGACTCGATCTCGCGGTAGACGAGCCTCTTGTCGGGCAGCGCGCAGCGCGGGTCGTCGGTCATGACCGGGCCGCTGGGCAGGCGGTCCACGCACTGGCGGATCATGTGCACCGACTCGTCCATCTCGCGCATGCGCACGACATAGCGGTCGTAGTTGTCGCCGAGGATGCCGGTGGGCACCTCGAAGTCCAGCTCGGCGTAGGCCAGGTAGGGCGTGTCCTTGCGCAGGTCGCGCGCCAGGCCCGTGGAACGCAGCATCGGCCCCGTGCAGCCGTACGCCAGCGCCTGCGCCTGCGTGAGAACGCCCACGCGCCGCAGCCGGTCGATGAAGATGCGGTTGCGGTCCACCAGGCCGTGGATGCGGCCGACGTAGACCTCGTACTCGTCGAGCACTTCGTCCAGCCGCTTCAGCCAGCCCTCGGGCAGGTCGCGCGCCAGGCCGCCGATGCGGCCGAACGAATAGGTGACCCGTGCACCAGTGAGGTCGGCCAGGTGCTCGTAGATGTAGTCGCGCAGCGTCATCAGGTACAGGAACGCGGTCATCGCGCCCATCTCCATCAGCGCCGCGGCGATGCAGGTCAGGTGGTCGGCGATGCGCGAGTACTCCGACAGCAGGGTGCGCAGCCACTTCGCGCGCGGCGTCAGCTCGATGCCCATCATGGCTTCGACCGCGCCGCAGTAGGCGAAGTCGTTGATCAGGCCCGAGCAGTAGTTCAGCCGGTCGACATAGGGAATCAGGTTGTGCCAGGTGTGCGCCTCGCACTCCTTTTCGAAACCGCGGTGCAGGTAGCCGCAATGCACATCGGCGCGCAGCACGCGCTCACCGTCCAGCTCGGTGATGATCTGCACCGTGCCGTGCGTGGCCGGGTGCGAGGGGCCGATGTTGACGATGACGCGGCTGTCGTCTTCGCCCGTGGGCGCGAAGGCGGAGCGCACCGGGTTCGGGATCGGGCGGGAGACCTTCATGTCCATCGCAGCGCCCTCAACCTTCGTCGGCACCGGAGTGCCCGTCGCGATAGCGCACCAGCGGCTGTTCGTGCCGCTTGTCGTAGTCCTTGCGCAGCGGATGCCCCTGGAAGCCTTCGTACAGAAGGATCGGCCGCAGGTCGGCGTTGCCGGCGAAGGCGATGCCCATCATGTCGTGGCACTCGCGCTCCATGAACGCCGCCGAGCCGTACAGCGACACCAGGCTGGGCACGCTGGGCGGCTCGTAGGCGCCGGCCGCGCCGTGGGCCTCGACGCGCGCTTTCACGCGCAGGCGGTCCAGCGACTGGCTCGACCAGAAGTGCCACACCACCTCGAAGCGCGGCTGCCGGTGGGGCCAGTCGACGGCGGTCACGTCCAGCAGCATGTCGAAGCCGAGTTCGTCGCGCAGCTTCGTCACCACCTCGGGCAGCCGGCTCGCGTCGGCGAGCACCAGCACCGGCATGCCCAGGCTCGCCACCGGTTCGATCCCGGTGCCGGCCTGCAGCGCGAGGAGGCGCTTGGCGTCCATGGTCAGAAGTCGCCCTTCACGATGACGTGGTGGTCGCGCGCGATGCGCTCCTGCAACTGGATGATCGCGTCGATCACCGTTTCGGGGCGCGGCGGGCAGCCGGGCACGTAGATGTCCACCGGCACCACCTTGTCGATGCCCTGCACGACGGCGTAGTTCTCGTAGAAACCGCCGCTGGTGGCGCAGGCGCCGAAGGCCATCACCCACTTGGGCTCGCACATCTGCTCGTAGATGCGCTGCAGCACCGGCGCCTGCTTGTGCGTGACGGTGCCCACCACCATCAGCAGGTCGCTCTGCCGCGGCGTGAAGCGCGGCAGCGCGGCGCCGAAGCGGTCGGTGTCGTACAGCGTGGAGCTCACCGACATGAATTCCATGCCGCAGCACGCGGTGACGAACGGGTACGGGAAGAGCGAGAACTTGCGCGCCCAGCCGACGAGTTCGTCCTTCTTCGTGGTGAAGAAGTCGAAGGTCGGCACCTTGGGTGCCGTGCCCGCCGAATCCGTGCGAGCGGCCGGCACGATGGGGATCGTGCCCGCGTTCATTCGGTCACCTCCTCGATGATGCGGCTCTTCCACACGTACAGCAGCATCAGCACCAGCAGCAGCACGAAGAAGCCGAAGGTGAAGAGCAACCAGCCGGATAGCGGCTGCGCGCCGAGTGCCCAGATGAACAGGAACACCGTCTCCAGGTCGAACAGGATGAAGACGATGGCCACCGCGTAGTACTTGATCGGCAGCGCCTTCACGTTCACTCGGTCCACCGGCGTGGCGCCGCACTCGAAGGGCTCGAGCTTGCTGCCCGCGGGCTTGGGCTTCGGGCCGAGCGCGGCGTTCATCGCCAAGGTGATGCCGACGAAACCGAGGATCGCCGCGAACCACAGGCCGAAGGTGACGTAGGCGGACATGGCGGGGCCGTGGAAGCGGTTCGAGGGGAGGGTGCCGGGGCGGTGCTGCCGATCGAGGCTCGAGGGTCTCGATCGGCTTCAGTGCGCCGCCGCGCGCGTGTAGTCGCGGTACCGCGGCTCGTACATCTGCGCGTGCACATGCGCCAGCAGGTCCGCCGGCCGCGGCACGGTGGCCAGGCCCTGGTCGAACGCCACCTGCGCCACCGCGGCGGCGATGTGCGCCGAGACGTCGCGCACGCGGGTCAGCGGCGGGTACAGGCTGCCCTGGGCGAGGTCGGCGGCGCCCACCTGATCGGCCAGCGTGCGTGCGGCGGCCAGGAACATCTCGTCGGTGACATGGCGGGCGCGCGTGGCGATCGCCCCCAGCCCCACGCCCGGGAAGATGTAGCTGTTGTTGCCCTGGCGCGGCACCAGGCGCTGCCCCTGCCAGTCCACCGCGTCGAACGGGCTGCCCGAGGCGAACAGTGCCCGCCCGTCGCTCCAGCGATAGGCCTGCTCGGCCGTGCACTCGGACTTCGATGTGGGGTTGGACAGCGCGAAGACGATCGGCCGCCGCTGCAGCGCCGCCATCGACCGCACCACTTCCTCGGTGAAGGTGCCCGCGGTGGCGGCGACGCCGATGATGGCGGTGGGCTGCAACGCCCGCACCGCATCGGCAAAGGTGGCCACCTTGCCGAGAGCGCCGGCGGCATGCGCATAGGGCTTCTTGTGCTCGGTCAGGTCGGTGCGGCCGGCGTGCACGAGCCCCTTGGAGTCGAACAGCCACGAACGCTGGCGCGCTTCGTGCGCGCTCATGCCGTCGGCGGCCAGCGCGGCCGCCGCCAGGTCGGCAATGCCGGTGGCGGCCTCGCCGGCACCCATGAACAGCAGCCTCTGCTCGGCCAGCTTGCCGCCGGTGACGCGCAATGCCGTCAGCACGCCGGCCAGCGCCACCGCGGCGGTGCCCTGGATGTCGTCGTTGAAGCAGCAGATCCGGCTGCGCCACTGCGCCAGCAGGCGGAAGGCGTTCTGGTTGGCGAAGTCCTCGAACTGCACGACGACGCCCGGGAACACCTTCTGCGTGGCGGCGATGAACTCGTCGACCAGCGCGTCGTACGCGGGCCCGCGCACACGCTCGCGACCCAGGCCGATGTACAGCGGGTCGGCGCGCAGCCGCGGGTTGTTGGTGCCGACGTCCAGCACCACCGGCAGGCAGCGCTGCGGGTGCACGCCGGCGCAGGCCGTATACAGCGCCAGCTTGCCCACCGGGATGCCCATGCCGTTGGCGCCCTGGTCGCCCAGGCCCAGGATGCGCTCGCCGTCGGTGACGACGATCATGTCGATGTCGCGATACGGCCAGTTGCGCAGCAGCGACTCCACGCGCCCGGCGTCCTCGATGCTGACGAACAGCCCCCGCGGGCGCTGGAAGATGTGGCCGAACTGCTCGCACGCCAGGCCCACCGTGGGTGTGTAGATGATCGGCAGCGTCTCGTCGGGGTTGTCGGCGACGATGCGAAAGAACAGCGTCTCGTTGCGGTCGTGCAGGGCGCTCAGATGGATGTACTTCTCCAGCGGCGAGCTCTGGCGGCGGAAGTTCTCCATCACGCGCTGCACCTGCTGCTCGGGGGTGCACACATGCGGCGGCAGCAGGCCGCGCAGGCCGAGCATGTCGCGCTCGCCTTCGCTGAAGGCGGTGCCCTTGTTCAGCAGCGGGTCGTGCAGCAGCGCCAGGCCGGTGGGCAGCGCGCAGGCAGAAGGAGCAGACGTGGCGGTGTTCATGCAAACCCCTGTTTGACCATCGCGCGGCGCAGGTAGGCAATCTGGGTAGCCAGCGGCAGCTCCTTGGGGCACAGGTCGTGGCAGGCCAGCAGCGACATGCAGCCGAAGACGCCGTCGTCGTCGCCGACGAGCTCGTACCAGGCGCTGTCGTCGTCAAGGTGATTTCGCGCGTCGCGTGGGTCGAGACGGAAGCGCGCCACGCGGTTCATGCCCACCGCACCGACAAAATCTTGGCGCATGCGTGCGGTGCCGCAGGCGGCCACGCAGCAGCCGCACTCGATGCAGCGGTCGAGTTCGTAGATGCGGTCGGCCAGCTCCGGCTCCATCGGCTCTTCGATGCGGCCGAGGTCGGGCGCCGCTTCCTTCATGTGCAGCCAGCCTTGCAGCCGCTCGCTCATGGCACGCATCCACTTGCCGGTGTTGACCGAGAGGTCGCCGATCAGCTCGAAGAACGGCAGTGGCGCCAGCGTGATCACCGGCCCGCGCCCACGCGTGAGCGTGCGGCAGGCCAGCGCCGGCCGGCCGTCGACCACCATCGCGCAGCTGCCGCAGATGCCGGCGCGGCAGACGAAGTCGAACATCAGCGAGGGGTCGTGCTTCTCGCGGATCTCGGTCAGCGCGATGAACAGCGTCATGCCGTCGGCTTCTTCGATCTCGTAGGTCTGCCAGTGCGGCACGCTGTCCGGCGCGCGCGGGTTGTGGCGCAGCACCTTGATCTGCAGCCGCCGGCCGGCCGCCGGCGCGGTGCCCGCGCTGCCCGCGGCAGCAGCGGCGTGGCGCGGCGTGAACCTGACGACGGCTTCGTGCACGCGGGCGTTCATGCCACGAACCTCTCGTCGATGCGCTCGTTGCGCCCGCGCAGCGCGGCGGGCAGCAGGTGTTCGTAGGGCATCAGCGCCTGCTGCACCGCAAAGCGGTCGGCGCTGTTCATGCGCTCGCGCAGCGCGGCCACGTCGGCGGCTCGGCGCGCGGTGTCGGGGTGGTCGATGTAGTCCTTGGCGCCGTAGCCGCGCCAGCCGGGCGGCAGCTCCATCGCCATCACGTCCAGCGGCTCGTAGGTGAGCGCGGGCAGCGTGTCGCCCGGGCTGGCCCAGCGTGCCAGCGTGCGCTTGAGCCACTGCGCGTCGTCGCGCCGCGCAAAGTCCTGGCGGAAGTGCGCGCCGCGGCTTTCGGTGCGCGTGAGCGCGCCGTAGGCCACGCACAGCGCCACTTTCAGCATCTTCTGCACGCGGTAGGCGGTGACGAGTTCCGGGTTGGGGCCGGGGTCGCTGGAGCGCAGGCCGATGTGGCGGCTGCGCACGAGCAACTGCTGCAATTCGTCGACCGCGGCCTGCAGGTCGGCGCCGTTGCGGAAGATGCCCACCTGCGAGGTCATGATCTCCTGCATGCGGATGCGCAATGCCGAGGCGTCTTCGCTGCCATGGCCGCTGACCAGCACCTTCAGGTGCGCCGCCTCGCGCTGCACGAACTCGCGCACCAGGCCCATCGGCACCGCCACGTCGTTGGCCGCGTCGTCGCAGAAGTCGGCAATGCTCTCGCCGACGATGCGGCCGGCCACCACCGTCTCGGCCACCGAGTTGCCGCCGAGCCGGTTGAAGCCGTGCATGTCCCAGCAGGCGGCTTCGCCGGCGGCGAACAGGCCCTTCAGCGTGCGGCTCTGGCCCGCCGCATCGGTGCGCACGCCGCCCATCGTGTAGTGCTGCGCCGGGCGCACGGCGATGAAGTCTTTCGTCGGGTCGGTGCCGAGAAAGCTCTGGCAGATCTCGTAGACCTCGCGCAACTGGGTCTTGACGTGCTTTTCGCCCAGCAGCGTGATGTCCAGCCACAGGTGTTCGCCGAAGCGGCTCTTCACGCCCTTGCCGCTGGCGATGTGCTGCTCCATGCGGCGGCTGACGACGTCGCGCGAGGCGAGTTCCTTCTTCTCGGGCTCGTAGTCGGGCATGAAGCGGTGGCCGTCGGCGTCCTTCAACAAGCCGCCGTCGCCGCGGCAGCCTTCGGTGACGAGGATGCCGGCCGGGAAGATGCCGGTGGGGTGGAACTGCACCGCCTCCATGTTGCCCAGCGTCGCCACCCCCGTTTCCAGCGCCAGCGCGTGACCGATGCCTTCACAGATGACGGCGTTGGTGGTCACGCGGTACAGGCGGCCCGCGCCACCGGTGGCGATGGCGGTGGCCTTGGCCAGGTAGGCCGAAAGCGAGCCGTCGATGAGGTCGCGCACCACCGCGCCGTAGCAGCGCGTGCCGTCGTGGATGAGGGCCAGCGCCTCGGTGCGCTCGTGCACGGGGATGGCATCGGCAATCGCCTGGTCGGCCACCGCCTGCAGCATCGCGTGGCCGGTGCCGTCCGACACGTGGCAGGTGCGCCATTTCTTGGTGCCGCCGAAGTCGCGCTGCGCGATCAGGCCATGCGCCTCGTCGCGCTCGGTGATGGTGACCCTCTGGCCGTTGATGACGACCTGGCGGTCTCCCTGGCGCACGCGGCTCCACGGCACGCCCCAGGCGGCCAGTTCACGCACGGCCTTCGGTGCCGTGTTGACGAACATGCGCACCACCTGCTGGTCGGCACCCCAGTCGCTGCCGCGCACGGTGTCTTCGAAGTGCACGTCTTCGTTGTCGCCCTGGCCCTTGATGACGTTGCCCAGGCTCGCCTGCATGCCGCCTTGCGCGGCCTTGCTGTGCGAGCGCTTGGCCGGCACCAGCGAGAGCACGATGGCGTCGTGGCCGCGGCGCTTGGCCGCCACCGCCAGGCGCAGGCCGGCGAGCCCACCGCCGATGACGAGCACGTCGGTGTGGATGACCTTCACTTGGCAGTCCCCGCTGGCTTCACCCACGCGGGCGTGTAGACCTCACCGACACGGTCGCGGTGCTCGTAGCCGATCTTCAGGTAGGCCGCGAAGGTTGCCAGCCCGAGCACAAGGAAGAACACGGTCAGCGCCCACTTGAGCGCCTTCAGGCGCTTGCGGCCGGCGTTGGGGTCGCGGCCCTGCAGCCAGCCCCACTTCACCGCCAGGCGATACAGGCCGACGCCGCCGTGCAGTTCCACGCAGAACAGCAGCACCAGGTACAGCGGCCACCAGCGGCCGCTGAACATGCGATCGGCCGATTCGTAGGGGCCGATGGCCGCCGGATGCATCAGCATCTGGAACAGGTGCGGAAAGGCCAGGAAGAACAGCGCAAAGCCCGTCACCACCTGCACCCACCACAGCGTGGTGTCGCCGTGCGCCAGCATGCGGCGGTGTTCGCCGAAGGTGGCGTACTGGCGCCAACCGGCCGGGAACTTGCGCATCGCGAGGAAGGCGTGCAGCACCAGCAGCGCCGCCACACCGCCGACCGCGAACGACACCAGCAGCGGAAAGCTGCGGCCGAAGACAAAGTAGCCCTCGAACGCCTTGGTCACCACCCACATCGCGTCCTTGCCGAGCAGGATGGACGAGACGAAGAACATGTGGCCCCACATGAACAGGCCCAGCACCAGGCCGCTTGCGCTTTGCGCCAGGTCCATGCGCGCAGGCCAGCGGCTCCTGGTCGGGCCGCTGCGCTCTGGCGCCGGCGCGCGCAGGCCGGCGACGGGGTGGCTCCTCGCGGCGCTGCTGGTCATGGATGCGCCTTTGTTGTGCTTGGTGTGGCGCGCCGAAACCCGGCGCGGTGAGGCGCAGTGTCAGCACACGATTGGTGCCGCAGGTTGACGCGGATCAGAGTTTGACCGGCCGCGTCGCGCCACGACGACGCGGCGCTTCAGCCGCGCGGCACGGTCGGCGGCGGCAGCCGGTAGATGGTGTCGTTGAGGTGGCGCGCGACAGCGGCGATGTCGTCATCGCTCCATTGCAGCTTGCCGCGTTCCTGCCACAGCCGCACCTGAGTGACCAGGCTCGGCCAGTCACGCACGACGCGCGCATCTCGCCAGTGCATCTGCGAGTTGTGGCAGGCGATGCAGTGGATGTCGTACAGCAGCTTGCCGCGCGTGGGCGCAGGCAGCGGCACCGTGGCGGCCGGCGGCGCGGGCAGCGGGCCGGGCGCGGAGGGGGCCTGCGCAACCGCCTGCGCGTGCAGCAGCGCGAAGGCCACGGCAAGCACCGGCGCGGAGACCGGGGCCGCCGCCAGGAGGCGCACAGGGGAGTGCATAGGCGTCATGCGCATCGAAGGGAGCAGCGCGTGCGCCGGCAAGCCCGGCGCGCCGGGCGACTGTGCGGCCCGCGCCCCAGGCCGGCCTTGAGGCGCGTCAAGGCCCGACGGACGGCGCGCAGCGCCGGCAAGGGAGGCGGCCGCCGCCCGGTGGCCGCCGCGTGGTGGCCGCGGGTGAATGCAGCTTTGCTACGGCCCCACGCGGTTGCTGATGTAGGCGGCGAGGTCGGTGTTGTCGGCTGTGCTCAGAAGGGCGCTGAACAGCTGCATGTCCCTCACGCGCCGGTACGCGGCGGCCAGCACGTCGGCCGAGGTGCCTTTGTAGATGCCCTGCGTGCCGATGGCCGGGTCGTCGCCATGGCAGCCGCTGCAGTTGGCCTTGTACAGAGACGCGCCGCGCTGCAGCTGCGGGTTGGGTGCGGGTGCGGGTGCGGGAGCAGGAGGTGGTGGCGCGGGCGCGGGCGCGGGTGCAGGCCCCGGTGAAGGTGCCGGCGCGGGGCTGGGCGACTGGGATGGTGGTGGGGCCGCTGTGGTCGACGGCGGCGCGCTGCCACCATTGCCGCCGCCACAACCGGCGACCGCCAGTGCGACGACGAGTGCCGCACCTTCCAAACGACGCAGCCGCATCAGGGGGGAGTGATTCATGGCCGTCTCCTGCCTTCGATGCAGGCGACCTTAGGCGCGGCCCGCGCGCGCGTTGTATGGACCTGCAAGGCCGGGCAAGCGAAAGTGCAGCGCTGCCCGCAGCGCTGCCGTTTCGACTGACATGCGAACACGCCGGTTACGCTCGCATTCGAGCCGGGCCGGCTGCGGCGACGCAGGCGCCACCACCGGCCGGCGTGTTGCTGCTGCAGCCTCGCCGCGGCGATCGTGGGCGCCCATCGCCCCCCGGCTCGCCTCTTCCCGGCAGGCTCAAGCCGGGTGGTGTTCGATGATGCCTTCGATCGGATCGGCCCCGCTGTCGACCCACGGCGCGCGCTGCAGCATGCGGCGCGCATCGGCCAGGCCCGCTTCGCGGCGCGCGCGCACGCCCTCGGGGGTGAAGTCGATGTCCTTGGTGTGGTCTTCGCCTTCGATGCGCGGAGCCAGCAGATGCGCCACGTGCATGGTGGTGCCGCAGCCCCAGGCGGCAAGCTCCTTGACCTTGGTGGCGCCGCGGCGCGCGGCCGGCACTTCCTTGGCCAGCTCGCGGATCACGTGACGCAGGCGGTGGATCTGCTTCTGGCGCGCGATGTGGCTGTCGGCGCGGCTGGCGTACTGGATGTCCTTCTGCCGGCCCATCACCTGCCAGATCGACTCGGGCTCGGGCCCGGTCTGGTGCCACACGTTGACGGCGAAGATCAGCGCGTCGCGGCGCGGCTTGTCGTCGAGCACGGCCTCGATCGGCGTGTTGGAGTAGATGCCGCCGTCCCAATACGGCTGGCCCTCGATGCGGATGGCCGCGAAAGCCGGCGGCAGCGCGCCCGAGGCCATCACGTGCTCGACCGTCAGCGCCTCGTGGCGGGTGTCGAAGTAGCGCATCCGGCCGCTGAGGACATTCACCGCCCCCACCGTCATGCGCGTGCGGCATTGGCGCAGGTAGTCGAAGTCCACCAGGCTGGTGAGCGTTTCGCGCAGCGGCCCGGTGCTGTAGTAGGCCGCGCGTTCGACACCGAGCGTGGCCAACGGCCCGCGCCAGGCGTGCAGGTTGGGTGTGAAGAAGTCGGGAATGCCGCGCATCACCGTGTTGAGCGTGGCGACGCCGCGGCCGACACCGAGTGGGTCGAACGCGCCAAACGGGCCGGAGGCGGTGCTGCCGCGTTCCATCGCCTCCCAGAAGTGGTTCAGGCGTTGCAGCCGGCGTTCGGGCAGGTTGCCGGCAATCAGCGAGGCGTTGATGGCGCCGATCGAGGTGCCGATCACCCAGTCGGGCTCGATGCCTGCTTCGTGCAGCGCCTGGTAGACGCCGGCCTGGTAGGCGCCGAGCGCGCCACCGCCTTGCAGCACCAGCACCATCTGGCCGGGCACGGCAGGCCCGGGTGCGGCGCGTGCGGTGGCACGCCGCGCCTCGAGAGGTTTGGCAGCGGCGTTCTTCATGAGTGTGTCCTCGACGGAGGTGGCATCAAGGCACGGGCACGCCTTCGGGCGCGCTCGCGGCTTGCCCGGGTCTAGGCCTGCCAGGGCGGCACGCCGTCGCCTTCGATACCCAGCCGCTGCATCGCCCCGGCCAGCTGCTCGCGTGGCCAGGCGCCGATGTCGGCCAGCGCGGTGAGCGCAGCCAGCGCGATGTGCTGGCGGTCGACCTCGAAGAAGCGGCGCAGGTTGCGGCGCGTGGCGCTGCGGCCGAAACCGTCGGTGCCCAGCGTCGTGTACGGCGCACCCACGTACTCGGCCACCAGCTGCGGCACGGCGCGCACATAGTCGGTGGCCGCGATCACCGGCAGCGTGCCGCCCAGGCAGGCCTCGACATGGCTGATGGGCGTGAGGTGTTCTTCGGCGCCTGCGGGCTTCAACCGCGCCTCGCGCTGCACTTCGCGCGCCTGGCGTGCCAGCTCGCTGAAGCTGGTGGCGCTCCACACCTCGGTCTCCAGGTCGAAATCCTCGCGCAGCAGGCGGGCCGCGGCGATGACCTCGTGCAGGATCATGCCGCTGCCCACCAGGCGCACCTGCGGCTGCACGACCACGCTGTCGGCGCCCGCGCCCGAGAGGCGGTACAGGCCGCTGGTGATGTCTTCGGGCATCACGCCGGCCGGCAGGGCCGGCTGCGGCGCGTTCTCGTTCATCACCGTGAGGTAGTGGAACTCGTCGCGCTGTTCTTCGAGCATGCGCTTCACGCCGTGGGCGACGATGTGCACGAGCTCGTAGCCGAACGCCGGGTCCCAGGCGCGGCAGTTGGGCACGCTGCTGGCGGCCAGCAGGCTGGTGCCGTCCTGGTGCTGCAGGCCTTCGCCCGACAGCGTGGTGCGCCCGGCGGTGGCGCCGACGAGAAAGCCGCGCGCGCGGCTGTCGGCGGCGCAGAAGATCAGGTCGCCCACGCGCTGGAAGCCG
>JAEUPC010000227.1 GCA_016789865.1 Rubrivivax sp.
GGCGGTGATTGGCCAGTCCGCCGAGACGATCGCGCGCCTGGCCGGCTTCGAGGCCATCGCCGCCGCGCGGCCACGGGTGCTGCTGGTGGACGAGGACGGCGTCGGTGCGGCGCATCCGTACTCCGGCGAGAAGCTCAGCCCGGTGCTGGCGCTGTATGCGGCGCGCGATTTCGAGGATGCGCTGGCCATCGTCGAACGCATCTATGCCTACCAGGGCGCGGGCCACTCGGTGGGGCTGCACAGCGCGGTGAGCGGGCAGGCGCTGCAACTGGGCCTGCGGTTGCCGGTGTCGCGCGTCATCGTCGACCAGGCGCACTGCTTCGCCACCGGCGGCAGCTTCGACAACGGGCTGCCGTTCTCGCTGTCGATGGGTTGCGGCACCTGGGGGCGCAACAACTTCTCCGACAACATGAACTACCGGCACTACCTGAACATCACGCGGGTGTCGGTGCCGATTGCCGAGCGCGTGCCCACCGAGGCCGAGATCTTCGGCGCGTTCTTCGCGCGCCATGGGCGCTGAAGGCGGCGCGGCGGGCCCGGAAGGTGTCGGCGCCGCGGGCGCCGCGGGTGACGGTACCGCGGCGCGAACGGTGTTCGACCTCGTCGAACGTGCCGCGCGCGCCGGGCCGGAGGCCATCTACGCCCTCGACGCCGAGGGGCACCACGCGCTGACCTTCGCCGCGCTGCGCGCCGGCTGCGGCGCGGTGCAGGCGCGGCTGCGCGCGCTGGGCAGTGCGCCCGGCGACACCGTGTCGCTCGTCATGCCCAACGGCCTGGCCACGCTGCAATGGCTGCTGGGCGCGATGCACGGCGGCTGGTGCGTGAACCCGGTGAACCTGCTGTCGCAGCCCGAGCAGATGCGCTACGTGCTCGCGCATTCCGACTGCAAGGTGGTGTGCGCGAGCGCGCAGTGGGAAGCCCCGGTGCGCGCGCTGCTGCCTTGGCTCGGCCGGCCCGTGGCGCTGGAGGTGGTCGATCCGGCGCGGCCGGTGGAGGTCGCGGCCGCCGATGCTTCCGACGATGCTGCCGTCGCCACGCCGGCCGATGCGCCAATGGATGCGCCAATCGATGCGCCAATCGGTGCGCCAATCGGTGCGCCCGAGCCTCCCTCGCCCGACAGCCTTGCGCTGCTGATGTACACCTCGGGCACCACCGGTCAGCCCAAGGGCGTGATGCTCACGCAGGCCAACCTGGCGGCCAGCGCGCTGGCCATCGGCGCCGAGCATGGCCTGGGGCCGGGCGACCGCGTGCTCGGCGTGCTGCCGCTCTATCACATCAACGCCTTCGCGGTGACGATGCTGGCGCCGCTGGCGCACCGCGGCAGCGTGGTGCTGCCGCCGAAGTTCTCGGCCGGGCAGTTCTGGGCGCAGGCCATCGAGGGCCAGTGCACCTGGATCAACGTGGTGCCGACGATGATCGCCTTCCTGCTGGACGCGGCAGCGCAGGGCGGCGCACCGCCGCGCGAGCGGCTGGCGCGCATTCGCTTCTGCCGCAGCGCCAGCAGCGCGCTGGCGCCCGAGCATCACCGCGCGTTCGAGGCCACCTTCGGCATCGGCATCGTCGAGACGATGGGCCTCACCGAGACCGTGGCACCGGCGTTCAGCAACCCGCTCGATGCGGCGCGGCGCAAGATCGGCTCGGTCGGCCGCGCCAGCGGCTGCGACGCCCGCATCATCGGCAAGGACTTGCAGCCGCTGCGGGACGAACAGGTGGGCCAGACCGGCGAGCTCGCGATCCGCGGCCCGCAAGTCATGCGCGGCTACTACAAGAACCCCGAGGCCACCGCCGCCGCCTTCACGCCCGACGGCTGGTTGCGCACCGGCGACCTCGGTCACCGCGACGCCGAGGGCTTCTTCTTCGTCACCGGCCGCATCAAGGAACTCATCATCAAGGGCGGCGAGAACATCGCGCCGCGCGAGATCGACGAGGCGTTGCTCAAGCACCCGGCGGTGCTCGATGCGGCCGCGGTCGGCCTGCCCGACGCGCGCTACGGCCAGGAAGTGGCCGCCTGCGTGGTGCTGCGCGAAGGCGCCGCGCGCGGCGCGGCCGAAGAGGCGGCGCTGCAGCGTGAACTGCTCGCCCACGGCGAAGCCGAGCTCGGCCGCTTCAAGGCGCCGCGGCTGCTGCGCATCGTGGCCGAGCTGCCGCGCGGGCCCTCGGGCAAGGTGCAGCGGCTCAAGCTCGTCGAGCTGTTCGTGCCGGCGGCGCGGTGAAAGCCGAGGCGCTGGCACAGGCCGCGGCCGGGCCGGCGGCGTGGCTGCCGGCGGCCTCGCCCGGCCTGCTGGCGCTGGCGCTGGCGGTGGTCTTCGCCGCCGGCATCGTGCGCGGCTTCGCGGGCTTCGGTTTCAGCGCGATCTGCGTGGCCGGCCTGAGCCTGGCGATGCCGCCGGCGCAGGTGGTGCCGCCGGTGTTCGTGCTGGAGGTGCTGGCCAGCCTCAGCCTGCTGCGCGGCGCGCTGGCGCATGCCGACTGGCGCTGGCTGAGCTGGCTGCTGGTGGGCAATGCGCTGTTCATCCCGGCCGGCGTGGCGCTGCTGGCTTGGCTGCCGGAGACGCCGCTGCGGCTGCTCATCGGCGTGCTGCTGCTGGCCGCGGCGGTCGCCTCGCGCTTCGGCCTGGCGATGGCGCTGCAGCCCACGCGCGGCGTGCGGCTGATGGCCGGGGTCGTTACGGGCGTGTTCAACGGTGTGGCAGCCATCGGCGGCACCGCGCTGGCGGTGCTGCTGAGCACGTCGTCGATGCCGCCGGCGGCGATGCGCGCCACGATGATCGTGCTGTTCCTGTTCACCGACCTCTACGCGCTGGGCGTGGCCGCGCTGCTGCCGATGGGTGCGGCCGCGGCCGCAGGCGAGGGTGGCGGCGCGCTGCTCGGCTGGCACACGCTGCGCTGGGCGCTGGTCCTCGCGCCGGCGATGCTGGCCGGCATCTGGGTGGGCAGCCGCTCGTTCCGCGGCGTTGCGCCCGAGCGCTTCCGGCGCATCGTGCTGGACCTGCTGATCGTCATCGCGGCGCTCGCCGTGCTGCGCGCGGGGGTGGCGATGATGGGGGTGGCTTGACACAGCCGCCGACGGAGAGCCGCCGACGGAGAATCAGGCGCCCGGCTGGAAGGCCCAGAACCGATGAGTGACTTCAATGAGTGACTTCAAGATCCGCCCGGCCACGCCGGCCGACAAGGCGCAGTGGCTGCCGCTGTGGCAGGGCTACCAGGCCTTCTACAAGGTCGACCTGAGTGCGGTGACCGACATCACCTGGGCGCGCTTTCACGACGCCGCCGAGCCGATGCACTGCGCGGTGGCCGAGCAGCCTGGCGGTCCGCAGGCCGGCCGCCTCGTCGGCTTCGTGCACATGGTCTTCCACCGCAGTTGCTGGCTGCAGAGCGCCTCGTGCTACCTGCAGGACCTGTTCGCTGCGCCTGAGGTGCGCGGGCAGGGCGTGGGCCGTGCGTTGATCGAGCATGTGTACGCCCAGGCCGCCCAGGCCGGCTCGGCGCGCGTGTGGTGGCTCACGCACGAGAGCAATACGCAGGCCATGCTGCTGTACGACCGCATCGCCGACAAGAGCGGCTTCGTGCAGTACCGCAAAGCCATCGGCTGACGCGGCGGCCGGCCACCGCCCGCCCTCGGCATGTGCGCCGAGGTCGTTTGCGCCGCGCCCGCCGCTCACTGCGAAGCAGGCGCGCGTGCAGAATCCACCGATGTCCGCCGGCACCGACAGCCTGGGCTACTGCACCACCGCCGACGGCGTGCGCCTGGCCATGCGCTCGATCGGCCAGGGGCCGTTGATCATCAAGGCGGCCAACTGGCTGGGCAACGTGCAGGCCGACTCGCAGCTGCGCTCGTCCCGCCACTGGGTCGACCAGCTCACGCGCACCCATTCGCTGCGCTGGTACGACGCGCGCGGCTGCGGCCTCTCGGATCGCGAGGTCGATGAAGTCACGCTCGATGCCTGGGTGCGCGACCTCGAGGCGGTGGCCGATGCCCCAGGGCCCGACGGCGGCCGCGCCGAGCGCTTCGTGTTGCTGGGCATCTCGCAGGGTGCGGCCATCGCCATCCGCTACGCGGTGCGCCACCCCGAGCGCGTGCGCGGGCTCATCCTCTACGCCAGCTTCGTGCGCGGCGTCTACCACCAGGGGCTGTCGGCGAAGACGCAGGCCATCTTCACCGAGATGATCCGCATCGCCGAACTGGGCTGGGGGCACGACTCGGGGGGCTTCCGGCGCCTGTTCTCCGCGCACCTGCTGCCGGCGGCGCCCGCCGACGTGCTGGACGACTACGACGCGCTGCACCGCACCAGCGTCAGCGGGCCGATGGCGGCGCGCTACATGCAGGCCTTCTTCGAGCTCGACGCGCGGGTCGATGCCACCCAGGTGCGCTGCCCGACGCTGGTGATGCACGTGGCCGGCGACTCGCTGATCCTGCCGCGCGAAGGCGAGTTGGTGGCCTCGCTGGTGCCGGGGGCGCGCTGGGTGCAGGTGCCCGGCCGCAACCACCTGCCGCTGGCCACCGACCCCGGCTGGCCGACGCTGCGGCGCGAAATGGCGCAGTTCCTGGCCACGCTGGACGCCGGCGAGCAAGACGGCCCCGCGCCGCAGCTCACGGCCCGCCAGCGCGAGGTGCTGGCCCAGGTGGCGCAGGGCCTGGGCGACAAGGAGATCGCGCGTGTGCTGGGCCTGAGCCCACGCACGGTGGAGATGCATGTCGCCCGCGCCATCGAGGCATTGAAGGCGCGCAACCGCTCCGAGGCGGTGAGCCGCGCGCACCACTGGAAGCTGCTGGTTTGATGCGGCGTGGCGCGATGCCGCGACCTACCGTAGTCGCGGGCCACGCCGGCGCCGCACTACCGTAGTTGGCCGTCTTCCGCCGCCGCGGCGGGCCCGCGACGATGCGGGCTACCCGGTGGCCATCGTGGCCGCCGTTCGGGAGACCGCCATGCCTGCCACCCTCGACGCTGCCCCCGCCGCCGCCTCGTCAACGCCACCCGTTTTTCCTGCGGCGCTGAGGTCGCCGGCCCCCACCCTGGCCCGCGAGGTGGCCGACCTGCGTGACCCGGCGTGGCTGACGCACCCGCGTGAGCAGGCGCAACGCCTGCGCGAGCGCGGTCGCGTGCACCGCGACACGATGGGGCTGTGGCTGCTGCTGGGCCACGCCGACTGCCGCGCGGTGATGCAGAGCAGCCACCTCAGCCGCGACCCGCGCCTGAGCACGGTCTACCCGGCGCTGCGCCCGTTCGGGGCCGGCTCGGCGCTGGAGCAGGCTGCCGAGCGCTTCATGCTCTTCAACGACCCGCCGGTGCACACGCGGCTGCGGCGCGCGGTGGCGGCGGCGTTCACGCCGGCGGCCATCCGGCAGTGGCGCGACGCGGTGACGGCCACCACGCAGAGGTTGCTCCACGCGCTGCCGGCCGACGTGCCGTTCGACTTCATGCGCGGCTTTGCGCAGGTGCTGCCGATCCGCGTCATCTGCGACCTGCTGGGCATCGACGAGGGCGACTTCGAGCAGGCCAAGGCATGGTCGGACGCCGCGGCCAGCGTCGTCGAGCCGGTGGCCACACGCGCGGCGCGCGCCGAAGGCGCGCAGGCCGTCGCCGCGCTGACCGCCTTTCTGCGCGAGCAGGTGGCGCGGCGGCGCGCGCGGCCGGGTGACAGCGTGCTCGATCGCATGATCGCCGCGCAGCGCGACGACCCGCGCTTCGACGACGACGAGCTGCTGGCCAACCTCATCCTGCTGTTCATCGCCGGACACGAGACCACCACCAACCTGCTGGGCAACGGGCTGCTGGCGCTGCTGCGGCATCCGCCCGAGCTGGCGCGGCTCAGGCGCGAGCCGGCGTTGATGCCGCAGGCCATCGACGAGATGCTGCGCTACGAGAGCCCGATCAACATGGTGGCGCGCATCACCCGCGAGCCGTGGCTCATCGATGACCTCACCGTGCCGGCCGGTGAAGTGATGTACTGCATGATCGGCGCGGCCAATCACGACCCGGCGGTGTTCGGCGACCCCGACCGCTTCGACATCGGCCGCACGCCGAACCCGCAGCTGTCGTTCGGCGGCGGGGTGCACTACTGCGTCGGTGCGCCGCTGGCCCGGCTCGAAGCGGAGGTGGCGTTCGAGAGGGTGCTGCGGCGCTTTCCGACGCTCGAGCTTGCCGGTGATGCCGACGGCGCGGCGTTCGCCGAGCCGCGCTGGCGGCCGATGATCAACCTGCGCGGGCTGCACGCGCTGTGGCTGCGCGGCGCTGCGGCCTCGTAGAGACGACAAGGTGGGGTGCCTGCCGGGCGAGGCGGCACCTCGAGAGCGTGGTTCACGAGCGGGCCGCCTGTTCGCCAGCATCTGCATCGTCGACCGCAACTTCGTCGCCAAGCCGGCATTGGCCCTCTGGGACAGCCTGTTCGCGCGGCGGCCCGTCTGAGCATCGCGCGGCTGGCGCGTCGCTTCCGCGAGCTGCATCCTCCCGGCGGCGGATCACGCCATGTCCGCTCGCCGATCGACTTCGCGTATGACCCATCGAGGCGCCGGCATCCTGGCCTGGCAGCCGAACAAGAGGGGATGGGCATGCGGCAAGGCGAGGTTGAAGGGCGAGGGCGGGCGCCGGCGTCGGTCGCGGGAGCGCGGGCCGCGCGCACGCTGGGTGCTGCGCTGATCACGGCAATGGCCGCCGGACTGGGAACCCCGCCGGCCTCCGCCGCGCCGGCAGCGAGCCAGGAGCAGCTGCACGTGCTGGCCGTGCACTCCTTTCGGCAGGGTCGGTTCTCCGAGGCGTACGGCCGCTTCATCGCGCTGGCCGAGGGCGGCCACGTCGCGTCGGCGCGCTATGCGCTGTGGATGTGCGTCAACGGGCCACCGCTGTTTGGCACCGACTGGGACTGCGCACCGCACGAGGCCGAGGCCTGGGCGCGGCTGGCCGGCGTGGAGGCGCCGCGAATCGTCGCGCGCACCTACCGCTCGGTGGCCGATGTCGACGCCGCGCGGGGCCGGCGACGGTAATGCCGCGGCCGGTGCCTTCGAGGCAGCGAGGGGCGGCGGGGAACTGCGACGGACAGCAGGGCGCTGCCGGGGGTCGCAAGGGGTCAAGGCCGTCGGTCCGGGCAAGCGCCGCCGCCCCGCGAAACCCGTGGACCACGCCGCGCCGCGCGGCCTACAGCAGGCGCCCCAGGCGCAGGGCGGCCTCCTTCAGCGCCGGCAACTGGCGCTCGGCCTGCGCCAGGCTCATGCGCGCCGAAGGCGCGTGCAGCGCCACCGCGGCACGAACTTCGCCCGCGGCGTTGCGCACCGGCACTGCCACGGCGATGAGGCCGGCGATGAACTCCTCGCGGTCGCAGGAGTGGTTGCCTGCGGCGATGGCGGCGCACTCGGCGCGCAGCGCCTTCGCGGTGGTGAGGGTGTGGCGCGTCATGCGGGTGAGTGACAGCTGGCCGATCAGCGCCTCGCGCTCGGCCTCGGGCCGGTGCGCCAGCAGCAGCTTGCCGCTGGCCGTGCAATGCAGGGGCACGTGCGAGCCGACATCCAGCGTCAGGCGCAGCGGCCATTGCGCCTCCACGCGGTCGAGGTACAGCACCTGCGCGCCATCGAGCGTGGTGAAGTTGCAGGTTTCGCCCACCTGCATCACCAGCGCGGCCAGCACCTCGTGGCGCAGGCCACGCAGCACGCCGTGGTTCAGCGTGTCCAGCGCCAACCGGCGCAGCGCCGGGCCGACGGTGTAGCAACGCTCGTCGATGTCGCGCGCGAGGTGGCCACTTTCCACGAGTTGGCTGCACAGGCGGTGCGCGGTGGCCTTGGGCAGGCCCAGGCGCACGGCCAGTTCGGCCAGCGGCAGCGCGCGCCCCTCGTGCGCGGCCACGGCCAACAGGCGCAACGCGCGCTCGGCCGACGAGCCGGAGGCCGGCTCGTCCTCTGCCGGCGAGCGTGTGCCGCGGCGCAACGGCGGCGCCACGCTGGCCGCGGCGCGGCGGGCGGGGGGCGCGGGTGAGGCGAGAGGCGCGGGAGGCGCGAGAGGCGCGATCTGCGCGAGAGGCGCCGGCATGGTCGGGCCTCGCAGGGCTTGCAGGGCCTTCGACGTCTTCGGGACCTTCGGGACGATGAGGACTTTGGGTCGCACCTAGGGAAACCTCGTGCTGCGGAACATTGTGTTCCGTTTTTCGCGCACCTAGCATGGGGTGATTCCGGAACGCGGTGTTCCGGTTTGCCACTTCACCGCGGAAACCAGGACGGCCGGTGTCGATCGAGGAGTACGACCACATCGTTGTCGGCGCCGGCAGCGCGGGCTGCGTGCTGGCGGCGCGTCTGTCGGAAGACCCGGCCACCCGCGTGCTGCTCCTCGAGGCCGGCCCGCCCGACCGCAACCCCTGGATCCACCTGCCCATCGGCTACGGCAAGACGATGTGGGACCCGAAGGTCAACTGGTGTTTCCACACCGAGCCCGACGCGGGCATGAACGGCCGCCGCATCTACTGGCCGCGCGGCAGGACTCTGGGCGGCTCGAGCTCGATCAACGGTCTCATCTACATCCGCGGCCAGCGTGAAGACTTCGACGACTGGGCCGCGCGCGGCAACGCCGGTTGGGGTTATGACGACGTGCTGCCGTACTTCAGGCTCGCCGAGCACAACCAGCGCGGCGCCGGCGCCTGGCACGGCAGCGGCGGCCCGCTGCGCGTGAGCGACATCGGCGCCAAGCATGAGTTGATCGAGGCCTTCATCGCCGGCGCCGCGCAATGCGGCGTGCCGCGCAACGACGACTTCAACGGCGCGCGCCAGGAAGGGGCGGGCTACTACCAGCTCAACACCTGGCGCGGCCTGCGCTGGAGCACCGCGCGCGGCTACCTGCGTACCGCCCGCCGCCGGCCCAACCTCACCGTGCGCACCGGGGCACTGGCCACCGGGGTGCTGCTGCATGAGCGGCGGGCGGTGGGCGTGCGCTACCGACTGGGCGTGCGCACGCGCGCGGGCCCTGCTTCCTCGCGCGGCGCGGCGGTGCTCGAAGGCGGCGCGGCGCGCGAGGCACGTTGCCGCGGCGAGGTGGTGCTGTGCGCCGGCGCGCTGCAGTCGCCTCAGCTGCTGCAGCTGTCGGGCATCGGCCCGGCGGCGCTGCTGCACGAGCACGGCATCGCCGTCGCGCACGAGCTGCCCGGCGTCGGCGAGAACCTGCAGGACCACCTGCAGATCCGGCTCATCATGGAATGCAGCCGGCCGATCACCACCAACGACCAGTTGCGCTCGTGGTGGGGCCAGTGGCTCATCGGCATGCAGTGGCTGCTGGCGCGCCGCGGGCCGCTGGCGGTGGGCATCAACCAGGGCGGCTGCTTCATGCGCGTGCTGCCCGAGTCGACGCGGCCCGACATCCAGTTCCATGTCGCCACGCTGTCGGCCGACATGGCCGGTGGCCAGGTGCACCCGTTCTCCGGCTTCACGCTCAGCGTGTGCCAGCTGCGCCCCAGCTCGCGCGGGCGCGTGCGCGTGCGCAGCGCCGATCCCTTCGAGCCACCGGCCATGGTGCCCAACTACCTGAGCACCGAGCTGGACCGTCGCACCACGGTGGCCGCGGTGAAGGCCGCGCGCGCCATCGCCGCGGCGCCGGCCATGGTGCCCTACGTGAAGCGCGAGGTGAAGCCCGGGCCCGAGGCGGCCGACGACGCCGCGCTGCTGGAGTTCTGCCGCAACGCCGGGGCCACCATCTTCCACCCGAGCGGCACCTGCGCGATGGGGCCGAGCGCGGTCGACGGCGCGGTGGTGGATGCGCGGCTGCGCGTGCACGGCGTCGAGCGGCTGCGCGTGGTGGACTGCTCGGTGATGCCCACGCTGGTGTCGGGCAACACCAACGCCGCGGCGGTGATGCTGGCCGAGAAGGCCGCGGTGATGATGCGCGACGATGCGCGCGGTGTGCGCACTCGAACGGCATGAACCGCATGAACGGCGTGAGCGACGTGAGCGACGTGCGTGGCCCGAATGCGACGATGGCCATGATCGAGACGAACCTGGTGCGCGAGCGTGTCACCGGGTTCGATGTGGGTGGGGTGCACACCGGCCATCGCGTGCCGGCCGGGCGCCCCGGGGTGTGATGACCGAGTCCGAAGCGAAGGAGACCGCAGTGACGACGACAAGACGAACCCTCATCAATCCGGCCCGCCGCGGCGCCATGCGCGCAGCCGGGGCGGGCGTGGCCGGTGCGGCAGGCGCGATGCTGGCCGCACCTGCGCTTTCGCAGAATGTCACGCGGCTGAAGATCCAGACCGCGGTGCCCAGTTCGAGCATCTACTTCGACCTCAACAAGCGCTTCGCCGACCGCGTGGACCGCATGTCCGGTGGGCGGCTGAAGTTCGAGATGCTGCCCGACGGCGCGGTGGTGGCCGCCTTCGAGATCGTCGACGCGGTGGACAAGGGCGTGGTCGACGGCGGTTATGCCTGGACGCACTACTGGAGCGGCAAGAACACCGCCGCGGGCCTGTTCAGC
>JAEUPC010000011.1 GCA_016789865.1 Rubrivivax sp.
TAATGCACGGCGGGCAGGTCCATGCGCGCGGCCGCGGCCGCATCGAGAGCCGCCGTGAGCGGCGCCTGGCTGCCCTGCAGCGAGGCCAGCAGCTCGGGGCTGATGGTCAGCAGGTCGCAGCCGGCCAGCGCCACGATCTGCCCGGTGTTGCGAAAGCTGGCGCCCATCACCTCGGTGCGGATGCCGTGGCGCTTGTAGTGCTCGAAGATCGCGCGCACGCTCTTCACGCCCGGGTCGTTGGCGCCGGCGTGGGCGGCCTCGTCCCAGCTCGCGCCGGCAGCCTTCTTGTACCAGTCGTAGATGCGCCCGACGAAGGGGCTGATGAGCTGCACCTTGGCGTCGCCGCAAGCCACCGCCTGGCCGAACGAGAACAGCAGCGTGAGGTTGCAGCGGATGCCTTCGCGCTGCAGCTGCTCGGCGGCGCGGATGCCTTCCCAGGTGGAGGCAATCTTGATCAGCACACGCTCGCGTTTCACGCCCGCGGCCTCGTACAGGCTGACGAGGCGGCGCGCGCGCGCCACCGTGGCGGGGGTGTCGAAGCTCAGCCGCGCATCGACCTCGGTGCTGACGCGCCCCGGGATGATCTTCAGAATTTCGCGGCCGAAGCGCACCAGCACCTCGTCGACCACCGCATCCATTGGCCGGCCGGCATGTGCGGCCACGGTCTCGGCCAGCAGCGGCGCGTAGTCGGGCTGCTGCACGGCCTTCAGGATGAGGCTCGGGTTGGTGGTGGCGTCCTGCGGCGCGTACTGCGCCAGCTGCTTGAAGTTGCCGGTGTCGGCCACGACGGTGGTGTAGCGCCGGAGCTGGTCGAGCTGGTTCATGCGCCCATTAGAACCCAGCCGGCGCTACCACGGAACCGCCGCGCCGGGCCACAAGCGAACCGCAGCACACAGCCCAGCGCCCGCCGCGAGTCCGGCTTCGCCGGTCCGCTGGCGGGCCTTGCAGGCCGCGCCGAGCCCAAGGGCTCGGCTCCTCGCCAGGCGCGAAGGGTCCGCCGGACCCTTCACGTCCGGGCTCGGCCCCCTGGGGGGAGGCGCCCGCCCGGGCGCTTCGGGGGGGATCAAGAACTCGCGCGCACTTCCTCGATCGAGGTCAGCCCCTGCCATACCTTCTCGATGCCGTCCTGCCTCAGCGTGCGCAGGCCGTCGCCGAGCGCGTGCTTGAGCAGGTCGTCGCTGCGCGAACCGGTCTGGATCTTGTGCCTGAGGCCGCGCGAGACGGTCATCATCTCGTGGATGCCCAGCCGGCCGCGCACGCCGGTGCGCCCGCAGGCCTCGCAGCCCGCGGCGCGGTAGCGCACGAGGCGCCCTTCGCCATCGGCGAAGCGCTGTTGCCAGTCGGCGAGCAAGGCATCCTTGGAGGGGGCACCGGCAACGTCCTCGAACATGTGGCGGTAGTCGTCCAGCAGTTCCTCGACGAACGCCGGCTCGGCCGGCTCGGCGATGCGGCAGCTCGTGCACAGGCGGCGCACCAGGCGCTGCGCGATCACGGCCAGCAGCGCGTCGGCAAAGTTGAACGGGTCCATGCCCATGTCCAGCAGCCGCGTCACGGTCTCCGCGGCGCTGTTGGTGTGCAGCGTGGAGAGCACCAGGTGGCCGGTGAGCGAGGCCTCGATGGCCACCTGCGCCGTCTCGTGGTCGCGGATCTCGCCGACCATGATGACGTCGGGATCGGCGCGCAGGAAGGCGCGCAGCGCCTTGGCGAAGGTCCAGTCGATCTTGGC
>JAEUPC010000091.1 GCA_016789865.1 Rubrivivax sp.
CAAGCCCTGCAGGGCGCCGAGCTCGCCACCGGAGAGGGCGAGCAGCCGCGCCCGCGCCGCCTCCAGTGCCGCTGCGCCGCCACGCTTCAAGCCGGGCAGGGCCGCGAGGTCGGGCTCGCCGAGCAGCCAGCGCGCGAAGCCCGGGATCGGCGAGAGCGTGCAGAAGCGCTTGAGCTGCGGCAGTTCGCGCTGCAGCTGCAGTGCCACCGTCTTGATCAGGAAGTTGCCGAGCGAGACGCCGCGCAGGCCCGGCTCGCAGTTGCTGATGCTGTAGAACGCGGCGACGCGGAAGCGCTCCGGCGGCAGTGGCAGCGCCTTCTTGTCGATGAGTGGCGCGATGGCGGCCGGCATCTCGGGCACGAGCGCGACCTCGACGAAGATGAGCGGCTCGTCCTTGAGCTGCGGGTGCTGGAACGCGAAGCAGCGGCGGTCGGGCAGCAGGCGCCGGCGCAGGTCGTCCCAGCCGTCGATGGCGTGCACGGCCTCGTGGTGGATGATCTTCTCCAGGAACTGCGCCGGCGAGTTCCAGTCCACGCGGCGCAGCTGCAGGAAGCCGGGGTTGAACCAGCTGGTCAGCAGGTGCCGCAGGTCGGCCTCGATGGCCGCCCATTCCTCGGTGTGTTCCGGCCGCTCGCGCAGGCGCGCCAGCAGCGCGCGGCGCAGCCGCAGCACCGCGGCCGTGCCGCCGGGCATGCGGTTCATGCGCCGCAGCAGTTCCTGGCGCGGCGGCTCGGCGGCGGCGGTCAGCGTGATCTGGTGCGCCGCCGAGGGCTCGTTCGCGTAGGCCTGGGCGGCGCGCAGCACAGCCGCCGGGTCAGGGCTGAGCGCGGTGGCCATCCAGCCGAAGAAGCGGTCGAGCTGCTCGTCGTCCAGGTCTTCGATGCGGTCGATGATCTCGCTGGCCGCGCCCATGCCGTTGAGCTCGGCGCCTTCGCTGAGCAGACGCTTGCAGGCCCGCTGCAGGCGCGCGCTGGCCCGGCCGGCCCGCCGGCGGGCGGCGGCGCGGCGCAGGTCATCCAGCATGGCGCCGGCGCAGTTTGCGCAGCCTCTTCAGCGCCACCAGCTGCGCCATGAGGTGGTCGTGCATCGCGCGCTCGGCGCGCGCGGCGTCGCGCTGGCGAAAGGCGTCCATCAGCACCCGGTGCTCGTTGAGCGAGGCGCCGATGCGCCCGGGCAGCGCCAGCTGCGCACCGCGCATCAGCCGGATGAAGCGGCGCAGGTCGCCGGTGACGCGGTCGAGCCAGCGGTTCGAGGCCAGCTGCTGCACGAGGCTGTGGAACTCGTGATTGGCGCGGTAGTACCCGTCGATGTCCTTGGCTGCGGCGTGGCGTTCCAGGTCCTCGTGCAGCCGCTCCAGGCGGCGCAGGTCGGTGTCGCACGCCTTGGCGGCGGCCTCGCCTGCGCAGCGGCCTTCGAGCAGCGCCATCACCGGGAACAGGGCGTCGGCGTCACTCTCGGTCAACTCGACGACGCGGCAACCGCGGTGCGGCACCAGCTCTACCAGCCCCTCGGCGGCGAGCACCTTGAGGGCTTCGCGCAGCGGCGTGCGGCTGATCTGCCAGGCCTCGGCCAGCGCCTTCTCGTCGACGAAGGCGCCGGGCTCCAGTTCGCGCTCGAACACCATGGTGCGCAGCCGCGTGGCCACGCCGTCGTGCAGCGAGGTGCCGCGCAGGGGAATCGGGTCGGGCATGGGTAAGTGACGACACAATCACATAATTACAGTGTGACGAGTCCTGGGCGGGCCATGGATCGGGGTCTACCCGCGCTGCCGAGCCGACGGGCGCCAGTTGCGCGTCGCGTGTGCTGCGCGCGCCGCCGCGCCGATCGCGCCGACCACGGCGGCCGCGCCAGACGCACCAACGCTTCATCCGCTTTCGGTTCGGCCAATGCGGCTGCACCGCCACCATCGCGGGCCCAGGAAACCGATGCTCGGCTACTCCACCGCCACCCATCGCGGGCGCAGGAAGCCGATGCTCGGCTACTCCACCACCTTCACCCTCTGCCCCGGCTTGGGGTCGGCGTCGTCGGTGCCGTACACGCCGTTGAGCAGCCGCAACTGCTGCAGCGCGAGTTCCGTCAGCGGCGAGCTGCGAGCCAGTTGCGCAAAGCCTCCGGCGGGCATCGGCACTGTCTTCACCTTCCAGGGCCGCGCCGCCTGGCGGTCGGCGGCCGTCATGGGACGGAACGACAGCTCGGCTTCGCGCAACGCGCCGCGGGCGCGCGCCAGCGCCTGGGCGTCCTTGGCGTCCCAGCCGAACAGGTACATCCGCCCGCCCGGCCCGTTGGCCAGCGTGGCGATCAGTGTGCCCACCTGCCCCTGCGCATTGCGGCGCTGGCCGCTGAAGTGCGTGGCCGCGAGGCCGCCGCCCAGCGTCAGCCGTTCGGTGGTGCCCTGCGTCGCGCCAAGCGCGTCGCGCAGGATCGCGGCGTGGTCGCCGCCGGTCTTCTTCACCACGGCCTCGGGCACCAGTTGCATCATCAGTGCGGCGTCGCGCGCGGCGTTGACGAGCACCAGCTGCTCGCCGCTGTTGACGATGCGCCAGCCGGCCGGCGCGGTGAGCGCCACGCCCAGCGGCTCGTGGAAGAAGCTGCGGCCGCGCACCACGCCCTGTTCGCGGCTGTCACCGAAGCTCAGGCCGTCGATGGCCTTGAGGTAGCGGGCGCGGCCGTCGTCTTCCCACGCCGAGGCCGAAACGGAAACGGAACCGGAACCGGAACCGGAGACGGACGTGGACGCGGAAGCGGAAGCGGAAGCGGCACGACCGCCCGCCGGCCCGCCCACCCCGCCCACGCTGCCAAAGCCGCGCGCGCCGGCCAGCCGCTGCGCCGTGGCCCGGATGGCCTGCAGCCGCTCGTCGTTGCTCGGGTGCGAGGCCAGCCATCCGCCGCCTTGCGGCGCGGCGCGCCCGGCCGCACGCGCGGCTTCGGCGGCGAACAGCTCCTGGCTCTTCAACACCTGGATCACCTCGACCATGTGGCCGGGGTCGTAGCGCACGCGCGCCAGGTACTCGGCGCCCAGCTGGTCGGCCTGCAGTTCCTGCTCGCGGCCGTAGCGCGCGACAAACCCGGCCGCGGTGGTCTGCGCGACGTTGCCCAGCGTCTGCGCCGCGCCCTGCACGCCCATGCCTTCGAGCACCAGCCCACCCAGCACCGCGGCCAGCACGCCGACATTCGCGCGGGCCTGGCTGGTGGCGCGCTGTGCGCCGTGGCGTGCGGTGACGTGCCCGATCTCGTGGCCCAGCACGCCGGCCAGGTCGGCTTCGCTGTCGAGGTAGGCCATGATGCCGCGCGTCACGTAGACGAAGCCGCCGGGCAGCGCGAAGGCGTTGATCTCGGCGCTGTCCAGCACCGTGAAGGTCCACTTCAGCTGCGCGCGGTGCGACTGCGCCGCCAGCTTCTGGCCCACGCCGTCGACATAGGCCTGCAGCGCGGGGTCGGCCAGCGCGCCGTATTCCTGCAGGATCTGCTGGTGGGCCTTGGTGCCCTCGGCGACTTCGGCGCGTTCGTCCAGCACCGTGCGCTCGGTCTGCCCGGTGACCGGGTTGCGTACGGCGGTGCCGCAGCCGGCCAGCGCCAGGCCGGCCGCGAGCACGAGCGCCGCCAGCAGCCTCGGCGCGAGGGTGGGCAGGCGCGCCGCCCGGGCTTTGGCGCGTGGGTCCATGGTCGTCACTCCACGATGCAGTGCCGCCGATGATGGCACCGGGCAGGGGGCTGCCGCGCCAGCCTCGGGGAGGGCGCGCGCGGCGCTACAGTGCAAGCCCATGTCCGAGGCTGCCGCCTTTCCTGCCGCCTGCGCCGCGCCGAGCGCGCCGGACGCGCCGCCCGTGCTCGGCGCGCAGCGCGTGCTGGAACTGGCCGCGCGCAGCCTGTTCGACGTCTTCAACCGCACCGCGATGGGCACGATGGTGGTCGACAAGGCCCACCGCATCGTGTGGATCAGCGACGGCTACAAGCGCTTCCTGCCCGCGCTCGGCCACGCCGAGCAGGACTTCGTCGGCAAGCGCGTCGAGGAGGTGGTGCCCAACACGCTGATGGGCCAGGTGGTCGACAGCGGCCAGCCGATCCTCGTCGACCTGCTCACCAACCAGGCCGGCACCTTCCTCGTCAGCCGGCTGCCGCTGCGCAACGACGCCGGCGAGGTGATCGGCGCGGTGGGCTACGTGCTGCTGGACCACCCCGAGTCGACGATGCAGCCGCTGGTGGCCAAGTTCGCGCAGCTGCAAGGCGAGCTGGTTGCCGCGCGGCGCGAGATCGCGCAGGCCCGCCGGCCCAAGCACAGCATCGCCAGCTTCATCGGCAGCGGCGCCGCGGCGCTGGAGGTCAAGCGGCTGGCGCGCCGCGTCGCGCTTACCGACAGCCCGGTGTTGCTGCTGGGCGAAACCGGCACCGGCAAGGAGCTGCTCGCGCACGGCATCCACGCCGCCAGCCGGCGCGCCGGGCGCGCGCTGGTCAGCGTGAACATCGCCGCCGTGCCCGACACGCTGCTCGAAGCCGAGTTCTTCGGTGTCGCGCCCGGCGCCTACACCGGCGCCGAGCGCAAGGGCCGCGAAGGGCGCTTCAAGCTCGCCGACGGCGGCACGCTGTTCCTCGACGAGATCGGCGACATGCCGCTGGCGCTGCAGGCCAAGCTCTTGCGCGCGCTGCAGGAGCAGGAGATCGAGCCGCTGGGCAGCAACCGCGTCGAGCGCGTCGATGTGCGCGTCATCGCCGCCACCAGCCGCGACCTGGCGGCGATGGTGGCCACGGGGACCTTCCGCGCCGACCTGTTCTACCGCCTGAACGTGCTGCCGATCCGGCTGCCGCCGCTGCGCGAACGGCTGGAGGACCTCGAGGCGCTGGTCGAGGCGCTGGGCGAAGACATCGCGCGGCGCAGCGGCATGGCGCAGATGGCGCACAAGAGCGTCGCACCCGAGGCGCTCGATCTGCTCGCTGCGCAGCCGTGGCCGGGCAACATCCGCGAGTTGCGCAACGTGCTCGAACAGGCCACGCTGATGACCGATGAGCGCGTGCTCGGCGCGCGCCACTTCGCCGCCGCCTTGCCGCTGGCCGGCCCGGGGCTCGCCGTGGCTGCCGTGACCGCGGCACCGGCGACCCGGGGTGCGCCGGCAAGGCCCGGTACGGATGGCGGCGAGACGACGGTTGCTGCCCTGCCGGCACCTTCACCCGCGGCGCTGCTGCGTCCACTGGCCGAACAGGTGAACGAGGTGGAAGACGCGGCCATCACCGCGGCGCTGGAAGCCACCGGCGGCAACCGTGTCGCTGCCGCGAAGCTGCTGCGCATGTCGCGCGCGGCGCTGTACGCCAAGCTGGCGCGGCAGCCGCGGCGCATCGTCGTCACGCGCTGAAGGCTGCGAACTGCCCATGCCTGGCCTGAAGGATCCCCCGGTGGTCATCGAAGGCGCGAGGCTGCGCCTGCGCCGCTCGACCCCCGACGACGCGCTGCCCACCTTCCGCTGCGCGGCGCATGCCGAGGTGATGAAGCACCTCGACTGGCCCGCCCAACGCTCACCGGCCGAGGCGCGCACCTATCTCGAGGGATGCGAGCAGCGCTGGCGCGCCGGCACCGAGTTTCACTGGGTCATCGAGCTGAAGCCGGCCGGTGCCGCGGTGGCCGCCACCGCCGCGGCGCTCGACAGCGCCGGCATGGTCGGCAGCATCGCCTGCCGGGTGCACGGGCACGCCGCCGATTTCGGCTACCTGCTCGCGCACGCCGCCTGGGGCCACGGCTTCGGCACCGAGGCTGCCGCGCTGCTGATGGGCTGGCTGCAGCGCCAGCCGGAGATCGTGCGCATCTGGGCCACCACCGACATCGACAACACGCGCTCCGCGCGGGTGCTGGAAAAACTCGGCCTCGCACGGGAGGGCGTGATGCGCAAGGCCACCGTGCGCCCGCAACTGGCCACCGGCCCGCGCGACACGGTGTTGTACGCCTGGGTGCGTGAGGATCCCCGGCCCGCCGTTTGATCGGTGCCGCGGCCGGCGCCGCGAACCCGAATCCCGAAAAAAGGGAATTCGACCCGACTCGGCGAGAAGCGCTGGGACACGTGCCCCGACGGCCGCTTCGCAGCGACGCTCGCCAGCGGCGCCGGTCAGCGCCTCACGCCCAGCGGTTCTGCCGACCCCGCGGGCAAGGCCCCACGCCCCAGCGGCGTGAAGCTGCTGCTCTCGTCCAGCCGGCACATGTCGCGCCCGAGCGCGCCGAAGTCGATGCGAGCCGTGGCCAGCGCGGCCAGCGTGCCGGCCAGACTCAACTCCGGCCGCGTCACGTCCAGCGTGCCGGCCAGGCCGTTGGGTGCCGCGGCCTGGATGACGTTGAAGCCCGGCTGGTTGGGCCTGAACAGCGCGATGCGGGTGCCGCCGATGAAGACGTTGTCGCCGTCGGGCACGAGCAGCGGCGTGTCGATGGTCACGTCGCCGCCGCTGGCCAACGCGGCCAGCGTGTTGCCCTGGACGAAGCCCGAGGCGAGCACCAGCGCCTGGCCGCCGATGCGGATGTTGCCGCCGTTGCCGCCGGCGGTGCCGTCCACCGAGGTGGTGACCGAGGTGTTGCGCAGCGTCACCACCCCGGGCGTGGACAAGCCCGCCGTGAGCGTGATGGGCCCGCCGTTGCCTTCGAAGGCGGTGGTGCGCAGCGTGCTGTTGCCCAGCCTGATGTCGCCGCCCGAGCGCAGCACGATGGCGCCGGCGTCGGCGTTCTGGCTGGAAGCGGCAGTGACCTCGCCACCCTGCATGACGATGCGGCCGGCCTGCACGCGCACGAACGAAGGGGTGAGCGGCACCGCCGGGCCGACCAGCGGCGCGTCGTTGGCGATGCTCAGAAGCGCCCCGCCGCTCATGGAGAACTCGCCGGTCACGGTGAGGTCGATGGCGCCGGCGTCGCCGCCGGAGGTGGGCAGCGCCCGGCTCGCGATGCGGCTGCGCTGGCCGCTGGTGGGGTCGGCCCCTTGCAGGGTGAGCGTGCCGGCCTGGACGCTCACGCGGCCGGCCGCGCCGGCCCCGCCGCTGCTGGCGGCCACGATGCCCCCCTCGTCGAGCAGCATCGCGCCGCGCACCTGCAGGTTCACCAGGCCCGCGTCGCCCTGCCCGGCGCTGACCGAATTGACATTGCCGCCGCGGGCCAGCCGCAGCGTATCGGCCAGCACGCGAACCGGCCCGCCGCGACCGCTGCCCACGGCACTGGTGGAGATGCTGCCGCCATTGATCACCTCCACTGCGGCGGCCTCCACCCACACGGTGCCGGCGTTGCCCGCGCCGCTGGAGGTGGCGGAGATGCCGGTGGGCAGGTCGGTCCGGGCGCCGCCATCGACGCGCACGCTGTCGGCGCGCACCGTCACGTCGCCGGCGTCGCGCGCCGACGCGGTGGCCGACGAGATGCTTCCACCCGGGTCCAGCTCGACGCGCCGCGCCTGCACCAGCACCGGAGCGCCGGCGCCGGCGCCCAGCGCATCGCCGCCGATGCCGGTGTAGGTGCCCCCGGCGTTGCGCCCGTCCACGCGCAACGTGCCCGCGTTGACGACGATGCTGCCGGGCGTGCCCGCGCCCTGCGTGCCGGCGGTGATGCTGCCGCCGTTGAGCAGCGTGAGGCTGTCGCGCACGTCCACCTGCACAAGGCCGGCGTTGCCCGGCCCCGCGTAGACGACCGACTGGATGCCGCCGGCCCGCTGCTGGCCGTCGACCGAGAGCTCATGCGCCTGCACGCGCACGTCGCCGGCCCCGGCGGCGCTGTCGCGCGTGCTGGTGGAGATGCCGGCGTCGCCGGTCATCGTGATGCGGTCGGCCGTCACCCGCACGGTGCCGCCGGGCCCGGCGTTGGGCAGCAGGGAGGTGCCGTACACGCCGGTCACGGAACTGCTGGCGCCACCGGCGCCGACGCCCTCCATGGTGACTTCGCCGGCCGTCAAGGCCACGTCGCCGCCGGCGCCGCTGCCCAGCGTGCTGGAGGAGACCTGCCCACCCAGCCGCAGCGTCGCGCGCTCGGTGACATTCACGCTCACCGCGGCGCTGCGGCCGGCGCCGGAGCCCAGCGCAATCACCGCCGTGAAGCTGCCCGCGCCGTCCAGCAGCAGGCTGCGGGCGTCCACCTGCACGGCGCCGGCAGCGTCGGCGCTGCGGTTGTTGGAGCCGATGCTCCCCTGGCGCACGAGCTCCAGCGCGCCCTGGCTCGTGATCGCCAGTGCGCCGGGCGCGCCGCCACCCGGCTGGCTGTAGCTCGAGATGCTGCCGAAGCCATTGAAGCCCTGACCGTCCAGGTGCAGTGAACCTGCGTTCACCCGCACCGCCCCGCCGCGCCCGGCGCCGTTGGCGTAGCTCGTGATGTCGCCGCCGGCCAGCGCCAGCCGGCCCGTGATGTCCAGCTGCAGCGCGGGCCCCGCCGCGGTGCCCAGGCCATTGCTGGCGATCGAGCCGTAGAACCCCTCGGCGTCGAGCAGCGCGCTGGCGGCGCGGATGACGGTGCTGCCGTTGTCGGTGGCCGACAGGCCCTGGTGGATGATCTCGGCGGCGTGGCTTACCGTGAGCGCGCCGCTCAGCGTGATGGTGATGCCGCCGCCCTGTGCCGCCGGCCCGGTCTGGGCGACGACGCCCGTGGGCAGCGTGTCGGTGCCGGTGACGCTCAACGTCGCCGCGTCGATGCTGACGCGGCCCACGCCACCGGCCACGCCCGCCGCAGCGCCCACTAAGGCGCCGGCGGAGATGTCGACGGCGCCGGGCGACGACAGGCGGATGTGGCCGCCCGGCGCCAGCAGCACCGCGCCCTCGACGGCGATGCTGCCGCCGGCCAGTTCGAGCGTGCTGCCCTGCGCGAGCTGCGCGCCGCCGCCGGCCCAGCGCAAGGCACCGGCACTTCCGGCGCCGAGAAAGCCGAAGCTTTCGGGCGCCGCCAAGGTGAGCGTGCTGGCCGCGGTGCTGCCGGTGGCCCACACCGTGCCATCGGCAAAGCGCAACTGCGGCGCGGTGGAAAGGTGCAGGCCGGCCGGCACGTCGAACGTGGCGCCTGCACCGACCGTGATGCCGCTCGGGTTGACGAAGAAGAAGTGCGGCGCGCCGCCGCCGGCGGCCTGCAGGGCCAGCGGCCCTTGCAGCATGCTCGGCTGCCCGCCGGTGACGCGGCTGATGACGTTGCCGATGCCGGCACCGGCCTGGAAGATGGCCGACTCGCCCGCGGCGATCGAGAAGCTGGCGAAGCTGTGAAAGAGATTGGCGCCGCGTACCTGCCCCAGGCTCTGCGGCACGGTGAATGCGCCGCTCAGGCTTTGCACCGCGCCCACCGAGCCGTCGGTCACGGCGCCGGCCAGCGCGCTGGCGGCTGGCCACAGCGCGATCATCGCGGCCAGCACCGCCGGGCGCAGTGGGCCGCCGCGGTGAAGACGCCGGTTGTGGGGGGCGACAGCGCGGCTGCGCCGCGCTGCGACCCGGTTTCGCCGGGGCCGCGGCTGCGTCATTGCCAGTCTCCGATGAGGATGAAGGGAGCCCAGTAGAAGGGGTGCTCGTTGCGCGGTGTGCGCAGCAGTTCGAGCTGCGCCTGGCGCAGCGCTTCGACGCGGCTGGCCGGCGGGCCGGCGGCAGGGGCCGGTCCGGCGGGCGCCGCGGCGGCGGGGGTCGCGGGGGGCGTGCCGGTGGCGGCGGGCAGGCCGGCCAGGCGCCGATAGAAGCCCGACATGACCCGGTTGGCCGCCTCGTCGGCCACCGGCCACAACGTGCCCAGCGCACTGCGCGCGCGGGCCTTGAGCGCGGTGCCGCTCATGCCCAGCGGCGCGCGATCGTCGCCCTCCGCGGTCTGGCAGGCCGACAGCGTGAGCAGTTCGATCGGTGCGGCAGCGGTGCGGCTGCCGCTGCCGGGTGCACCTCCACCGCCGGCCGCGTTGGGGCCATCGCCCCCGCTGCGCCCTTCGCGCAGCAGCGCCTGCAGGCCATCGAGGGTGAGCAGCTCGTCGTAGGTCATGATGAAGGTCGTCTCGGCGCTGTCGCCGAACACGCCGTGCGAGGCGATATGGATGAGCGAGTGGGTGCGGCTGCGCAGCTGGCTGCGCAGCGCGGCCAGCGTGAAGTCGCTGTCCAGCAGCACCGTGCTGGGCATCGTGCCGGCGATGTTGTTCACCTCTTCCCTGACGCCGGGCAGCGCGAGGGCTTCGCGCAGCGCCTTGGCGCGCACCGCACCGCGTGTCGCTTCGGGCAATGGGCCGAGCACCGACTCGGCCAGCCGGTCGGACAGCTTGTCCACCACCGGTCCCGGCTCGCTCATGCCGGCCAGCAGCACCATCTGCGCGCCCCGCGCCAGCGCGGCGTTGCCGCGCTCGCCACCCGCGCCTGCTTCGCCACGCGCCGCCAGCAGGCTCAGCCCGGGCACGGTGGCCACCGCGAGGCGCTCGATGAGATAGCCGCGGCCGTCGTGCAGGCTGGCCAGTGGCAACAGCCTCAGCACGCCGTCGGGCACGCTGACCAGCGTGTGGATGCGCGCCTCGGCCAGGCGCTTTGCCAGCGGCTTGATCAGCCAGCCATGCAGCGCCTCAGAGCGGGCCAGCAGCGGCCGGCCGGCGCGCAGCGCGGCCACGTAGTCGAGCACCTCCTCGCGCAGCACCTCGGCGCCGATGGGCGCACTGGCGCGCTCGATGCCGCTTTCGGTTTCGAGCAGCAGTTCCAGCCGGTCGGGCAGGATCACCGGGGTGTAGATCGCGGTGCCGGGCGGCGGCCTGGGCGAGGCACGCTCGCGTACCGCCGAGTCCACCGCGCAGCGGTCGCGCAGGTAGTCCTGCAGCTCGGTCTGCTTGATCAGCTCCACCGTGTCGCGTGCCTGGCGCAGCAGCGCCTGCTGTTCGGGGCCCGGCGGCAGCACCGCGGCGCGTTCGAGCAGCAGCCCGGTCAAGCCGAGGTAGGTGGGCTCCAGCGTCAGGCGGAACGACGAGCGGCCGTCCAGGTACTGCACCGGGATGTCGGCGCGCACCGCCTCGATGTGCTGCACGGCGCGGCGGTGTGCTTCCAAGGCCAGGTCGAGGCGGCCGAGCGCGCGGGTCAGCCGGCCGGCGCGCGCTTCGAGCGACATCAGGAGATCGTGCGCGTCGCGCCGCCGCGCGTGGGCGATGCCCTGCTCGACCAGCTGCAGTGCTTCGCCGGTGCGCCCGGCGGACTCGTACAGCGCAGCCAGCGCGTCGTGCCCCTCGGCAGCGAGGCGGTCGTCCCCGGCACGCAGTGCTTCGGCACGACCGAACTCGCTCATGCGGTGGGCGAGTTCGGTCGCGCCTTCGAGTTCGCGCGCCTGCGCGGCGCTGTTCAGTGAGAAGCGGGCGCGCAGCGCGGGGGTGGGCAGCGTGCCGATGGAGGCCGCGGCCTGTTGCAGACGGGCCGCGCGCTGCGCCGCCGGCAGCAGGCGGATGCGGTTGAGCTCGGCCGCGAGCGCCAGTTCGGTGTCGTTGCCGGCGGCCTGCGCCGCGCGCGCCCAGGCCTCCTCGGCGCGCGCGGGCTGGCGGCGCGCCAGGTGCCAGCGCCCGAGATCCAGCAGCACCGCGGCGCGCGCGGCCGCGGGCAGCGGCGCGGCCGCAGCGTCTTCCAGCGGTGGGCCGGCCTCCTCGAGGCGGTTCAGGCGCAGGTAGGCCTCGCCCAGGCGCGCTGCGGCGCGGCCACGCGCCGCCGGATCGTCAGGCGGCGCCGCGCCGCTTTCGGCAGCACGCCGGTACGTTGCCTGCAGACCGGGGAGCGCCTCGTGCAACGACCCGGGGCCGCAACTCGGTGTGCCGACCGTTGAGGTGGCCGGACCGGGCCGGTCGGTGGCGGCGACCGGCTGCGCTGGCGCGGGCCCTGACGCCAGCGCCACCGCAAGCGCGACGATGGGTGCAAGGACTGGCGCGCGCACTGGCGCCGCAGCGAGGGTGGCGGCGAACTCGAACGCCAGCGCGACCGGCCCCGCACCGGCGGCGAGCCCCCTCCAGCACGCCGGCCGGTCAGGGCCAGCGGCAGCGCAGCGCAAGGTGGATGCCATGGTCCTGCAGGTCTCCACTGGTTTGCGCCGGCGGCCGCCCCAGGCGGCGCGCGGCGAAGAGTTCACCTTCGACGTCGGCCAGCGCCAGCACGAAGCCGAGCCCCGCCGAGCTCAGGCGGCGCGAGCGCTCGCCGTCGTTGGCGCCGATGCCTGCATCGACAAACGGCACGAGCCTGAGCGCGCCGCGCCAGGTGTCGCTGCGCCACACGGGCCAATGCAGCTCGGCGCTGGCGCTGGCGGCGCTGTCGCGCACCAGCGTGTTCTCGCGGAAGCCGCGCACGCTGAAGCGCCCGCCGATGGCCATCTGTTCCAGCGGCACGAGGCGATCCGGGCTGTGCTGCGCCTGGGCACGCAGCACGAGTTGCCGAGCGCCGCTGCCCAGCTCCAGCGCGGCCTGCGTCTGCAATTGCCACAGGCTGTAGCGCACCGGCGGCGCGGCGCTTCCTGCCGGCGCTTCGGTGGCGTTGTTGCGCCCGCGCACGGCCACGGCGCGCAGAGCCACCACGTGGCGATCGAGCCGCCAGGTGAACTCGGGCGCCAGGCGCCAGGCCTCGATGCGCGTGGTGCCGGTGGGCTCGCCGGGCACCACCGAGAACGGCTCGCCGGCCAGCGTGGTGGTGTTGCGCCGAAGCGCGTGCGTGAGGCCCAGCGTGAAGCGCTGGCGCGCACCGTCGATGAACGGGTGGCTCAACCCGACCTCGCGCGTCGTCACGCGGCTGGCGATGTCCAGCAGCGCCACCGGTTCCTCGATGAGCGAGGTGCGCGTGCGCGCCAGCCGCAGCGAGGCCAGCGTGGTGCGCGCGGCCACCGGCAGCGTGAAGCTGGCGTCGCGGTTGAGCGTGCCGTCGCTGGCGTAGGCGGTGACGGCCAGCGCATCGCCCCAGCCGGTGAGGTTGCGCACCGTGGCGTCCAGCCCGGCGGCGGCCGAACCCACCGCGGGCGCCAGATGGTTGTTGGCGAACAGACCCAAGGACCACGGCCGTGCGCGCTGCACGTCCAGTTCGAGCGTGGCCAGGCCGAGCGCCTCGCCGGGCAGCAGCCGCGCATTGACCTGCGCGAACAGCGGGTCGGCCAGCAGCAGCTGGAAGCGCTCTTGCAGGGCATTGGCGTTCAGCGGCTCGTCAGGCCCGGGCAGGCGCGCGGCGATGTAGTCCTCGTGCAGCCGTTCGAGCCCCGCCTGGCGCAACCGCGACAACGTGCCTTGCACGATGCGCACGGTGAGCGTGCCGGCGGCGAAGGGTGCTTCGGGAAACACGGCACCGGAGTTGACGAAGCCGCGCTCCACCAGAGCGCGCGTGACGCGCTGGCGCAGTTCCTCGACCTCCAGCGCGCGCAATGGGCGGTTCAGGAACGGAGCCACCAGCGTGTGCAGGTCGGCCTCGGGCAGCAGCAGTCGCCCGGCACCTTCGAAACGCACGCGCTGCACGACAAGCGGCGCACCGATGCCCAGCCCCAGGTCGGGCAGCTCACCCGAGGCGGCGCCGGGGTTCGGCGCGGCCGGTGCCGGCAAGGTGGGCAGCCTGAACCCGCCGCCGGAGCCAGCCGCTGGGCCGGTGGCCGGCTGCGCCTGCGCCTGCGCCTGCGCGGCGGCCATCGCCACCCACAGGCACCCGGCGACCCAGCGGCCGCAACCTCCTCCTTGGCCACGCTGCATCGGTGTTAGCCCACTTTCTGGGCGCGACGTTGCCATGGATGAACGCGGGCGTCCAGTGTGGCTGCCACCAGCCGACTTCGACCCCCGCCTCGATGATGCCGGCGCACTCGCTCGGTTGTGACGCCCCTGGGGCGCAGCCAGAATCCTTGCCTTCGGGAGGAAGCATGTCGGAACTGACAACGCTGCTCGACGCAGCCCGGCAAGGTGATCGGAAGGCTGCGGGCGAGGCCTTCAGCCTGCTGTACGACGATCTGCGGCGGCTGGCCGCGGCGCGTCTGCGGCCGCACCAGACGATGACGCTGCTGGGCACGACCTCGCTGGTGCACGAGGCCTTCCTCAAGATGGTCGGCGCCGATGCGCTGCCGGTGGACAACCGCCACCACTTCTTCGCCTACGCCTCGCGGGTGATGCGCTCGGTGATCGTCGACTACGCCCGCGCCCGGGCGGCCGAGCGCCGCGGCGGAGACGCCGAACACGTGGTGCTGGACACGCAGTTGTCCGAGCAGGTCGCCGCCCCCGAGAACGACGCGCTGCGTGTGCACGAGGCGATGGAAGTGCTGGAGAAGGCCGAGCCGCGTCTCGCCCAGGTGGCCGAGATGCGGTTCTTCGGGGGCCTTTCCGAGTCCGAGATTGGCGAGGCGCTGGGTCTGTCGGAGCGCACCGTGCGGCGCGATTGGGAGAAGGCGCGTCTGCTGCTGCTTGCGGCGATGAGCTAGGCGCGGGGTCGGTCTCGGCGGACGCGGCCGCAGGGCGCGCGGAGTCGCCGCCGTCCTCTCCCGTTGGTATGGCGGCCTGGCCGGTTCGCAACGGCAGGTCCGTATGTGACAGCGAAGGCAGTTCGCCGCCTTCGTCGTGACTCGGCCCGGGGGCCGGCCACGAGCCGTTCCACTCGAACAACTTCGCCGTCTCGCCGGCGGCGATGGCGGTGCTGCCCATGGCCCACATTCTCCTGCTCGTCGCTTGCCTGCTGGCCGGCTGGGCGCTCAGCGCCAGCGGCCGGGTGGGCGAGCAGGCGCACCAGCCGATCAACGCCGTCATCATCCACGTGTCGTTGCCGGCAGTGACGCTGCGCGCGCTGCACGCTTTCGAGTTCGACCGCGACCACCTGCTGCCGGTGCTCATGCCCTGGGCGTTGTTCGCCCTGGGTGCGCTGCTGTTCTGGGTGCTCGGGCGCGCGCTCGCGCTCACGCGCGCGCAGATGGGCGCGCTCACGCTCGTGGGGGGCCTGGGCAACACATCGTTCGTGGGCCTGCCGATGATCGAGGCGCTGCAGGGCCGCGATGGCTTGGGGCTCGGGCTGCTCATCGACCAGCTCGGTTCGTACCTGGCGCTGTCGACGCTGGGCGTGGGCGCCGCTGCCTTGTACGCGGCGGGGCCCCGCGTGAGCGGGCGCGAGATGGCGCGCCGCGTGCTGACCTTTCCTCCGGTGATCGCGCTCATGGTGGCGCTGGCGCTGCGCCCGCTGCCTCTGGCGCAGCCGCTGGAGAGTGCACTGGCGCGTATCGGCGACACGCTCGCGCCGCTGGCGCTGTTGTCGGTGGGCATGCAGCTGCGGCTCGGCGCCGTGCGCGAGCACGCGCGGGCCTTGGCGCTTGGCCTGTCCTACAAGCTGGTGCTGGCGCCGGCCCTGGTGGTGGGCCTGCTGTGGCTGCTGGATGCCGCACCGGACATGACCAGCCGCGTCAGCGTCATCGAGGCGGCCATGCCGCCGATGATCGGCGCGGGCATCGTGGCCGCGCAGGCGAATCTTGCGCCGCGGCTCGTATCGATGATGGTGGGCGTGGGCATTCCGCTCGGGCTGCTCACCTCCACTGGCTGGCACTGGCTGTTCGGCTGCCTGGCAGGTTGAAGCGCGGGTGGCCGCAGCTGACGCGTGCCGTGGGCACGGGTGGCTTCGGGCCGCGTTCGCGCCGAGGCGCTGGCTCCCGGCGCGCTTCCCCTGCCGGTAGGAAGCGGGCATGGCCGCTTCGAGGCGAAGGCTGCGTATTTCCAGGTGAAGGCAGTTTGTTGCCCTCCTCGTGAATCAATCGGAGCCCACCATGACTCTCTTTGCCCACCATGCCGGCCCAAGGCGCCCTGGCGTCGCGGACCGGGATCTCGAACTCGTGCACGCGCGTTACGTCGCCGTGCCGGCGCTGATGTGGGGTGCGGCCGTGGTGTTGGCGCTGCTGTTCACCGCAGTGCAGACCGCACCTGCGCACTTGGCCGGCCAGCCGCCGGCGGTGCCGGGGGATTGCGATTGCACCGTGCACGGGGCCTGACGACCATGGGGCGCCAATACCGAACCCTCTCCTCGGCCCTGGGCCTCGCGCTGTTCGCCCTGCAGGGCGTGACCAGCGCGAACGACACGGATGCGGTGAAGCCGCGTGCCGGCGAGGCGACGCGATTCGAGCACGCCCAGGCGCGGTACGAAGCGGGCCACTATGCCGAGGCCTACGCACGCTTTGCCCAGCTGGCCGATTGCGGCCACCGCGAGGCCGCGCGCATCGCGTGGCAGATGCGGCAGTTCGGGCCGCAGCTGTACGGCACCCAGTTCACTGCCGGCCCGCAGCAACTGTGGCGCTGGCGGGCGTTGATCGCGGCCGAGGCCCGCCCGGCGGTCGACGCGGCCTGTGCCGCCGCCGAGCCGCCGGGCGCGGTCCGCGGCAAGCCCTCGGCTTCGGCGCCAGGTGCGCCGGCCGCTCCTTCTGGGGCGCATGGCGAGCACCCGCGTCAGCAAGGCACGGGCTGATCCATCTTGAGCGCGTATCGGGACGGCCACCGCGCCGTCAGCTGCCGGGTGTCGTCAGCGGGCGTGGTGTGCCGGACCGGCCCTGCGGGGCCGCGCCGGCGCGGCCGGCAGGCCGCGGTGGATGGGCGGGTGCAAGAATGGCCGCAGACCGCCCAAGCGTGCCGAACCGATCCACCGTGCCCATGCCGCTGCCGAAGAAGGTGCTGCTCGACACCGACCCCGGCGTCGACGATGCGATGGCGCTGGCGTTCCTGCACCGCCACGCCGCTGTGCAGCTGCTGGGCATCACCACCGTGTTCGGCAACGCCGAAGTGGAGGTGACGACCCGCAACGCGTTGTACCTGGCCGAGCGCTTCGGCATCGCGGCGCCGCTGGCGCGTGGCGCGGCGCGACCGCTCGCGCGCCCGCCGCGTGGTGCGGCGGCGCAGGTGCACGGTGACGATGGCCTGGGCAACCTGGAAGGGCCCATTGCCCCGGCGCGCCAACCCGACCCGCGGCCCGCGCACCGGTTGATCATCGACACGCTGCGTGCGCACCCCGGCGAGGTGACGCTGGTGGCCGTCGGGCCGCTGACCAATCTCGCGCTGGCGCTGAGCCTGGAACCGGCCCTCCCGCAGCTCGTTCGCGAGGTGGTGGTGATGGGAGGCGCCTTCGGCACCCACGGCCACGGCGGCAACGTCAGCCCGGTGGCCGAGGCCAACGTGCTGTGCGACCCGCACGCCGCCGACGCGGTGTTCACGGCGCCGTGGCCGGTGACGATCGTCGGGCTGGACGTGACGCACGAGGTGCTGATGGATGCCGCGGCCTTCGAGCGCCTGCGCGCCGAGGGCGGTGATGAAGGCGCGTTCCTGTTCGAAGCGTCGCGCCACTACGTCGACTTCTACCGCCGCGCCCTGGGTGTGGCGGGCTGCTTCGTGCACGATGCCAGTGCGGTGGCGTACCTGCTGGCGCCAGAACTCTTCACCACGCGGCGCGGCCCGCTGCGCGTGGTGTGCGAGGGCATCGCGCTCGGGCAGACCATCCAGAACGCGGGCGCCCGGCGCTGGTCGCACGGCGAGGCCTGGGCGGGGCTGCCGGCGCAGCAGGTGTGCACGGCAGTGCAGGCCGACGCCGTGCTCGAGTTGTTTCTCGGCACGTTGCGGCGGTCCCGCGGCGGGGGGTGCCATTTCACTGCCGCAGTGGACTAGTGCTACGGGGCACAGCGCAGCGCGCGCGTGGACAGGCCGCCCAAGGCCCCCGTCCCGGGCCGTTCAGGGCCGCCGTCGGGGGAGCCCGCAGCTTACGCGGCCGATATGCGCGATGCATACTGGACCAGCATGAGATGGCCGGGCGGGGAGGTCGCTTGAAGACACGTGTGCTGATCGTCGAAGACGAGCCCGAGTTGCTGCAGCGGCTGAGCGAAGCAGTGACCGCCGACCCCGGGCTGCAGCTGGTCGCCGCGGTTTCCACCGGGCGCGCAGCGCGTGCGTTGCTGGACGTGGAACGGCCCGACGTGATGATGGTGGACCTCGGGCTGCCCGACATCGACGGCGTCGACGTGATCCGCCATGCGGCAGCGACACTGCCGCAATGCGATGTGCTGGTGGTCTCGGTCTTCGGCGATGACGCGCACGTGATGGCCAGCCTCGAGGCCGGCGCCACGGGCTACCTGCTGAAGGACGCCAGCACTGCGCGCATCGCCGCAGCGATCCACGAGTTGCGCGCCGGGGGCGCGCCGATCTCGCCGTCGATCGCGCGCCGCGTGCTGCAGCGCTTCCGGGTGCCCGGTGCGCCCGGCTCACCCGGCACGCCCGGCGTGCCTGGCCTGCCTGGCCTGCCTGGCCTGCCTGGCCTGCCTGGGGCAGCGGCCTCGGGAGCTGCATCGGTGTCCACGCCGCCCGGCGCTGCCGTGCCGGCCGCTGGCGAGGGCGGCGGCGCGGCGGTGCCGGCGGGCTCGACCGCCGCGTCGCTTTCGGCGCGCGAAGGCGAGATCCTTCGCCTGATCGCCAAGGGGCTGCCGTTCGAGACGGTCGGCGAGGTGCTTGGCGTGTCGGCGCACACGGTGGTGACGCACGTGAAGAAGATCTACCGCAAGCTGCAGGTGCACTCGCGCGGCGAGGCGGTGTACGAGGCGCAGCAGATGGGTCTGCTGTAGCGGGCGCGTGGTGGTGCAACCTGATCGGCAGACCGGCGTGTGCCACAGGCTGGTGAAGTCGTTGCTGGCGCGTTGGTCGCTTCGGCTGGGGGTGGCGTGCCTCGCGGCAGCCGGGCTGGCAGTCGGCTGGCCGGCCTGGGCCCAGGGCGCACCGGCGGCAACCGCGGCAACCCCCGCACCCCGGGCGGCAACCCTCGAGCTGACCCGGGCTTGGGTCATCCCGGAGGCCGACGCCGCTCCGCCCAGCGAGGATGACCCGCGGTGGCGCGAGATCGCCCTGCCGCATTCGCGCGCCGTGGGGACGGCCTGGTTCCGAGCCGAGTTCGAGCGGCCCCTGCGCGCCGCGCCCGGTTGGGTGCTCTACTTTCCGTACTGGTATGGCGGCGGGTCCGTGTGGCTCAACGGCGTGGCGGTGGGCGCCGTGCCGCAAAGCGACCATGAGACCGGCGTGCGCTGGGAGCGCCCGTTCCTCCTGCCGCTGCCCGACAACGTGCTGCGGCCGGGCCGCAACGTGCTGCTGTTGCGCGCCGCCGAGGCCTTCCTGCCCACCGGCGGCGCGGGCCTGCCGCGGCTTACATTGGGCGCGCACCACGACTTGCAGGGTGACTTCGAACGCCGGCTCTTCGTTGTGCGCACGCTGCCGATCGTCACCGTGGCCACCGGCGCGGCCACGGCGCTGCTGGTGCTGTTCATCTGGCTGCGCCGGCGTGACGAGGTGCTGCTGGGTTTGTTCGGGCTGGCCACGCTGTGCTGGGCGACTCGCACGCTGACCTTCGCCTTCGACGCGCTGCCGGTGGCCGTGTGGCCCTGGTGGCGGCTGCTGTACCACACCGCCAATGGCGGCTTCATCGTCGTGCTGGCGTTGTTCGCCTGGCACCTGGCGGGCTGGGCCAACCGCCGCGTCATGGTGGGCCTGGCCGCGCTGTGGGCGATCGGGCCGCTGCTGTATGCCGGGCTGCTGCTGGCCGGCGGGAACCCCGAGGCGATCGTCGGCCGCTGGTGGGTGGCCGCCCTCATTCCGGTGGGCGCGTCGGTGGTGGTGGCCGCGGTCGCGGCCACCTGGCGGCGCCGCGACGCCGGCACGCTGGCCCTGGCCCTGGCGATGACCGTCGCCTTCGTCAGCGGCGTCCACGACTACCTGGTGGCCTGGCGCTCGCCGTGGTTCACCGCGCTTGCGCCGCAATGGACGGCGCACCGCATCTTCCTGCTGCACCACGGCGCCAACCTGATGCTGCTGGTGATGGGCGCGCAACTGGCGCTGCGCTTCGTGCGCACGCTGCGCGAGGTGGAAGAGGCCAATCGCACGCTCGAGGCGCGCGTGGCGGCGCGCGAGCGCGAGATCGCGTCAAGTTACGAGCGCATTGCCGTGCTGCAGCGTGAGCAGACGCGTCAGGACGAGCGCCATCGCATCATGCAGGACCTGCACGACGGCCTGGGCACGCAGCTGGTCACCTCGCTGGTGCGCGCCGAGCGCGGTGCGCTCGACGCCGACGCCACTACCGAGACCTTGCGCGCCAGCCTGGACGAGATGCGCGTGGCGATCGAGGCCCTGACCGGCGAGGACGAAGACTTCCGGACCTCGTTCGGCAACTTCCGCTTCCGCTGGGACGCGCGCCTGCGCGATGCCGGGCTCGCGCCGCGCTGGCGGGTGCAGTTGCCCGACGAGCCGATGCAGCTGTCGGCCAGCGATGCGCTGCAGCTGCTGCGCGTTGCGCAGGAGGCGCTGGCCAACGTGCTCAAGCATGCGCGCGCGCACCAAGTGCAGGTCACCCTGGTGGTCGACGGGGCCACCGAGCCGGCCACGCTGATGCTCGAAGTGGCCGACGACGGTGTGGGCCTGCCGGCCGACCGCGACGCTGCCCAGGGCCGGCCCGCCGGCCGCGGCCTGAACAACATGCGCGCACGGGCGCGCAAGCTGGGTGCGCAGCTCGACTGCGGGCCTGGCAGGGCCGGCGACGGCGGGCACCGCGGCACCACGGTGCGCTTGACCTTGCAGCCGCGGCCTGCGGCCCGCGCCGACGCGGGCCCCGATGAGCGCGCGATCGTTCCAGCGCGCTGACGCATAGACGGGATGGCGCGCCGCCCAGGCGGGATCGGCAAGCCGCCTGTCGCTGCCTAAGGTCACGTCATGTCTGCCGCGGGTTGTCTGGCGGCGGGCGTGGACGATGAACGCCGCCACCTTCGACCCTCGCACCGTTGCGCTCACCCGGCGCGTCGAGACTGCCGCCATGACGCCGGCGCTGGCCGATCTGCGCCGCCTGTTGACGGTGCTGGATGAGGCGCTGGAGATGTCAGCCGCCGAGCGTCAGGCGTGGCTGGCGCGGTTGTGTGCTCACCAGCCCGAGCTGGGCCGGCGCTTCGGCACGCTGCTGGCGGCCGATGCGGCAGGCAGCGGCTGGCTGGAGCGCGGGGCGGCCTCGTCGCTCGGCCTCGCAGCCCAGGCGCGCTGCGCAGAGCAGGGGGCCGGTGCACGGGTGGGGCCCTATCGGCTGCTGCGCGAGATCGGCCGCGGCGGCATGGGCCGCGTGTGGCTGGCCACGGCCGCCGAGCGCGGCCGCCATGTGGTGCCAGTGGCCCTGAAGCTGCCGTTGCCGGCGCTGCACCGCAGCGCGCTGATGCGCCGCTTCGAGCGCGAGCGGGACATCCTCGCCGGCCTCGAGCACCCGCACATCGCGCGCCTGCTGGACGCCGGCCTGAGCGATGAGGGGCAGCCGTACCTGGCGCTGCAGCATGTGCGCGGCCGCCCCATCGACGTGTTCTGCCGCGAGCAGCGGCTGGCGCCGACGGCCCGCGTGCGGCTGGTGCTGCAGGTGCTGGCCGCTGTGCAGCACGCGCACGAGCGTGGTGTGGCGCACCGCGACATCAAGCCGAGCAACGTGCTGGTCACCCGCGCCGGCAAGGCCGTGCTGCTGGACTTCGGCATCGCGCGGCTGTTCGACGACCGCGGCGGCGGCGCCGGAGCCGCCCCGGGCGACATCGACCTGACGCAGGAGTTCGGCCGCATGCTCTCGCTGCACCATGCCGCGCCGGAGCAGGTGATGGGCGAGGCGACCGGGCCCGCCACCGACCTGTGGGCGCTGGGCGTGCTGCTCTACGAGCTGATCAGCGGGCGGCGGCCGTTCCCGGGCGCCAGCGGCGCGCAGATCGAACAGGCCATCCTGCACGATGCGCCCGTGTCGCCGACCGTGATTGCGGGGCTGCGCGACGAAGGCGCGCGGGGCGGTGCCGACGCGGTTTGGCTCGGCCTCGATCACATCGTGCTGCAGGCCCTGCAAAAGGGTGTCGCTCAACGCCACGCCAGCGTGCCGGCGCTTTGCGCCGAACTGAGCGCGTGGCTGCGGAGCGCGCGCGACACGAGCGCGCGAGAGGCCGCCGCGGCGACGACCTCTGCGTGATCGAATAACAGTCACTTTGGTCGACTTGAGGTCTTCACCGGGCCGACTGCGGGGTGGGCTCGGGGCAGCCGGCACGCATTTGGGACCCTCCAGGGTCGCGTCAAGGCGGTTCACGATAGGGTTTGCACCAGTTCTGCGCTCTTTGGCACGGCCGTTGCGCCAAGTGAGGCATCGCGCAGCGAATGTCCACGTTCCATACATACCGGAGGACCCTGATGACCCAGACCATTTCGACCCGCCGCCGCACGCTGATCCAGGCGGGCGCGCTGGGCGCCGCCACCACGCTGGCCACGCCGTTCGGTGCCTTCGCCCAGGCCGGCAAGGGCGACGTGAAGGTCGCGCTCATCGCCAGCAAGACCGGCCCGCTGGAGGCCTACGCGAAGCAGACCATCGTCGGCTTCATGATGGGCCTGGAGTACGCCACCGGCGGCACGATGACGGTGGCCGGCCGCAAGCTGGTGGTGATCGAGAAAGACGACCAGGGCAAGCCCGACGTGGGCAAGGCCGCGCTCGCCGCGGCCTACGCCGACGACAAGGTCGACCTCGCGGTGGGCCCCACCGCCAGCCCGGTGGCGCTGGCCATGCTGCCGGTGGCCGAGGAGTACAAGAAGGTCCTGCTGGTGGAGCCGGCGGTGGCCGACAGCATCACCGGCGACAAGTGGAACAAGTACATCTTCCGCACCGGCCGCAACAGCAGCCAGGACGCGGCGGCCAACGCGGCCGCCTTCGACCAGGCGGGCGCGGTGGTGGCGACGCTGGCCAACGACACGGCGTTCGGCCGCGACGGCGTGAAGGCGGCCAAGGAGTTCCTGAAGCGCGCCAAGATCGTCCACGAGGAGTACCTGCCCACCGGCACCACCGATTTCACCGCCGGCCTGCAGCGCGTCATCGACAAGCTCAAGGGGGAGCAGGGCAGGAAGTACCTTTCGGTGGGCTGGGCCGGGGCGCCCACGCCGTTCCCGAAGATCGCCGACATGGAGCTGGAAAAGCGCTTCGGCATCAAGCTGGCCACCGGCGGCAACATCCTGCCGGCGATGGTGGCGTACAAGAACTTCGAGGGCATGGAAGGGGCGCTGTACTACTACTTCGGCATCCCGAAGAACCCGGTCAACGAGTGGCTGGTGGCCAACCACTACAGCAAGTTCAAGGCGCCGCCCGACTTCTTCACCTGCGGCGGCATGTGCGCGGCGATTGCGGTGGTGGAGGCGTTGAAGAAGACGCAAGGCAACACCGCCACCGAGCGGCTCATCGCCACGATGGAGGGCATGAGCTTCGAGACGCCCAAGGGCAGGATGACCTTCCGCAAGGAAGACCACCAGGCGATGCAGGACATGTTCCATTTCCGCATCAAGAACGACCCGGCTTTCGCCTGGGGCGTGCCTGAGCTGGTGCGGGTGATCAAGGCCGAAGAGCTGAACATCCCGATCCGCAACAAGCGCTGACAGCGCTTGTTGCGGTTCCCGCGATCACCCAGCTCCCCCGAGCCCCCTCTGCGAGGGGGCTCCAGTCGGTAGGAAAAAAGGCCGGCCCGTGCTTGCATGGGCCGGCGCAGCGATGCTTCAGACGGTCGACCTCACCATCCGCTTCGGCGGCCACGTGGCTGTCGACCACGTGTCGTGCACGTTCGTGCCCGGCACGCTGACGGCCATCGTCGGGCCGAACGGCGCGGGCAAGACGACCTACTTCAACCTCATCTCCGGCCAGCTGGCGGCCAGCGAGGGCCGGGTGTTGCTGGCCGGCGAGGACATCACCTCGATGCCGGCGGCGCACCGCACGCGGCGCGGGCTGGGGCGCGCGTTCCAGCTGACGCAGCTGTTCCCGCACCTCAGCGTGCGCGAGAACGTGCGCCTCGCAGTGCAGGCGCGTGAGCAGGGGCGCGGCCAAGGGGGTGGCCTCGGCGGCATCGACGTCTTGCGCGTGTGGCTCGACCGCAAGGAGTGGATCGCCGAGGCCGAAGCGCTGCTCGAACAGGTGCGCCTTTCGCACCGTGCCACCGCCACCGCGGCGAGCCTGCCGCACGGCGACCAGCGCAAGCTCGAAGTGGCGCTGCTGCTGGCGCTGGACCCCAAGGTGTTCATGTTCGACGAACCCACCGCCGGCATGAGCGTCGATGAGGTGCCGGTGATCCTCGACCTCATCCGCGCATTGAAGGCGCGCAAGGACATCGTGGTGCTGCTGGTGGAGCACAAGATGGACGTGGTGCGCGAGCTCTCCGACCGCATCGTCGTGCTGCACAACGGGCAACTGGTGGCCGACGGCGAGCCCGCCGAGGTGATCGCCTCGCCCGTGGTGCAGCAGGCCTACCTCGGCATGGCCGCGGAGGAACCTGCGTGAGCACGAGCATGGGCGCCGCGTCGCCGAACATCCTCGAACTGGCTGGCGTGCACACGCACATCGGCGCGTATCACATCCTGCACGGCGTTGACTTCGCCGTGCCCGAAGGCGAAGTGACGATGCTGCTGGGCCGCAACGGCGCAGGCAAGAGCACCACGCTGCGCACGATCATGGGCCTGTGGCCGGCCAGTGCCGGCGAGCTGCGTTTCACGCGCGAAGGCCCAGGTGGCCGCCACACCGAGAAGCTCGACGGCCTTTCCACGCCCGACATCGCCGCGCGCGGCATTGCCTACGTGCCCGAGAGCATGGGCATCTTCACCGACCTCACCGTGCAGGAGAACATGGTGCTGGCTGCCCGCTCGGCGCGCCACGCCGGCGAGCTGGACACGCAGCGGCTCGAGTGGCTCTTCGAGCTGTTGCCGGCGCTGAAGAAGTTCTGGCTCTACCCGGCCGGCAAGCTCTCTGGCGGGCAGAAGCAGATGCTCGCCGTGGCCCGCGCCATTGTCGAGCCGCGCGCGTTGATCCTCATCGACGAGCCGAGCAAGGGCCTGGCGCCTTCGATCATCCAGAACCTCGTCACGGCGTTCCGCGAACTCAAGCGCCAGCGCACCACGATCCTGCTGGTCGAGCAGAACTTCCAGATGGCGCGCGCGCTCGGCGACACGGTGGCGGTGATGGACAACGGCCGCATCGTGCACCGCGGGGCGATGGCCGCGCTGGCCGACGACGAGGCGTTGCAGCAGCGGCTGCTCGGGCTTTCGCTGGGAGTGCATGCATGAGTTCCGCGACGCCGGCCGCCACCACCGCCACTGCCGCAGCGGCCACCGCCGCGGCCGCCGCCGCGGCCGTTCCGAAAGCCCAGTTCGACTGGATACCCATCGCGTTGCTGGTCGGCCTGATGGTCGTGGCCCTGCCGGCCATGGGCGGCATGAACAACTGGCTCACACTCACGCTGGCCGGCCTGGCGATGGGGCTCATCATCTTCGTCATCGCCTCGGGCCTGACGCTGGTGTTCGGGCTGATGGACGTACTGAACTTCGGCCACGGCCTGTTTATCGCATTGGGCGCCTACATGGCCACCAGCGTG
>JAEUPC010000030.1 GCA_016789865.1 Rubrivivax sp.
GGGACCTCTTGTATCAACCTAGGAGATCTCTGCAATGAAAAAATCTCTGCTCGCCCTGGCCGCGCTGACGGCGTTCGCGGGCGCGGCTTCGGCCCAGTCGTCGGTCACGCTGTTCGGCATCGTCGACCTGTCGGCGGTGAGTTCCAAGAACGGCAGCGTGTCGCGCAAGGACCTGGCCAGCAACCAGCTGAACAGCAACCGCCTGGGCTTCCGCGGCGTCGAAGATCTCGGTGGCGGCCTGCGTGCCGGCTTCTGGATCGAAGGCGCGATGAGCAACGACGACGGCAACGCCGCCGGCCAGACCTGGCAGCGTCGTTCCACCGTCAGCCTGATGGGCGGGTTCGGCGAACTGCGCCTGGGCCGCGACTACACCCCGAGCTTCTGGAACTACACGATCTTCGATCCGTTCGGCACGAACGGCCCGGGCTCGATGCTGAACATCGTGTCGACGCTGGGTTCCGGCGCCGGCACGCTGGTGCGCGCCAACAACACCGTCGGCTACTTCCTGCCGGCGATGGGTGGCGTGTACGGCCAGGTGCAAGTGGCCGCGGGTGAAGGCGTTGCCGGCAACAAGTACACCGGCGGCCGCCTCGGCTTTGCCGGTGGCCCGGTGAACATCGCCGTGGCGCTGGGCAAGACCCCGAAGGACGGCGGCCTTGCCGCCGACTACACCGACAAGAACGTCGGTGGCTCGTTCCGCATGGGCGCGTTCACGCTGATGGCGCAATACAGCATGCGCGACTTCGACAATCGGGACCAGAAGACCACGATGATCGGTGGCACGCTCGGTTTCGGCGCCAGCACGCTGAAGGCCTCGGTCACCAACAGCAAGGGTGCCCAGGGCAGCAGCGCGCGTGACTTCGACGCCAAGCAGGTCGCGTTCGGCTACCAGTACGACATGTCCAAGCGCACCGCGCTGTACGGCGTGTACTCGACGCTGGACAACGACGGCACCGCTGGCGCGGGTTCGCTGTTCAGCATCGGCACTGGCGCCGCGATGACGGTCGGCGGCGAAAAGTCCAGCGGCTTCGCGATCGGCGTGCGTCACAGCTTCTGATCACGGCCAGCCGCCCTCGGCACCCCGAGGGCGGCCCGGTTCGGCAGACGATGCGGCCGCCTTCGGGCGGCCGTTTTTCTTGACCCCCCCTTTTCGCAGACCTCGGCGAATCCATGCCTCTTCCAGGCCTGCGTGGCCCAATGGTCCGTCACCGGGCCCGGCTGTGCGCTGCGCTCGCGTTGGCACTGGCGGCCTGCGCTTGGCCGCCGCCGGAGCCGCCGGCGCCTGAACCAGAGCCGCTGGCGTTGCCGGCCGGCTGGCAGGCGGTCGTCCTGCCGGGCAAGCGGCCGACGCATTACGCCGCCACCCGCAAGGCCGGCCGCGACGCCGTTGCGGCGCACTCCGAGCGCTCGGCCAGCATGTTGCGCAAGCGCGTGCAACGCCACTCCGACCAGCTCGGGCACATCACCTTCTCGTGGTGGGTGGAAGACCTGATCGACGGCGCGAGCGTCGCCGACATCGACCGCGAAGACGCGCCCGCCCGCGTGCTGCTGGGCTTTGGCGGCGACCATGCCAGGCTGCCGGCGCGCACGCGCATGATGTTCGAGCTGGCTGCCGCGCTGACCGGCGAGACGCCGCCCTACGCGACGCTGATGTACGTGTGGGATGCCCAGGCACCCGTGGGCAGCGTGATCGTCAACCCGCGCACCGACCGCGTCCGCAAGATCGTCGTCGATTCCGGGCCGATGAATCTGCGGCGCTGGCGCGACCACCGCCGCGACCTGGCGGCCGACTTCCGCCTGGCGTTCGGGGAAGACCCTGGGCCATTGCTGTCCATCGCCGTCATGACCGACAGCGACAATACCCGCTCGCGCGCGCAGTCCTGGTACGGCGCAGTCACGCTGCACTGACACTCACCAGCGGCGGCACGGGCCGCGCGGTGCGGCCGCTTCTTCGGAGCGCTGATCCGGCTGACCCATGCTCGCCTTCATCCTGCGCCGCCTGCTGCAAGCCATCGTCGTGATGCTGACGGTGGCCTTCCTCGCGTTCATGCTGTTCCAGTACGTCGGCGACCCGGTCACCAGCCTGCTCGGGCAGGACGCCACGCAGCAGCAGCGCGAGGAACTGCGCCGCGACCTCGGGCTCGACCAGCCCTTCCCGGTGCAGTTCGCGAAGTTCGTCGGCAACGCCGTGCAGGGCGAGTTCGGCCTCAGCCTGCGCCAGGGCCGCAAGGTCTCCACGCTGATCGCCGAGCGCTTTCCGGCCACGCTCGAGCTGGCCGTGGCGGCCGCGGTCATCGCCCTGATGGTCGGCGTGCCGCTGGGCGTGTACGCCGCGCTCAGGCGCGGCGGCATCGGCTCGCAGGTGGTGATGACCGCCTCGCTGCTGGGCGTTTCACTGCCGACCTTTCTGATCGGCATCCTGCTCATCCTGGTGTTCGCCGTGCTGCTGAAGTGGCTGCCGAGCTTCGGCCGCGGCGACACGGTGGCGCTGTTCGGCGGCAGCGCCTGGACCACCGGCCTGCTCACCTGGGATGGCTGGAAGCACCTCGTGCTGCCGGCCATCACGCTGAGCGTGTTCCAGCTCGCGCTCATCCTGCGCCTGGTGCGCTCAGAGATGCTGGAGGTGCTGCGCACCGACTACGTGAAGTTCGCGCGCGCGCGCGGGCTCACCGACCGCGCGGTGTACTTCGGCCACGCGCTGAAGAACACGCTGGTGCCGGTGATCACCATCACCGGCCTGCAACTGGGCTCGCTGATCGCCTTCGCCATCATCACCGAGACGGTGTTCCAGTGGCCGGGCATGGGGTTCCTGTTCATCCAGGCGGTGCAGTTCGCCGACGTGCCGGTGATGGCCGCCTACCTGTGTCTGATCGCGCTCATCTTCGTGCTCGTCAACCTGGCGGTCGACCTGCTGTACTTTGCCGTCGACCCGCGGCTGCGCATCGAGCGGCCGGCCGGCGGCCATTGAGCGCGACCCGATCCCCACAGCATGGCCCCCAGCGAACAAGCCACCCCATCTGCCGCGCCGGCCGCGGCGCCCTCGGCCTTGCGCCGCTTCCTCGACGGCGACGTCTGGTACAGCTTCAAGACCTCGCCGGTGGCGATGCTGGCCGCGGCGATCGCCTTCTTGTGCATCTTCTGCGCCGTCTTCGCCCCCTGGGTGGCGCCGCACAACCCGTTCGATCTCGCCTCGCTGAACCTGACCGATGCGCGGCTGCCGCCGGCCTGGACCGAAGGCGGCCAGCGCCAGTATCTGCTGGGCACCGACGACCAGGGGCGCGACATCCTCTCGGCGCTGTTCTACGGCGCGCGCATCTCGCTGGCGGTGGGGCTGGCGTCCGTCGTGCTTTCGATGATCGTCGGCGTCGGCCTCGGGCTGTTGTCGGGTTTCGCCGGCGGCAAGATCGACGCCTTCATCATGCGCGTGTGCGACGTGATGCTGAGCTTCCCGTCGATCCTCATCGCGCTGCTGATCGACGGTGTCGGCCGTGCGATGTTTCCCAATGCGCACGACACGCTGGCCTTCGGCGTGCTGATCTTCGCCATCGCGCTGGGCGGCTGGGTGCAGTACGCGCGCACCGTGCGCGGCTCGACGATGGTCGAGCGCAACAAGGAATACGTGCAGGCCGCGCGCGTGATCGGCGTGGCGCCGTGGCGCATCATGTTCCGCCATGTGCTGCCCAACGTGCTGGGGCCGGTGCTGGTGCTGGCCACCATCCAGGTGGCCGCGGCCATCCTCACCGAGGCCACGCTGTCGTTCCTGGGCGTCGGGGTGCCGCCCACCTCGCCATCGCTCGGCACGCTCATCCGCATCGGCAACGACACGCTGTTCTCGGGCGACTGGTGGATCACCATCTTCCCCGGGATCATGCTGGTGATGATTGCGCTGAGCGTGAACCTGCTGGGCGACTGGCTGCGTGACGCGCTCAACCCGCGCCTGCGCTGAAGGTGCGACGAACATGAGCGCCGCCGCACCGCTGCTCGAAGTGAAGAACCTGCGCGTCGAGTTCCCCACGCGCCACGGCACGCTGCTCGCGCTGGACGACATCTCGTTTGCCATTTCGCCCGGAGAGGTGCTCGGCGTGGTCGGCGAGTCGGGCGCCGGCAAGTCGCTCACCGGCGCGGCCATCATCGGCCTGCTCGAGCCGCCCGGGCGCATCGCCGCCGGCGAGGTCCGCCTCGAAGGCCGGCGCATCGACAACCTGCCCTACGAGCAGATGCGCACCATCCGCGGTCGCAAGATCGGCGCCATCTTCCAGGACCCGCTGACCTCGCTGAACCCGCTGTACACGATCGGCCGACAGCTCACCGAGACCATCCAGACGCACCTGCCGGTCAGCGCCGAGCAAGCCAAGCAGCGCGCCATCCGCCTGCTGCAGGAGACCGGCATACCGGCGGCCGAACAGCGCATCGACCAGTACCCGCACCAGTTCTCCGGCGGCATGCGCCAGCGTGTGGTGATCGCGCTGGCGCTGGCCGCCGAGCCCAAGCTGATCGTCGCCGACGAGCCGACCACCGCGCTCGATGTCTCGATCCAGGCGCAGATCATTGCCCTGCTCAAGCGCCTGTGCAAGGAGCATGGTGCCGCGGTGATGCTGGTCACACACGACATGGGCGTCATCGCCGAAACCTGCGACCGCGTGGCGGTGATGTACGCCGGGCGCATCGCCGAGATCGGCCCGGTGCACGACGTCATCAACGCGCCGGCGCACCCGTACACCGTGGGCCTCATGGGCTCGATTCCGGCGATGGACGAAGACCGCGAACGGCTGGCGCAGATCGAAGGCACGATGCCGCGGCTGACGGCCATTCCGCGCGGCTGCGCCTTCAACCCGCGCTGCCCGCGCGCGATGGAGCGCTGCCGCAGCGAACGACCCGAGTTGATGGCAGCCGGCGCCACGCGCGCCGCCTGCTGGCTGGTGCAGGCGCCTGCGGCTGGCCAGAGAGTGCCGGCATGAGACAGCCAGGCCGCTCCCAAGCGCTCATGCCGCAGCGCGCAGCGCGGAGGGTGGTCCAGTGACCGCACCGCTGGTCGAAGTACGCGACCTCGCCAAGACCTTCGACGTCTCGGCGCCGTGGCTGAACCGCGTCGTCGAGCGCAAGCCGCGCCAGTTCGTGCACGCGGTGGACGGCGTCAGCTTCACCATCGAGCGCGGCAAGACGCTGGCGCTGGTGGGTGAGTCGGGCTGCGGCAAGAGCACCGTCGCGCGGATGCTGGTGGGGCTGTACAGCCCGACGCGGGGCGAGGTGGTCTTCGGCGGCCAGCGCACCGCCGACATCGCCGGCGCCGAACTGCGCACGCTGCGCCGGCGCATGCAGAGGATCGTCCAGGACCCCTACGCCAGCCTCAACCCGCGCTGGAAGGTGCTGCAGATCGTCGGCGAGCCGCTCACCGAACACGGCATGGTGCCTGGCGAGGAGGCGCTGCGGGCACGGGTGGCCGAGCTGCTGCTGAGTGTCGGCCTGGCCGCCGCCGACAGCGAGAAGTTCCCGCACCAGTTCAGCGGCGGGCAGCGTCAGCGCATCAGCATCGCGCGGGCGCTGGCCACGCAGCCCGAGTTCCTGGTCTGCGACGAGCCGACCTCGGCGCTCGATGTGTCGGTGCAGGCGCAGGTCCTCAACATCATGAAGGACCTGCAGAGGAGCCGCGGCCTCACGTACCTGTTCATCTCGCACAACCTGGCCGTGGTGCGCCACGTCTCCGACGAGGTCGGCGTGATGTACCTCGGGCGCCTGGTCGAGCTGGCCGACAAGCGCGAGCTCTTCGCGCGGCCGCGCCACCCGTACACGCGCATGCTGCTGGACGCCATTCCCGACATCCACATGACCGGCCGCTCGCGCACGCCGGTGCAGGGGGAGGTGCCCAATCCGCTGAACCCGCCCAGCGGCTGCACCTTCCACCCGCGCTGCCCGCATGCCAACGCGCGCTGCGGCAGCGAGCGGCCGGCGCTGAGTGAGTTCAGGGGCGTGCGCGTGGCCTGCCACGCGGTGCAGGAAGGGCGGATCTAGTCCGCCGCTGCGCCGCGCGCCGCTACGGCGCGCCGATCAGCCGCTCGCCGGCGAACAGATCGGCCACGCGCTCGCGCTGGCGAATCAGGTGCACGGCGTCGCCGTCGACCATCACCTCGGCGGCCCTCGGCCGCGTGTTGTAGTTGCTCGCCATCGCCATGCCGTAGGCGCCCGCCGACAGCACCGCGAGGAAGTCGCCGGCCTGCACCGCGAGGTCTCGCTGGCGCCCGAGCCAGTCGCCGGACTCGCACACCGGGCCCACCACATCCCAACGGGCCAAAGGCTCGCCGCGGCGCCGCACGCAGGGCTCGATGCCCATGTAGGCGTCGTACAGCGCCGGGCGCGTGAGGTCGTTCATCGCCGCGTCGACGATGCAGAAGTTCGTCACCTCGCCAGGCTTCAGGTAGAGCACTTCGGTCAGCAGCACCCCGGCGTTGCCCACCAGCGAGCGCCCCGGCTCCAGCAGCACCTCGCGGTGGCCGTGGCCGCGTGCGTCCATGCGCGCGAGCAGCCGGCCGACCAGTTCGTCGGCCGCCGGCGGCGCCTCGTCGGTGTAGGTGATGCCCAGCCCCCCGCCGACGTCGACGTGGTGCAGGGCGATGCCTTCGGCCTCGACGGCCTCCACCAGGTCGAGCAGCCGGTCCAGCGCATCGAGGTACGGTGCGATCTGCGTGATCTGCGAGCCGATGTGGCAGTCGATGCCCGCCACGCGCAAACCGCCCAGCGCCGCCGCTTCGCGGTAGGTGGCCAGCGCCTGCGCGTGGGCAACACCGAACTTGTTGCTCTTCAGCCCGGTCGAGATGTAGGGGTGCGTGCCGGCATCCACGTCGGGGTTGACGCGCAGGCTCACCGGCGCCACGACGCCATGCGCGCGCGCCACTTCGTCCAGCACGCGAAGTTCGCCGATGCTCTCGACGTTGAAGCAGCGCACGCCCGCCTGCAGCGCCAGCGCCATCTCGTCGCGCCGCTTGCCCACGCCCGAGAACACCGTGCGCGACGCTGCGCCGCCGGCGGCCAGCACACGTGCCAGCTCGCCGGCCGAGACGATGTCGAAGCCGCAGCCGGCCTCGGCCAGCACCTGCAGCACCGCCAGGTTCGAGTTGGCCTTCATCGCGTAGCACACGAGATGCGGGCGCCCGGCCAGCGCGCGCCGGTACGAGGCCGCCGCGGCGCACATCGCCGCGCGCGAGTAGACGAACAGCGGCGTGCCGAAGCGCCGCGCCAGATCGGCCAGCGCATGTCCGTCCAGCCGCAGCACCCCTTCGCGGCGCGCGAGGAAGGGCGCTCCCGGCAACGCGGCCGCTTGGTCCATCGCTTGGTCCACCGCTTGATCCGCCGATTGATCGGCCCCTCGAGCGGCCGCTTGGTCGGCACGGGGAGCAGCGGCACAGTCAGCCGCGGCAGGCGCGCGGCGGTCGGCCGATGTGGTCATCGGCCGGTGCCCGCTGCAGAGGCCGGCGCCGAGGCGGCAGGCGGCAGCGTCAACGGGCCCTTCTGACCGCAGGCCGCCAGCAGCGTTGCCGCCGCCGCCAAGACCACGATTGCGGCACCGCTGCGCCCCCTCGCTACACTGGCTCGCACCACCACCGGATTCATGCGAGGCATTCTAGTGAGCGCCCCTTCAGGCCCCCCCGGCCCGCCACCCGCGGTGCAGCGTGTCGCGATGAGCGAGGCGGACTACGGCCACGAGTCGAGCGCGCTGCTGGCGCGTATCGAGGCCGCCTGCGACCGCTGGCTCGACGAGGACGTGATCGACATCGATACGCACCGCACCGGCGGCCTGCTGGAACTGGTGTTCCCCGACCACAGCAAGATCGTCGTCAACACGCAGCCGCCGCTGCACGAGATGTGGGTGGCGGCCAAGGCCGGCGGCTTTCACTACCAGTGGGACGGGCGAGGCTGGCGCGACTCGCGCGACGGGCACGACCTGCTGGAGATGCTGTCGCGGCAGGCCAGCGCGCAGGGCGGGCGGTCTTTGCGGTTCTGACTGCCCCGGTGGACCGCCACTGGCATTCAGCCCTGCGACCGGCGGGGAACCGGCTTGGCCGGGCACCGGCCAGCCCCGCGGGCCACGCCGAGCCGGAGGACGCTGCTCCTCGCCAGGCACGACAGGTCAGTGGACCATTCGTACCCGGGCTCGACCCGCCTGGGGCGAGGCGCCGAAGGCGCCTGGGGAGGCGTCGACCTCATCGCTTGAACAGGTCCAGGATGCTGCTGCGCTCGTCGGTCGATGGCGCCTTCGGCGGCAGCGGGTCGTCCAGACCGAGCGCAGTGATGCCGCGCCCGCCGGTGTATTCCTCGAACATCCAGTAGCCGCCCTCGCCGGCCACGCCGGCCGGCGGCGTGAGCGTGGCCTGCGGCACGCCGCGCAGTGCGTGCTGCATGTACTCCACCCACACGGGCAGTGCCAGGCCACCGCCGGTCTCGCGGTCGCCGAGCTTCTTGGGCGTGTCGTAGCCGATCCACACCACCGTGGTGAGCGTCGGGTGGAAACCGGCGAACCAGGCATCCATCGAATCGTTGGTGGTGCCGGTCTTGCCGAAGATGTCCTGGCGCTTGAGCAAGGCGCTGGCACGCGCCGCCGTGCCCGAGCGCGTCACCTCCTGCAGCAGGCTGGTCATCACGAAGGCGTTGCGCGCCGGCAGCGAGCGCATCGACTCGTCCAGCTCCTGCGGCTTCGCCTCCAGCAGGAGCTTGCCCTTGTGGTCGGTGATGCGCTGGATCAGCATCGGCGGCACCAGGTAGCCGCCGTTGGCGAACACGCTGTAGGCCACGCCCATCTGCAGCGGCGTGACCGCGCCCGCGCCGAGGGCGAGGGTCAGCACCTGCGGATGCTTGTCGGCGTTGAAGCCGAAGGCCCCCAGCCACTGCTGGGCGCGCACCGGCGTGATGTGCTGCAGCACGCGGATCGACACCATGTTCTTCGAGCGCGCCAGCGCCGTCTGCAGCGGCAAGGGGCCGGCGAACTCGCCGTCGTAGTTCTTCGGCTCCCACGGCTGGCTGCCGGTCTCGGCGGCATCGAAGAACAGCGGCGCATCGTTGATCACCGTGGCCGGCGTGAAGCCGCGCTCCAGCGCGGCCGAGTAGATGAACGGCTTGAACGCCGAGCCGGGCTGGCGCCAGGCCTGCGTGACGCGGTTGAACTTGTTCTTGCCGAAGTCGAAGCCGCCGACCATCGCGCGCAGCGCGCCGGTGCGCGGGTCGAGCGCCACCACCGCCCCTTGCACCTCGGGCAGCTGGGTGAGCGACCAGGCGCCCTTGGCGCCTTTCAGCGCTCGCACCACGGCGCCACGGCGGATGCGCTTGTTCGGCGCCGCACGTTCGGCCAGGCCCGAGGTGACCGGCCGCAGGCCCTCGCCGGTAACGGTGATCGACTCGCCGCTTTGGAACATGGCCACCACCTTGCGTGGCGAGGCCTCCAGCACCACGGCGGCGCGCAGCTCGCCGTTGTCGGGGTGGTCGGCCAGCGCCTCGGCGACGCGTGCGTCGAGCTTGGCCGCGTCGGCCGGCAGGTCGACGAAAGCCTCCGGGCCGCGGTAGATCTGCCTGAGCTCGAACTCGATGAGCCCGGCACGCAGCGCGCGGTACGCCACCGCCTGTTCGGCCGCGTTGATGGTGACGTGGACGTTCAGCCCGCGGGTATAGGCCTCCTCGCCGTATTGCGAATAGACGAGTTGGCGCGCCGCCTCGGCCACGAAGTCACTGTGGGACAAGGCATCGCTGGGGGCGCGATAGCGCAGCGGCTCGGCCAAGGCCTGTTCGTGCTGCGCCTCGGTGATGAAGCCCGTCTCGAACATGCGGTCGATGATGTAGCGCTGGCGCTGTGTGGCGCGGCGCTCGTTGCTCAGCGGGTTGTAGGCCGACGGCGCCTTGGGCAGGCCGGCGAGCATGGCCGCCTCGGCCACACTGATGTCCTGGAGCCTCTTGCCGAAGTAGATCTCGGCGGCGGCGGCGAAGCCGTTGGCCCGCTGCCCCAGGAAGATCTGGTTCATGTACAGCTCGAGGATCTGGTCCTTGGTGAGCAGGCTCTCGATCTTCAGCGCCAGCAGGATCTCGTAGATCTTGCGCGTCAGCGTCTTCTCGGTGGAGAGGTAGAAGTTGCGTGCCACCTGCATGGTGATGGTGGATGCACCCTGGCTGCGCGCATCGCGCAGGTTCTCCAGCGCCGCGCGCAGCACCCCCCTGAAGTCGACGCCGCTGTGCTGGTAGAAGCGCGTGTCCTCGGCGGCCAGCACCGCGTCTTTCATGATCTGCGGCATCAGGCCGATCGGCGTGAAGCTGCGCCGCTCTTCACCGAACTCGCCCAGCTGCACGCCATCGGCCGAGAACACGCGCATCGGCAGCTTGGGCCGGTAGTCGGTGATCGCCGAGACGCCGGGCAGGTTCGGGTAGGCCACCGCCAAAGCGATGCCCACCAGCAGCAGCACCGTGAACAGCGCGGCGCCCAGCGCCCCGAACGCCCAGCCGACCACCCGCCCGAGCTGCGCAAGCCATGCCGGCCGGCCGGCGGGGGTCACGGAGGGCCTGGGCTTCGGCTCTGGCTCTGGGTGGGCCATGGGGGGTCCCAAGTCGCAGGAGGCGGGATTATAGGAATGACCCCTAGATGGCCTGCCCGGGCGGGCGCCGAGCCGACCAGGATCGCCCGGGGGCGTGGCGGCGTGAATTCCTGCACGAGCGCATGCCGCACTGCGGCCACTTCACACCGCCACCGCGGGGCGCACGTTGTTTCAATCCACCCCGGACCCGTCGGTGTTCAGCAACGACCCCTTACGGCTGCGCGGCCGTTTTTCTTTGAACCACAAGGGGTTTACTGCTAGCATTGAAGTAACTTCTTAACAAGCCGTGGCCTGGAAGCGACAGCGCGGCTGGCATCGTTGCCGGTGTCTTCCAAGCGGCTGAGGAGTGAGCGAGTTGGGCTTTCTGGACACTTTGCTGGGGCGCAAACACCCCCCCGTGATCGGCCTGGACATCAGCTCTTCCAGCGCCAAGCTGGTCGAGCTCGGTCAGACCAAGTCCGGCGAATTCGTGCTCGAGCGCTTCGCCTCCGAGCCGTTCGAGAAGGGCTGGATCACCGACGGCCAGATCGAGAAGTTCGATGACGTGGCCGCCGCCGTCAAGCGCGTGGTGCAAAAGAGCGGCACGCGCACCAAGCACGTGGTGATGGCGATGCCGCAGTCGGCCGTCATCACCAAGAAGATCATGCTGCCGGCCGGCCTGCGCGAAGAAGAGATGGAATTGCAGGTCGAGAGCGAGGCCAACCAGTACATCCCGTTCTCGCTGGACGAGGTGAGCCTGGACTTCTGCGTCATCGGCCCCAGCCCCACCTCGGCCGGCGACGTGGAGGTGCTGATCGCGGCCAGCCGCAAGGACCGCGTGCAGGATCGCCAGGGCCTGGCCGAGGCCGCCGGCCTCACTCCGGTGGTGCTGGACATCGAATCGCACGCCTCGCGCCTGGCGATGAGCCGCATCGTCGCCGGTCTGCCCAACGAGGGGCGCGACGCGCTGGTGGCGCTGTTCGAGATCGGCGCCGACACCACCAGCCTCAAGGTGCTGCGCGACGACGACCTGCTGTATGACCGCGACCAGGCCTTCGGCGGCTCGCAGCTCACGCAGCTGATCAGCCGCCAGTACGGCTTCTCGTTCGAGGAAGCCGAGGCCAAGAAGCTTTCCGGCGACCTGCCCGAAGACTACGAAGCCGCGATCCTCAACCCCTTCGTCGACAGCCTGTCGCAGGAGATCGGGCGCGCCCTGCAGTACTTCTTCACCAGCACGCCGCATCACAAGGTGCACTATGTGATGCTGGGCGGCGGCACCGCCACACTGCCGGGGCTGAAGGAGCGCGTCACCGAACTCACCGGCTTCGCATCGAACGTGGTGAACCCGTTCGAGCACATGCAGCTGGGCTCCAGCGTGCGTGAAGGACGCCTGCGCCGCGAGGCGCCTTCCTACCTCACGGCCTGCGGGCTGGCGATGCGGAGGTTCATGCAGTGATCCTCATCAACCTGCTGCCCCACCGCGAAGAGAAGCGCCGCCAACGCAAGCGGGCGTTCTTCGTCGGTCTGGGCGCGGCCGCGATCGGCGGCCTGGTCGTCGTCGGCCTGTGGTACTCGGTGCTGCAGCAGATGATCTCGGCGCAGAACTCGCGCAATGAGTTCCTCAAGGCCGAGATCACCCGGCTGGACGGCCAGATCCGCGACATCGCCAACCTGCAAGCCGAGATCAAGGCGCTGAGAGACCGCCAGGGCGCAGTCGAGAACCTGCAGACCGACCGCAATCTGCCAGTGCACCTGATGGACGAGTTGGTGCGGCAGACGCCGGAGGGCGTGTATCTGACGGCGGTTCGCCAGAACGGCCAGCTCATCGCGGTGACCGGCATCGCCCAGTCCAACGAACGCGTGGCCGAGTTCCTGCGCAACACAGCCTACAACTCGCCCTGGCTGGAAAAGCCTGAGCTGGCGGAGATCAAGTCGATCACGGCCGCCGGGCCGAACCGGGAACAACGACGCATGTTCGAGTTCTCGATGCGGGTCACCCTCAAGCGGCCGCAAGCGCAGGCGCCGGGGGCCGCCGCCTCGGCACCCGCGGCACCGGCTTCGGCCGCCGTCGCCAAGTCTTCGTGAGGTCGGCATGGCCACCAGCAAGTCATCCACCCTCGGCTTCGAGCTGACCAGCCTGTTCGATCAGGCCGCCGGGCAGTTCCGCAACCTCAATGTCAACGAGCCGGGCCAGTGGCCCACGCTGCCCAAGCTCGCGCTGTGGGTCTTCATGGTCGCGGCGGTGGTCGTCGCGGGTTGGTTTTCGCTGCTGAACGCCTCGCAGGAAGAACTCGACAACGCACGCGCCGAGGAGCCCAAGCTGAAGGTGACCTATCGCGGCAAGCTGGCCCAGGCGGTCAACCTGGCGGAGCTGCGCAAGCAGAAACTGCAGATGCAGGAGTACGTGACCCAGCTCGAGAAGCAGCTGCCTGGCAAGGCGGAGATGGACGCGCTGCTGTCGGACATCAACCAGGCGGGCCTGGGCCGCGGCCTGCTGTTCGAACTGTTCAGGCCCGGCACGGCACAGGTCAAGGACTTCTACGTCGAGCAGCCCATCTCCGTCCGGGTGACCGGCCGCTACCACGACCTGGGCGCCTTCACCGCCGACGTCGCCAACCTGTCGCGCATCGTCACGCTGCACAACCTGAACATCCTGCCCGCCCGCGACGGTACGCTGGCCATGGACGCCATCGCCCGCACCTACCGCTATCTCGACGCCGCCGAGGTTGCCGAGCAGCGCAAGGCCAGCCAGGCCGCAGCCAAGCCGGGGGCGCCGAAGCCATGAAAGCGATGACAAGCCCGCCCGCCGCGGCGCCGATGCCGGCCGCTCGCACCCTGGTGCTGGCCGCTGCCTGCGCGGCCTTGCTTGCCGCCTGTGGCGCCGAGCACGAAGAGCTGCAGCAGTGGATGGAGCAGCAGCGCCGCGAGGTCAAGCCCAACGTCTCGCCGCTGGCCCCGCCGAAGAAGTTCAACCCGCAGCCTTACGGCAATGCGCAGGCGGTGGACCCGTTCAGCGCGCAGAAGCTCAGCGTGGCCTTGAAGCAGGAGGCGCGGCAGCCCAACTCGCTGCTGGCCGCCGAGATGAGCCGGCGCCGCGAGCCGCTGGAGGCCTTCCCGCTCGATGCGATGAGCATGGTGGGCAGCTACAACAAGCAGGGCCGCGCGCATGCGCTGCTCAAGGTCGACAACCTTCTCTACCAGGTGAAGGTGGGCGACTACCTGGGCCAGAACTACGGCCGCATCACGCGCATCGGCGAGACCGAGATCACCCTGCGCGAGATCGTGCAGGACGCCGCCGGCGAGTGGATCGAGCGCCCGGCCAGCTTGCAGCTCCAGGAGAAGGCACGATGAGCGCTGCCCTGCCCACCCCTTCGAACGCCCCGCGCCCGAGCCGCATGGAGAACCCTGAGGAGACCCGCAACATGACGTTTCGCCGGCGAGCCCCTGCCCGCGCCCGAGCCGCGTTGCCGCCGATGGCCCGCGCCATGGTGGCCGCGTTGGCCAGCACGCTGCTTGCCTCGGCGGCTTGGGCGCAGAACACGATCCAGTCGATTTCCAGCAGCCAGCAGGCCGGCACCGAAGTCGTTCGCATCGAGCTGAGCGAGGCGCTTCCCGCCGCGCCCAGCGGCTTTTCCATCCAGCAGCCGCCGCGCATCGCCATCGACCTGCCCGGCGTGAGCAACGCCATGGGGCGCAACTCGGTCGAGATCAACCAGGGCAACCTGCGCTCGGTGAGCGTGGCGCAGGCGGGCGACCGCACCCGCCTGGTGCTGAACCTGAAGCAGGCCTCGGGCTACCGCGCCCAGGTGCAGGGCAAGACCCTGCTGGTCGTGCTCGACGCCAGTGGTGGCGCACCGGCGGTAGCCACCACCTCGGGCACCGGCGCCACGCAGACCACCCAGTTCGCCCCGGCACAGAACGCCGCACCCCAGGCGCTGCGTGACGTCGACTTCCGGCGCGGCGGCGATGGCGCCGGCCGCGTCATCGTCAACCTGCCCAGCAACCAGGTGGGCGTCGACATCCGCCAGCAGGGCCAGAGCCTGGTGGTGGAGTTCCTGCGCTCAACCCTTCCCGAGAGCCTGCGCCGCCGCCTCGACGTCACCGACTTCGGCACGCCGGTGCGCACGGTGTCCACGTTCCAGAACGGCGACCGCGTGCGCATGGTGGTGGAGCCCACCGGCGCCTGGGAGCACAGCGCCTACCAGACCGACACCCAGTTCGTGCTCGAGGTGCGGCCGATGAAGGTCGACCCGAACAAGCTCACGCAGGGCCCGGGGTACCAGGGCGAGAAGCTGTCGCTGAACTTCCAGAACATCGAGGTCCGGGCGCTGCTGCAGGTGATCGCCGACTTCACCAACTTCAACGTCGTCACCAGCGACACCGTCACCGGCAGTGTCACGCTGCGGCTGAAGGACGTGCCGTGGGACCAGGCGCTGGACATCATCCTGCAGAGCAAGGGCCTGGGGGTGCGCAAGAGCGGCAACGTGCTGTGGATCGCGCCCAAGGACGAACTGGCAGCCAAGGAGCAGGCCGATCTCGAAGCGAAGAAGAAGGTCACCGAGCTCGAGCCGCTGCGCACCCAGGCCTTCCAGCTCAACTACACCAAGGCCGAAGACGTGGCCAAGGGCCTGCTGGGCACCACCGCCACGCAGTCGAGCTCGGGCGGCGGCGGCAGCGGCGCCACGCGCATCCTTTCGCCGCGTGGCTCGCTCATCTTCGAAGCGCGCACGAACCAACTGTTCGTCAGCGACATCCCCTCCAAGCTGGAAGAGATCCAGCAGCTCATCGCCAAGATCGACGTGCCGGTGCGGCAGGTGCTGATCGAGGCGCGCATCGTCGAGGCCGACGACACCTTCGGGCGCGCGCTCGGTGTCAAGCTCGGCGGCAATGACCTGCGTGGCGTGCGCGGCGGTGCGCCGGGCTACCCGCTGCTGGGCAGCGACCGTGTGGCCTGGGGCGGCAACTACGGCGCCATCGGCACCACCACCCAGCAACCGGGCGCGGTGAGTTCGTACAACGATACGCAGTTTGTCAGCCTGCCGGCCAACGTGTCGGGCACCGCCTTCGGCGGCGCATCGGCGGCCTCGTTCGCGCTGTCGTTGTTCTCCTCGTCGGTGAACCGGTTCCTCAACCTCGAGCTGTCGGCCCTGGAGTCCGAAGGAAAGGGCAAGATCATCTCCAGCCCGCGTGTCATCACGGCCGACCAGGTCAAGGCGTTGATCGAGCAGGGCACCGAGCTGCCGTACCAGCAGGCCACATCCAGCGGCGCCACCTCGATCGCCTTCCGCAAGGCCAACCTCAAGCTCGAGGTCACACCCCAGATCACGCCCGAGGGCAACGTGATCCTGGACGTCGACGTCAACAAGGACAGCGTGGGCATCGCCACGGTGGCCGGCTTCGCCATCGACACCAAGCACGTGAAGACGCAGGTGCTGGTGGAGAACGGCGGCACCGTGGTGATCGGGGGCATCTTCACGCAGAACGAGCGCGACACGATCAACAAGGTGCCATTCCTGGGTGACCTGCCGATCGTCGGGTATCTGTTCCAGAACAAGATCCGCTCGTCGTCGCGGACCGAGCTGCTCGTGTTCATCACCCCCAAGGTCGTCACGGACCGCACGGCGGCCCGCTAGGTCGCTTCTTTGCCGAGTCGCACGCCATGACCTCTATGCACCGCCTCACCCTCCACGCTGCGCTGCTTGCCGCAGTGGTTGCCGTCAATGCCTGCGGCGTGGGCAACGACGACGAAACCGCCGGCAGCCTGACGCCGTTCAACATCGTCCCGAACGCAAGCACCTTCACGGGGCCGAACTCAACCACCTGCGGCACCGGCACCACGCGCGTGTTCATCTTCGGCGGCGCGGGCCCCTACCAGATCCACAACACCTCCCCAGAACTGACCGTCACGCCCACGACCGTGAACGAGCCGGGCCAGTTCTTCGATGTCACTGCCTTCGATCCCACGGTGTGCCTGACCACCGCATCGATCGTCGTCGTCGACAAGTGGGGGCGCCAGGTGGTGTTCAACGTAACCACCTCCCGGGGCACCTGAGCGGCGCGCCAGGAGCCGCGCCGCGCGTTCCCCGACAAGTCGTGAGCGCTGCAGGCGCGACCGTCGGATGCGGCCGCGCGCCGCTGTCGCTGTCGCTGGTCGGCATGCCCGGCTGCGGCAAGTCGACCGTCGGCCGGCATCTGGCGCGGCAACTCGGGTTGCGCTACGCCGACAGTGACACCGAGATCGAGCGCCGCCTGGGCATGCCGATCCGCGAGTTCTTCTCGGCGCATGGCGAGGAGGCCTTCCGAGACGCTGAAGCCACCGTCATCGACGAGTTGACCGCCACCAGTGGGCAGGTGCTCGCCACCGGCGGCGGGGCCATCTTGCGGCCGGCCAATCGCGATGCCCTGCACGGGCGCACTCAGGTGTTCTACCTGCGCTCGACACCCGAAGACCTGCACCGCCGCTTGCGCCATGACACGCAACGACCGCTGCTGCAGGTGGCCGACCCGCTGCGCCGGCTGCGTGAGCTGTACCGGGAACGCGACCCGTTGTACCGGCGCACGGCCCACTTCGTGATCGAGGCCACCCGGCCGTCGGTCAATGCGTTGGTCGGCATGGTGCTGATGCAGCTTGAACTGGCCGGCCTGGTGAACCCGGACCAAGTCCCATCGCCCGTAGGGTCCGCGCGGGCCCCCGGCTGAGCTTGGTCTGCCGCCTCACCGAACGCCGTCCTTCTCTCTGCTGCAGCGCCCTCGGCATGGCCCCTTCGATCACCACCGACATCACCGGCAGCGCCCCGGCCGGCACCGACGGCCAACTCGTGCACGTGGCCACCCCGGGCGGCGCCTACGACATCCACATCGGCAGCGGCCTGCTCGGCCGCCCGCAGACGTGGGCCGGGCTGCCGGCCGCCGCCGATGCGGTGATCGTCAGCAACCCGGTCGTCTGGCCCTTGTTCGGCGAGGCACTGGTCACGGCGCTGGGGCCGAACTACCGGCACATCACCTCGGTGCTGCTGCCGGACGGCGAGGCACACAAGGACAGCACCTCGCTGCAACGCATCTACGACCACCTGCTCCAGCACGGATGCGACCGCAGGACCCACCTGGTCGCCCTGGGCGGCGGCGTGGTCGGCGACATCACCGGGTTTGCAGCCGCCACCTACATGCGCGGCGTGCCGTTCGTGCAGGTGCCGACCACGCTGCTGGCCCAGGTGGACAGCTCGGTGGGCGGCAAGACCGCCATCAATCACCCGTTGGGCAAGAACATGATCGGCGCGTTCCATCAGCCGCTGCGGGTGGTGTGCGACCTGGACACGCTGACCACGCTGCCCCAGCGCGAGCTCGCGGCCGGGCTGGCCGAAGTCATCAAGTACGGCCCCATCCAGGATGACGGGTTCCTGGGCTGGATCGAAGACCACCTGGCAGCGCTGCTCGATCGGCAGCCGGCTGCGCTGAGGCATGCGGTGCGGCGCTCGTGCGAGATCAAGGCGGCCGTGGTGGGCGCCGACGAACGCGAGAGCGGGCTGCGCGCGATCCTCAACTTCGGCCATACGTTCGGCCACGCCATCGAGGCGGGCCTGGGCTTCGGCACTTGGCTGCATGGTGAAGCCGTGGGTTGCGGCATGGTGTTGGCGGCTCGCCTGTCGGCGGAATTGGGCCTCGTGCCTGGCGCGTACGTGGAGCGGCTTTGCGCGCTCATCGGCCGCGCCGGCCTGCCGGTCGTGGCACCGGCCATGCCGCCCGAGCGCTGGCTGCAGCTGATGCGGCTGGACAAGAAGGCAGAGGCTGGCGAGATTCGCTTTGTCGTCATCGAACGGCCAGGCTGCGCGGCGGTGCGGCCCGCGCCCGACGCTCTGGTGCGAGCGGTGCTGGAGCAGCACTGCGTCGGCCCCGACGCACGGGCGGTCGCCGGAGCGGCATGATGGATCACGGCGGCCCGGATCGGTTGGCCTCCTGATCCATGACCGTCGAGCCGACCGAGCCCGATCTGGCGCGTTGGGCCGCCCACAGCCGATCCAGCCGCGGGCGGCGGTACTCCGAGCCGCCAGCGGCCCCGCGCGGCGAACACCAGCGTGACCGCGACCGCATCGTGCACAGCACGGCGTTTCGGCGGCTCGTCTACAAGACCCAGGTGTTCGTCAACCACGAGGGCGACCTGTTTCGCACCCGCCTGACGCATTCGCTCGAGGTGGCCCAGGTCGCGCGCTCGGCAGCGCGCCAGTTGCGACTGAACGAAGACCTGGTGGAAGCGATCGCGCTTGCGCACGACGTGGGCCACACGCCGTTCGGGCACGCCGGCCAGGATGCGCTGCACGGCTGCATGGCGGCCTTCGGCGGCTTCGAGCACAACCTGCAAAGCCTGCGCGTGGTGGACAACCTCGAGCAGCGATACCTCGGCTTCGATGGGCTCAACCTGACCTTCGAAGCCCGCGAGGGCATCCTCAAGCATTGCTCGCGGCGCAACGCGGCGCGCCTGCTGAGCAGCGAACCCGCAGGGCCTGCCTGGCGCTTCGTGCACGACGGGCAGCCCACCCTGGAGGCGCAGCTGGTCAATCTCGCCGACGAGGTGGCGTACTGCACGCACGACATCGATGACGGCCTGCGCTCGGGCCTGCTGGAGCTAGACCCGCTCTTGCGGCTGCCGCTGTTTGCCCAGGCCTCCGAGTTCGACCGCAGGGGGGCGGCGGGCTCGGCACCGTCGGCCTCAGGCCTCGGGAACGCGGGCTCGAATGCCAGGGCCGATCGGCGCCTGCTGTACCAGGCGCTGCGTCGGCTGCTTTCGGCGCTGATCGACGACCTCATCGCACAGACCCGCGCGAACCTGCGGGCAGCCGACCCGCAAGACGTCGAGGCGGTCCGGCGTGCGCCCGCGCTGGTGGCCTTCTCGGCGCCGATGCGCGCCGACCTGGACCAGCTGAAGGGCCACCTCTTCCACGCGCTGTACCGCCACCCCCAGGTGGTGGAGACCACCGTGGCAGCGCGCAGCGTAGTGACCGACCTTTTCGCGGCCTACACCCAGCGACCGTTGGAAATGCCGGCCGACCACCGCGGCGCGGCCGACCTCCCGCGCGCGGTGGCCGACTACATCGCGGGCATGACCGACCGCTTCGCCTCGCGCGAGCACCAGCGGCTCACCGGGCGCCAGGTTTTCACGCACGCCGGCGGCTGAACCGCAGAACGCCGGCCTGCAACTGTCCCATGGCCCGCCAGTCCCGCCTGTTTGTGCCGGGGTGCCCACACCTCATCGGTCTGCCCGCGCTGGTCGGGCTGGACCCCTGCCCTACCGAAGCGGAGCGCCAGCAGATGTGGCGCTTGCTGTTCGAGACCGCGGCCACGGCGCACGTGCGTGTGCATGCCGCCGCACTGCTGCCCGGCGAGGTGCGGCTGCTCGCCACCCCGCAGGACCTGCCCGGCCTGTCGCTGTGGGTGCAGTCCTTTGGTCGTCGATATGTGAGCACATACAACCGCTACCATGACCGCTCGGGCACGCTATGGGCGGGCCGGTTTCGTGCGGCGGCCATCGCCCCCGGCGAATGGACGCTGGCTTCGCTTCGATACGTCGATGGCGCCAGCAGTGAGCCAGGGCGCACCGGGGCCGGCCAGCGTTGCGGGGGGCCGCGGCAGTGGCCGCTTGCCGATCCACCCGAGTACTGGTCACTGGGCAACACGCCCTTCGAGCGTGAGCAGGCATACGCCGCCCTGTTGGCCGAGCCCCTGGCCGGCGCCCAGGTCGACCGGTTGAGCCGCGCCCTGCGGGGCGGTTGGCCTTGCGGCGACCACGGCTTTCTGCGCCACGTGGAGGCGGTGCATGCACGGCCAAGCCAGCCCCGCCCGCGCGGACGACCTTTGCTTTCGCCGCGGCAGTGAGCGCAGCTGCGCGGCCCGTTGGCCTGCATGCTGCCCTCTCTGGCTGACTGGTGATATGTCCCCGTTATTTCAGAACACCACGGCAAGTGAGAAATTTATGTAGTTCTGACCCTCTTTTATTGTCGTTGCCGGCCTTGCTGCACTGCGATAGCCTCGCGCGTCTTCTTCGTCGCCAGTCCGCGAGACCACGCCATGGCCACCCCTGCATCGCCCCAGCACCCGACTGCCTGCGCCAACCCCTGCGACGGGGAAGACCAGATCCTGCAGGCCGCCACCCAGCGCGGTCTGTACGACCCCCGCCACGAACACGACGCCTGCGGCGTCGGCTTCGTCGCCCACATCAAGGGCCAGCGCGCGCATGGCATCGTCGAGCAGGGCCTGAAGATCCTCGAGAACCTCGACCATCGGGGCGCGGTGGGCGCCGACAAGCTGATGGGCGACGGCGCGGGCATCCTGATCCAGATTCCCGACGACTTCTACCGCGCCGAAATGGCCCGCGCCGGCATGGCGCCCGACGGCTCATCCGGCCTGAAGCTGCCACCGCCCGGCGAGTACGGCGTCGGCATGATCTTCCTGCCCAAGGAGCACGCCTCGCGCCTGGCCTGCGAGCAGGAGCTCGAGCGCGCCGTGAAGTTGGAAGGCCAGGTGCTGCTCGGCTGGCGCGACGTGCCGGTGGACCGTGAGATGCCGATGAGCCCCGCGGTGCGCGCCAAGGAACCGGTGATCCGCCAGATCTTCATCGGCCGCGGCGCCGACGTGATCGTGCCCGACGCGCTGGAGCGCAAGCTCTACGTCATCCGCAAGACGGCCAGCGCGGCGATCCAGAAGCTCAAGCTCACCCACAGCCGCGAGTACTACGTGCCCAGCATGAGCTGCCGCACGGTCATCTACAAGGGCCTCTTGCTCGCCGACCAGGTCGGCCAGTACTACCTCGACCTCGAGGACGAGCGCGTCGTCTCCGCGTTCGCGCTCGTGCACCAGCGCTTTTCGACCAACACGTTCCCCGAGTGGCCGCTGGCGCACCCGTACCGGTTCGTCGCCCACAACGGCGAGATCAACACCGTCAAGGGCAACTTCAACTGGATGCGCGCGCGCGAAGGCGTGATGAAGAGCCCGGTGCTCGGCGACGACCTGAAGAAGCTCTACCCCATCAGCTTCGAGGGCCAGAGCGACACCGCCACCTTCGACAACGCGCTCGAGCTGCTGGTGATGGCCGGCTACCCGCTGGCCCACGCCGCGATGATGATGATCCCCGAGGCGTGGGAGCAGCACGAGCTGATGGACGAGCGCCGGCGCGCCTTCTACGAGTACCACGCGGCGATGCTGGAGCCGTGGGACGGCCCGGCGGCGATGGTCTTCACCGACGGCAAGCAGATCGGCGCCACGCTCGACCGCAACGGCCTGCGCCCCGCGCGCTACATCGTCACCGACGACGACCTCGTGGTGATGGCCAGCGAATCGGGTGTGCTGCCGATGATTCCCGAAAGCCGCATCGTCAAGAAGTGGCGCCTGCAGCCGGGCAAGATGTTCCTCATCGACATCGAGCAAGGCCGCATCGTCGACGACGAGGAACTGAAGAACCAGTTCGCCAACGCCCGCCCCTATCGCCAGTGGATCGACAACGTGCGGGTGCGCCTCGACGCGATTCCGGTGGAAGGCGCGCGGTCGCAGTGCACCGAAACGCTGCTCGACCGCCAGCAGGCCTTCGGCTACACGCAGGAAGACCTGAAGTTCCTGCTCGCACCGATGGCGGCCAACGGCGAAGAGGCCGTCGGCTCGATGGGCAACGACAGCCCGCTGGCCGTGCTCAGCGACAAGAACAAGCCTCTGTTCAACTACTTCAAGCAACTCTTCGCGCAGGTCACCAACCCGCCGATCGACCCCATCCGCGAGGCGATCGTGATGAGCTTGAACAGCTTCATCGGCCCGAAGCCCAACCTGCTGGACATCAACGCCGTCAACCCGCCGATGCGGCTGGAGGTTGACCAGCCGATCCTCGACTTCGAAGACATGGCGCGGCTGCGCACGATCGAGCGCCACACCGGCGGCAAGTTCAGAAGCTACGAGCTGGACATCACCTACCCGCTGGCCTGGGGTGCCGAAGGCATCGAGGCCAAGCTCGCGTCGCTGTGCGCCGAGGTGGTGGATGCGCTGAAGACCGGCCACAACATCATCATCGTCACCGACCGCCATGCCAGCCGCACGCAGCTGGCCATCCCTGCGCTGCTGGCGCTGTCGGCCGTGCACCACCACCTTGTGCGCGAGGGGTTGCGCACCACCGCCGGCTTGGTGGTCGAGACCGGCACCGCGCGTGAGGTGCACCACTTCGCCGTGCTCGCCGGCTACGGCGCCGAAGCCGTGCACCCCTACCTCGCGATGGAGACCATCGTCGAGCTGCAAGGCTCGCTGCCCGGCGAGATCAACGCCGACAAGGCCCTCTACAACTACGTCAAGGCCATCGGCAAGGGGCTTTCCAAGATCATGTCCAAGATGGGCATCAGCACGTACATGTCGTACTGCGGCGCCCAGATCTTCGAGGCCATCGGCCTGAAGGCCGACTTCGTGGCCCAGTACTTCCGCGGCACCGCCACGCAGGTGGGCGGCATCGGCGTGTT
>JAEUPC010000063.1 GCA_016789865.1 Rubrivivax sp.
TCGAGAACGTGCCCTCCGCGGCCGATGCCAAGGGCGCCGTGCTGCTGGCGCCCAAGCATCAGAGCACCTGGGAGACGTTTGCCCTGCCCACGCTGATGCCGCACCCGCTGGCCTACGTGTTCAAGCGCGAGCTGCTGTACATCCCGTTCTTCGGCTGGGCGATGGGGCGGCTGGACATGATCCACATCGACCGCAGCAAACGCTCCGAGGCCTGGGCCAAGGTGGCCGAGCAGGGGCAGCGGCTGTTCGCCGAGGGCGTGTGGGTGATCATGTTCCCCGAGGGCACGCGCACGCCGCGCGGCAGCCAGGGCCCGTACAAGACGGGCGCATCGCGACTGGCCGTGGCCACAGGGGTGCCGATCGTGCCGATCGCCGTGACTTCCGCGCGCTGCTGGCCGCGCAAGAGCTTCCTCGTCCGCCCGGGCGTGGTGGACGTGTCGATCGGTCGGCCCATCGCCGCCGCGGGCCGCGACCCGGACGTCGTGATGCGCGAGGTGGAGGCATGGATCGAGGCCGAGATGCGGCGGCTCGACCCCGAGGCCTACGCGGCCAAGGGGCCGGCGCGGGAGTCGATGCGCTGATCGGGTCGGTCGCGGCTGATGCCCGGTCACCGGCCGGCCACTGCATGGTCGCCACATGGCCACAGGCTGGCCACTACCTGGCCACTGCCTGGCCACTGCGGGCGCGCCACCGATGGAGTGCCGAGGCGGGTTCGCAACCGGCTGCCTACAATGAGCGCTCATGCCGGCCGCCAAGGCGCCCCCCGCCGCTTCCCAGCCGATCCAGCTTTCGCTGTTCGACCAGCCGCCCGAGGCCGAGGCCGCTGATCCGGCGCTCGCCGGGTTCGGCGCAGCACCATCGGGGGCGCCAGGATTCGCCGGGCCGAGCACGCCGGGCGGGGTGGGCCTGCGGCCGATGGTCGACCCCGCAGCGCTCGAAGACCCGCAGCGCCCTCCCACCGGGCCGCGCGCAACGCCGGCCCCGCCCGCACCGCCGGGCGCTGGCGGCGCCACCGATGCCTGGGCGCACTCGCCCGGTGTGGCCGAGGTGCCCCGTGCCCGTGCCGGTGCGCCGCCGCTGCACCGCCACCCGCGGGCCAGCCGTGAGATCCGCCTGGGCGAACATGTGCTCGGCTACGAGTTGCGCCGCGCGCGCCGCCGCACCATCGGCTTTGTCGTCGGCCCCGAGGGCCTGAGCGTCAGCGCGCCACGCTGGGTGGGCGCCGGCGAGATCGAGGCGGCGCTGCGCGAGAAGGGGCACTGGATCCTGCGCAAGCTGCACGAGCAGCAGGAACGCACGCGCCGCCTGGAGCGCGCGCGCATCGAGTGGCGCGACGGCGCGACGTTCCCGTTCCTCGGCGAGACCGTGATCGTCGTGCTCGACGGGCGCATCACCGGCTCGGTGCTGCACCAGGCCGAAGGCACGCTGCCCGGCGTGCCCGCGCTCACGCTGCACCTGGGCCTGCCGCAGGAGGCGGCGCCCGAGCAGATTCGCGACGCCGTGCAAAGCTGGCTGCAGCGCCAGGCCAAGCGCATCTTCGAAGAACGCTGCGCGGTGTTTGCCCAGCGGCTGAAGGTGCGCGTGCGCAAGCTGGCACTGAGCGCTGCGGCCACGCGCTGGGGCAGCGCCAACGCCGACGGCTCGATCCGGCTGAACTGGCGCCTCGTGCACTTCGCGCTGCCGGTGATCGACTACGTCGTCACGCACGAACTCGCCCACCTGCGCGAGATGAACCACAGCCCGGCGTTCTGGGACGTGGTGCGTTCGGCACTGCCCGGGTTCGAGACGGCACGCGGCGCGCTGCGCACCGAGGTGCTGCCCGCCTTCGACTGAGGCGGGGACCGGGCGGTGCGCCGCACCCGGACGCGGCGCTCCCACCTCCGGGGGCCCCTCGAAGACGCCGGCACCACCGAACGTAGAACCGCGACCGCACGCGCCTGAAGCTCACGCTGCGCGGCAAGCGCCTGGGGCTGACGCTGTCGGAGATCAAGCAGCTGGTGGACATGTACGACGCCGGCACCGACCAGGCGCCTCAGCTGCGCGCCTTCCTCGACGTGCTGGCGGCGCACAGGCAGGCGCTGGAACAACAGCGCGAGGACATCGAGATCACGCTGGCCGAGATCGCGCAGCACGAGGCGCGCTGCCGCAAGCTGCTGCGTGGCCGGGCGCCGGCCGATCGCCCGCGGAACAGGCTTTGAGCCGTTTCGGGCCTGCGGGCTGCGTAGGTCACGGAACGGGCTTGCGGTTCAGGTTGCCAGCGTGGCGGCCCCCGAGCTCGACCGGGGAACGATCCATGAAGCACTCTCGAATGGCCCTTTGCCTGGCCGCTGCGCTGACGATCGGCGTGGCGAATGCCGCCACTGAGGTCACCGGCCCCCAGGGCCTGCTCAAGGGCCAGGTGCCCGACAACCTGGCGGGCCTGAAGCGGGTCGCCATCACCACGTTCATCGTCCAGTACGTCACGGACGTGGGCATCTCCAGCAAGCGCAACGAGAGCGACATCTTCTTCTCCAAGTGGAAAGAGCCCGCGCCCGAGGTCATGCAGGCGGCCGCCGACGCCCTGTATGAACAGTTGGTGGCTGACCTGAAGGCGGCAGGCGTGGATGTGGTGGATGCCGGCGAGGTGGCCGCGCACGAAGCCATCGTAGAGATGCGCAAGTCAGGGCAACCCAATCCAGCGGTGTTCTCCAGCACGCCGCTCAAGAAGGCCAGCAAGCTGTTCGCGGCCAAGGGCCTGCCCCTGGTGGTGGCGACCGTGCAGGACGCCAAGCTCGGCAGCTATGCCACCAAGCCGCTGGAAGGCACCGACCCACCGCGCAACCTGGTCGGCTGGGACCGCCAAGCCCGAGAGTGGCTGGGCGGCGGCGGCTCCGAAGTCTTCAGCCTGGCCAGCATCTTCCTCGGCCAAGCCAAGGTGGCCACGAGCCTGAACGCCACGGCCCTGAACGTGCGCATGACCGTGCCGCTGGTGGACCTGGGCGTGACGACCTGCGGCAACACCCCTGGCAGCTGCTCGGGCTGGAGCAACGTCACTGGCCTGATCAAGCCCAACCCCCGCATCGTCGAGGCCGGCACGGTGTTCTCGTTCATGCAGTCCACCGGCAACCCCGGCCACCTGCATGTGGTCGCCCTGCAGCAGCCGGTGCCGATCACGGGCCTGAAGGTGACGACCGACGTGGAGAAGTTCGAAGTCTCGGCGTCGATCTTCGGCGGCGGCAAGCGCACGGCACGCGGCGGCGGCCTGCTCGGCGCGCTGGCCGGGGGCGCGGGCGTGAACGACGAGAAGGCAGATTTCTGGGTCAGCTTCGACGCGGCCGAATTGCAGCCCGCGCTGGTGAGCGCTGGCGGCCCCATCTTCAAGGAGCTGGCGCAGATCCTGTCCAACCCCAAGTAGGACCACCGGCCCGGGGCAGGCCGTAAGATTGACGCGGACAAGTCAACGTCGATTCAACACCGGAGCCCGCCCATGAACCTGCCCGGCCTGGACTTCCAGCTCGGCGAAGACGTCGACGCGCTGCGCGACGCGGTGCGCGCCTTCTGCGAGGCCGAGATCGCACCGCTGGCCGCCGAGGTGGACAGGACCGACCGCTTTGCACGCGAGCTGTGGCCGAAGATGGGTGAGCTCGGCGTGCTCGGCGTGACCGTGCCCGAGGAGTACGGCGGCGCCGGCATGGGCTACCTCGCGCACATGGTGGCGATGGAGGAGATCAGCCGCGCGGCCGGCGGCATCGGCCTGTCCTACGGCGCGCACAGCAACCTGTGCGTGAACCAGATCAAGCGCAACGGCACCGAGGCGCAGCGCCGCAAGTACCTGCCCAAGCTGTGCAGCGGCGAACATGTCGGTGCGCTGGCGATGAGCGAGGCGGGCGCCGGCTCCGATGTCATCGGCATGAAGCTCAAGGCAGAAGACAAGGGCGGCTACTACCTGCTCAACGGCACCAAGATGTGGATCACCAACGGCCCGGACTGCGACGTGATGGTGGTCTACGCCAAGACCGAGCCCGAGCTCGGCGCGCGCGGCGTCACCACCTTCATCGTCGAGAAGGGCATGAAGGGCTTCTCCACGGCGCAGAAGCTGGACAAGCTCGGCATGCGCGGCAGCCCCACCGGCGAGATGGTGTTCAACAACGTCGAGGTGCCCGCCGAGAGCGTGATGGGCGCGGTGAACGGCGGCGCCAAGGTGCTGATGAGCGGCCTGGACTACGAGCGCGCGGTGCTCGCCGCCGGCCCCATCGGCCTCATGCAGGCGGTGATGGACAACGCCGTGCCCTACGTTCACGAGCGCAAGCAGTTCGGCCAGAGCATCGGCGAGTTCCAGCTCATCCAGGGCAAGCTGGCCGACATGTACACCGTGCTGCAGGCCGCGCGCGCCTTTTGCTACACGATCGGCAAGAACCTCGACCAGCTGGGCGCCGGGCACGTGCGCCAGGTGCGCAAGGACTGCGCCAGCGTCATCCTGTGGTGCGCCGAGAAGGCCACCTGGATGGCCGGCGAGGGCATCCAGATCTTCGGCGGCAACGGCTACATCAACGAGTACCCGCTGGGCCGGCTGTGGCGCGACGCCAAGCTGTACGAGATCGGCGCCGGCACCAGCGAGATCCGCCGCATGCTCATCGGCCGCGAGCTCTTTGCCGAGACGATGTGACGCCGGGCAGGCACGCTCCGCGTGACCCCGCGTGACCCCGCGAGGCCCGGGGTGCGCGCCCTTTGACGGCATCGGCCGCGGGGGCTTGCCGCTGGTGCGGGGCGTTTGCCTACACTGCGGCCCATGACCGAGCCGCTGCCTGCCGAGGACATCGAGTCCCTGCTTGAACACAACCGGCACTGGGCCGCCGCCACCAAGGCGCGCGAGCCGGGTTTTTTCACCCGCCTGGCGGCGCAGCAAAGCCCCAAGTACATGTGGATCGGCTGCGCCGACAGCCGCGTGCCGGCCAACCAGATCACCGGCCTCGACCCCGGCGAGGTGTTCGTGCACCGCAACGTCGCCAACGTGGTGGTGCACTCCGACCTCAACGCGCTGTCGACCATCCAGT
>JAEUPC010000087.1 GCA_016789865.1 Rubrivivax sp.
GAAGCGCCAGTGCGACCAGGCGCTGGTGAAGCCGACGGGCTCGTCGGCGCCGAACCACTTGATGTGCACGCCACGTGCGGCGCAGCGTTCGATGGCGCGGGCAAGCTGCGCTCGTGACAGGTCCACCAGCGAGAACTGCAGTGAGCTCGCCACGTACTGCTCCTGCGGCGGGCGGTGCGGCAGGCGCAGGTGCGGCGTGTCCTCCAGCGCGCCGGCCAGCCAGGCGTAGCGCTCGTTCCAGCGGCGGCAGCGGTCCTTCAGCACGGCGCCCAGTTGCGGCCGGGCCAGCGCCGCGGCCAGGTTGCTCATGCGCAGGCTGAAGTTGGGAGTCAGGTACTTCCAGCGCTCGAACACCTCGTCGGCCGGCCGCGCCAGGTGCGAGCGGTACAGCATGTAGCTGCCCGAGTACAGGATGGCGCGGGCCGCCACGTCTTCGTCGTCGGTGACGAGCAGGCCGCCTTCGCCGCTGTTGGCGTGCTTGTAGCTCTGCAGGCTGAAGCAGCCGGCGCGGCCCCAGGTGCCGGTGGCGCGGCCGCCCCATGCCGCGCCCATGGTGTGCGCGCAGTCCTCGATGAACTGCACGCCATGGCGTTGGCAGATCGCGGCCAGCGCGGCCATGTCGCACACGTGCCCGCGCATGTGGCTGAGCAGCAGCGTCTTCGCGCCGCTGGCCGCCGCCTTGCGCTCGAGGTCGTCGAGGTCGATGGTGAAGTCGTCGGTCACGTCCACCAGCACCGGCCGCGCCCCGGCGTGGGCAATGGCCCCGGGCACCGGCGCCAGCGTGAAGCAGTTGGAGAGCACCGCGTCGCCGGGCATCACGCCGGCGGCCTTCAGCGCCACGAACATCGTGGACCCGCAGGAGTTCATCGCCACGCAGTAGCGGGCGCCCAGTTCGGCGGCGAACTCGGCCTCCAGCGCAGAGGCTTCGCTCGGCGGGCCCCCGGTCTCGCCATAGCGGTGCAGCTTGCCGTTGGACAGCAGCGCCAGCGCCGCCTGCACGCCGGCTGGCGGAATGGGCTCTTGCTGCGTCAGGTCGAGGGTCAGCGCATGGGCGTGCGCAGGCGGGGCATCGGTCATGGGCACTCGCGCACCCGATGAGTTGGCGCGCGAACGAATCTTCTACCACCGGCGCCCATGCCAGGCCAGGGAGTGGAAGCCCTATCGGCTCCAACGAGGCGCGGCTGCGCTCGTGAACCGAGGCTATGCTGTCGCTCACGCCCTGTCCTTGGCACGAAGCTTCCAGTTCAATGCGGCCCGGGCGGCATGCCCCGATGGCCTGAGGAACCCACGCGCATGAAGTCCGACATCGAGATCGCACAAGCCGCCACCGCGCAGCCCATTGCGGCCATTGCCCACAGACTCGGCATTCCCGAAAGCGCCATCGAACCCTTCGGCCGCACCAAGGCCAAGGTGTCGCTGGACTACGTGAACTCGCTGGCCGGCCGGCCCAACGGCAAGCTGATCCTCGTGAGCGCGATCAGCCCCACCCCGGCGGGCGAGGGGAAGACCACCACCACGGTGGGCCTGGGCGACGCGCTCGCCCACATCGGCAAGAAGGCGGTGATCTGCCTTCGCGAGCCCTCGCTCGGGCCGGTGTTCGGCATGAAGGGCGGCGCCGCCGGCGGCGGCCACGCGCAGGTGATCCCGATGGAGGACATCAACCTGCACTTCACCGGCGACTTCAACGCCATCGCGCTGGCCAACAACCTGCTCGCGGCGATGATCGACAACCATGTGCACCATGGCAACGAGCTGAGCTTCGACACCCGCCGCATCGCCTGGCGGCGCGTGGTGGACATGAACGATCGCGCGCTGCGCGAGATCATCGTCGGCCTGGGCGGCACGGCCAACGGCTTCCTGCGCGAAGATGGCTTCGACATCGTGGTGGCCTCGGAGGTGATGGCCATCTTCTGCCTGGCGACCTCGCTGCACGACCTCAAGGAGCGCCTGGGCCGCATCGTCTGCGGCTACACCCGGTTCGACGGCAAGCCGATCGTCGCCAGCCAGCTGCAATGCCATGGTGCGATGGCCGCGCTGCTCAAGAACGCCCTGGCGCCCAACCTGGTGCAGTCGCTGGAGCACACGCCGGCGTTCATCCACGGCGGGCCGTTTGCCAACATCGCGCATGGCTGCAACTCGGTGCTGGCGACGCAGACCGCGCTCAAGCTGGCCGACTATGTGGTCACCGAAGCCGGCTTCGGGGCCGATCTGGGTGCCGAGAAGTTCGTCGACATCAAGTGCCGCAAGGCGGGTCTGCGGCCTGACGCGGTGGTCGTCGTGGCCACGGTGCGGGCCTTGAAGTACCACGGCGGCGCCGACGCCAAGGAACTCGCCCGGCCCGACCTGGCCGCACTCGGCAAGGGCGTGGTGAACCTGGAACGCCACGTCAACAACGTGCGAAACCACTACGGCTTGCCCTGCGTGGTGGCGATCAACCACCGCACCGAAGACACCGACGCCGAGATCGCGCTGCTGATGGACAAGATGGCGCACCACGGTGTGCGCGTGGTGCTGGCGCGGCACTGGGCCGAAGGCGGGCGGGGCGCGGCCGAACTGGCGCACGAGGTGGTGCGGCTTTGCGAGGTGCCCAACAACTTCAGGTTCGTCTACCCCGACGAGGCGCCGCTGTGGGAGAAGATGAAGACCGTGGCGACCCGCATCTACGGCGCTTCGGACATCACCGCCGATTCGAAGGTGCGCAAGCAGATCAAGCAGCTGCAGGAGTCGGGCTACGGCAGCTACCCGATCTGCGTGGCGAAGACGCAGTACTCGTTCTCCACCGACCCCGCCCTGCGCGGCGCGCCGCAGGACCACGTGGTCAACATCCGCGAGGTGCGGCTGGCGGCCGGGGCCGAGTTCGTCGTCATGATCTGCGGCGACATCATGACCATGCCGGGGCTGCCGAAGGTGCCTTCGGCCTGCACCATCGACATTGGCGCTGACGGCAGGATCACCGGTCTGTTCTGAGCCGGGGCCCTGCGTCAGTCCAGCGCCAGCGCCACGCGCGGGCGGCCGTCGGTGCCGGGCGCGATGCGGATCGCGCCGCCGAAGGTGCGGATCAACGCCGCCTGCACGTTGGCGTCGGTGGGGGGGCCGTCGGCCTGCAGGGCGCCGCCTTCCAGCACCAGCAGCCGGTCGGCTTGCAAGGCGATGGGCAGGTCATGCAGCACGGTCAGCACGGCGCGCGGCGCGGCGGCGTCGTGTGCGAGGCGGCGGAACAGCCGCGCCAGCGCCACCTGGTGCGGCGCATCCAGGTGTGTGGTGGGCTCGTCCAGCAGCAGCAGCGGCGCCTCGGTGGCCAGCACGCGGGCCAGCAGCACACGCTGGCGTTCGCCGCCCGAAAGCTCGTGCAGGCGCCGGCCCTGCCAGGGTGCGCACTCGGTCAGCGCCATCGCGTGATCGACGGCGTGCTGGTCCTCGGGCCCGGGCGTGCCGAGCAGCCCCAGGCGCGCGATGCGGCCCAGCTCGACCGTCTCGCGCACGGTGAGCTCGCCGGTGACTTCACCTTGCTGGGCGAGCCAAGCCAGGTGCCGTGCGCGTTCGGCCGCTGGCAGGTGGTGCAGCGGCCGGCCCTGCAGCCGCACCTGCCCGCCGGCCGGCCGCAGCAGGCCGGCCAGGGTGCGCAGCAGCGTGGATTTGCCCGCGCCGTTGGGGCCGACCAGCGCCGTCCACCCCGCGCCGATCGACAGGCTCACGCCGCGCAGCACGTCGCGCAGGCCCAGGCGCACGTGCAGCGCGTCGGCCTGCAGGTTGAGGGGCGCCGATGCATGCCTGGGTGCATGCTCGGGAGCACGTGCGGGTTCATCGCCAACCGCCTGTTCGACAGCGGGTTCGATGGCATTCGCGCCAGCAGGCTCGATGGCATGCCCGGCCGTATGTGCGGCCGTATGCCCGGCCGTATGCCCGGCCGTAGTTGCGGCCACACCCGCGGCCGGCCCGCCGACCGCTTCCACGCGCTCACCCATGCCCGTGCTCACGATACCGTGCGCTGCTTGAGCAGCCACACCAGGTACATGCCGCCGAGAACCGCGGTAACCACGCCCACCGGCAGCTCTTCGGGCGCGATGAGCGCGCGCGAGATCACGTCGGCGCCCAGCAGCAGCGCCGCCCCCATGCCGGCGCTGGCCACCAGCAGCCAGCCGTGCGCCCCCGGCGCCGCGCGGCGCACGAGGTGCGGCGCCACCAGCCCGACAAAGGCCACCAGCCCGGCCTGCGCCACCGCCAGCCCCGTGCCCAGGCTGAGCATCAGCACCAGCGCCAGGCGCACGCGGGCGAGGTCCAGGCCCAGGCTGGCCGCACTGTCGTCACCCAGCGTCAGCGCATCGAGCGCACGCGCGTAGCGCCGCGCAAGCGCCATCAGCAGCACCAGGCCGGCGGCCAGCCACGCCAGCGCCGGCCAGCCGAGGAAGCTGGTGCTGCCCAGCATGAAGGCCTGCTTGCCGCGCAGCGCGTCGGGCGAGGCCACGGTCACCAGGTCGCTCATCGCGCCCAGCATCACGCCCACCACCACGCCGGCCAGCAGCAGCCGCAAGGTGTGCGCTGCGCCGTGCGCCAGCATCAACGTGAGTGACACGCCGGCCAGCGCGCCGATGAAGGCGGCCGCCACCAGCCCCGTGCGCTCGATCCAGGCCACCGTGGCCAGACTGATGGCGGCCCCGCCCAGCGCGGCAGCGGCCAGCACCAGCACCACGCCCAGGCCGGCACCGGCCGCGCAGCCCAGCAGGTAGGGGTCGGCCAGCGGGTTGCGGAACAGGCCCTGGGAGATGGCGCCGGCCAGCCCCAGCAGCGCGCCGATGAGCAGCGCGCCCAGCGTGCGCGGGGCGCGGATGTGGCCGATCAGCAGGGCGGCATCGGGCCCGTGCAGGTCGGCCCACAGCCCGCGCAGCGAGAAGCCGCCGGAGCCTGTGGCCAGGCCCGCCGCCACGCCGAGCACCAGCGCAGCCAGCAGCCCGATGGCCAGGCGGCGGCGCCGGCGCAGGTCGGGCCCGGCGGCCGCGGCAGACTGGGTGGCGGAGGGCTGCGGTGCCGCCATGCCGGTCACCGTGGCCGCCCGTGGCCGATGCGCGCGAGGCAGTCGGCCAGCAGGCCGGCCGCTTCACCCAGGCGCGGGCCGGGGCGGGTGAGCATGTCGTAATGGGCGCTGTCGAAGCCGCACAGCCACCCCTGCTGCACGGCGGGCAGCACGTGCCAGCCCGGCCGCGCCAGCAGCGCAGCCTGCTCGCGCTGCAGGCCCAGGATGACCTCGGGCCGCGCGCGGACGATGAACTCCGGGTTGAGCTTGGGGAACGGCCCCAGCTCGCGCGGCGCGATGTTGTTCAGGCCCAGCTGCGCCAGCGTCTCGCCGATGAACGAGGTCGCGCCGGCGGCGTAGGGCCCGCCGCCGATCTCGAAGTAGAAGCGGCGGCCGCGCAGCGCCGCCGGCACGCGCGCGCCGGCGGCGGCGATCTCGGCCTGCAGCCGCGCCCACAGGCGCTCGGCTTCGTCGGGCGTGCCCAGCAGCTGCGCCACCACGGCGAGCGTGCGGCGCATGTCGGCGTGGCTGTCCGAGCGCAGCCGCACGACGGTGAAACCCAGCGCCTCCAGCCTGTCCAGCGCGCGCGCCGAGGTCGACGCCAGCACGACGTCGGGCTTGAGCCGGGCGATGGCCTCCACCTGCACATCGTCCAGCCCACCCAGGCGTGGCAGCGCGGAAATCTGCGCCGGCCAGTCGGAGTGGCGCTCCACGCCCACCAGCCGCGCCCCGGCGCCCAGCACCCAGGCCGCCTCGGTAAGCGAAGGCAAGAGCGTCACGATGCGCTGCGGCGGCGCGGCGAAGCGGTGCTCGGTGCCGCGGTCGTCGCGCACGACGATCGGTTGCGCCCAGGCCGTGGCCAGGGCCCACCCGAAGGCGAGCAGGGCGCCAAGCCTTGCCACGGCGCGCAGCGCGCGTCGGCGGGCGGGCATCCATGGCGACATGGCGGCATTCCTTCGCCGAAGCCCGCCTCAGCGTGGCGCCCAACGCAGGGTGAGGTAGGCCTCGCGGCCCGGCTGGTTGTAGCCCAGCGCCGTCTCGTAGCGCCGGGCGGCCACGTTGTTGAGCTTGAGGCCCAGCGCCCAGGCGGGCGCGAGCGCCCAGTCGGCACGCAGGTCCCACACGGTGAAGCCGGCGAGTTCGGTGGTGTTGGCGGCGTCGTCGAAGCGCGCGCCGCTGTGCAGCATCGACGTGCCCAGGGTCCAGGCGCCGAAGGTGCGCTCGGCGCCGAAGCGGAACACCTCCTTGGCGCGCCGCGGCAGGCGGCGGCCGAAGTTGGCGTTGTTCGGGTTGCTGTTGCGCGGGTCGAGCAGCTCGCCGCTGGCCTGCACGCGCCAGCCCTCCCAGGTGGCGCGCAGCGACAGCGTCAGGCCCTCGATGTCGGCATCGACGTTGGCAGGGTTGGCGCCGGGCGTGATGTAGCCGCGGATATCGCTGGCGAAAACGGCGAAGCGCACCTCGTGCCCGCCCTGCGACCAGCGCAGGCCGATCTCGCGATGCACGCCTTCCTCGGGCTGCAGCAGCGGGTTGCCGAAGCCCGGGAAGTACAGCTGGTTGAAGCTGGGCGCGGTGAAGCTGGTGCCCAGCGAGACCGTGGCGCGCAACTCCGGCGCCACCTGCAGGCCGTAGGCCAGCGAGCCGGTGGTCGGGCTGCCGAACTGCGAGTTGCGGTCGCGGCGCACGCTGGCCTGCCAGCCATGCGCGCCGGCGTCGCCGTTCAGGCCGAGGCCGATGCCGTTGATCGCGCGCTCGCCCACCTCGAACGGCGTGCCCGGGCGCTGAACCTCTTGCTGCACGCGCTCGGCCAGCACCAGCGCCGTGCCCAGCGGCGTGTCGATGCGGTTCTCCCAGCTGAGTTGCTGCTGCGTGGTGCCGGTGGTGCCCAGCGGCGTGAAGGCCGACGCCGTGGCCAGCGTGTCGAACTCGTCGATCGAGCGCGCCCACCGCAGCACCGTGCGCCAGCCCGCGGCCGCCGGGCCCGAGACCTGGGCCGACAGCGTCTCGGTGCGCAGTTCCGCGCGCGAGTCGGTACCGGGGCCGTCGTCGAAGTGGTTCAGGCCCGCGGCTTTCAGCAGCGCCGCTTCGGCGCGCCAGCCGCCCAGGCGCACGCCCAGCCGGCCGCTGAAGCTGGTCTGTTCGAACGGGTCGTTGTCGGGGTGGTGGCTGCCGAAGGGCACGCGCTGATTGGTGGCCGAGAAGCCGTCGGTGCGCCGGCCTTGCACGCGCAGGCTGCCATCGAAGGCGCCAGAGCCGAAGCGCGCACCCGCGGCCAGTTCGCCCTGGCGGCGGCTGCCCGCGCCGGCGCTGACCTCGGGGTGCAAGCCGGCCTGGCCGCTGCGCGTGAAGACCTGGATCACGCCGCCTACCGCATCGGAGCCGTACAGGCCCGACATCGGCCCGCGCACGATCTCGATTCGCTCGACGGCGTCCAGCGCGATGTTGTCCCAGGTCGGCGTGCCCACCGTCGCCGAGCCGTGGCGCACGCCGTCGATGAGCAGCAACGTGTGCCGCGCCTCCAGCCCGCGCAGCGACACCGAGGCGAACTGGCCTGCGCCGCCGTGGCTCCAGAACTGCACGCCGGGCTCGCCGGCCAGCAGCTCGGCCAGCGTGCGGCCGGCTGCGGCCTCGATCTGCGCGCGCTCGATGACGGTGACTTCGGCCAGCGCGCGGTCCACACGCTGCGGCGTGCGCGTGCCCGTGACGACGATCTTGTCGGCATCGGCGAGGCCCTGCGCCTGCGCAGGACCAGGCCAGGGGGCGGCGAGAGCCGCCGCGGCAAGCATGGTGGTGGAAAGGGCAAGGCAAGGCTGACGCCCTGCACTGCCATGCGGATGGAAAGAAGACATGGAGACGAACCCAGGACACGCGTGCCAGCCAGCTACCCCGCAGGCTTGCACCTCATGGCCCATCGCTCGGAAGCGACAGGCCGCCGTGTTGGCCGGTATCCGGGCTGGCGGAGGCGACCTGTGTGCCCTTCCCAGGCCCTGCCGGCGGCACGGGCCCAGTGGGATCTCGACACAAGCGGGGAGCGTGAACTCCCGTCCGCTTACCGTTGCGGGTGCAGCTCAGGTTGGGGTGGCGATGGAGGCCACCCTTCCTGATTCCCGTTGAACTGCCGCCCGAGAGACGGGAGGCGAGCACCAACGAGGCGCAATATATCAGCGGCCATGCCCGGGGCCGCGCCGCGCGGTGCGCGCGAGCGCCATGCGCGCCAGCCGGCGCTTCGGGGGCGGCCCTGGATCAGCTCTCGTTGTGCGCCACCTCGATGCGCCGCCGCGTGCCGGCGGCCACGTCGTAGATGTTGAAGTGGCTCATCGTGCGCCCGTACAGGTGCAGGCTCACGGCGCGCGGCCGGTCTGCAGCCACGCCGGTGATGTGGATGTGGTCGGGGTTGGGCACAAAGCTGGTCACCGCGCCGCGGCCGAGCAGGATGATGCCGCCGCGGGCCAGCTGGATGCCGGCATCGGCGCCGCGGTCGGCGCTCAGGCGCACGAAGCTGCGCTCCTCGAGCACGCCCTCCAGCACGCCGACCACGCCCCAGCTGCCGTGGTCGTGCACCGCGGTCCACTGCCCGGGCAGCCAGACCAGCGCGTACAGCGACAGGCTGTCGTCCGGCTCGGCGTAGATGAGGTTGCGCGTGTAGCCCTGCGGGTCGCTGCGCAAGTGCTGCGGCTCGAGGAACGTGTGGGCCTGGTCGAGCAGGCGCAGCATCAACGGCGCGATGGCCTCGACGCAATCGGCCGGCTCCGGGTGGCGATGGCTGAGCTCGCGCGCGGCGGTCACGAAGTCTGCCAGTGAAAGGCGCGAAGGGCCGGGTGTGGAAGCGGTCATCGGCGGGCTCGGGGGCGAGTGGAAGGCAGGTGGCAAGCGTCGGCCTGATTCTGCAGTCGCCCGCCTTGCGGTTGCGCCGGACCGACTGGCCCGCGCGCCCGGCGGGCGTTCGGATGTTGCGCCTGCCGTCCACGTCCAGCGCAGCCGCGGTGGTTATGCTGCGCCGTCCCCACCCTCGAAGGGCATGCGCGATGAGTTCGATCCGCGCCGGCGTTGAGCTGGCCCGCCTGCAGCCGCTGAACGAGCGGCTGCAGCGCGACTTCATCGACAGCGGCCGCATTCCGGGTTGCCAGTGGCTGCTGGCGCGCCGCGGCGAGGTGCTGGCCCGCCAAACGCTCGGCCGCATGGATGTCGAGCGCGATCGCGCGATGCGCGAAGACACGCTTTTTCGCATCTATTCGATGACCAAGCCCATCACCAGCCTGGCGCTGATGATGCTGCACGAGGAGGGCCGCTTCGGCCTGAACGACCCCGTGCACACCTGGCTGCCCGAGTGGCGCGAGCAGCGCGTGTGGGTGCAGGGCCGAGGTGCCGCGATGCAGACGCGGCCGCCGCGCCAGCCCGTCACCTTTCGCCACCTGCTGAACCATTCGAGCGGCCTCACCTACGGCGGCGGCCTGCTGCCCGCGGGCGTGGCGCCCGACGCGGTGGACGAGGCCTATCGCGCCGCGGACATCAACACGCGCAACGGCGACAGCCTGGACACGCTGGTGTCCAAGCTCGCGCGCGTGCCCTTGCGCTTCGACCCGGGCGAGGCCTGGTGCTACTCGCTGGCCACCGACGTGTGCGGCTGGCTGGTGCAGCGCCTGTCGGGGCAGCGCTTCGAGCACTTCGTGACCGAACGCATCTGCGCGCCGCTGGGCCTGCACGACACGTTTTTCGAGGTTCCACCGGACAAGGCCGAGCGCCTGGCCGCCAACTACCGCTTCGATGCCGAGCGGCACATGGCGCTGGCCGACGACCCGGCCACCAGCCCCTGGCTGCGCACGCCGGCGCTGCACTCCGGCGGCGGCGGCCTGGTCAGCAGCCTCGCGGACTACCACCGCTTGTGCGAGATGCTGCGCCGTGGCGGCGAGCTCGACGGCGTGCGCTTGATCGGCCCGCGCACGCTGGCCATGATGCGGGCGAACCACCTGCCGGGCGACGCCGACCTGACGCAGCGCGCCATCGACAGCTTCAGCGAGACGCTGCACCAGGGCGTGGGCTTCGGCCTGGGCTTTGCCACCACGCTGAGCGAGGCGCGTGCCGGCGTGTGCGGCGCCGGCGACTTCTACTGGGGCGGGCTGGCCAGCACGCTGTTCTGGGTGGACCCGCGCGAGGACCTGGTCGCGATCTTTCTCACCCAGCTGATGCCCTCGCGCAGCTACAACTTCCGCGGGCTGCTCAAGAGCGTGATCTACGGGGCGCTGGTGGATTGACGCCGAGTGCGGAAGACCCGCGACCGCCCGATCGGGCGTGGACCGGTGCGCGTCGCCGGCCCGTCAGCGGCAGGCCCCTCGCGACGAGGTGATCTCCATCTCTTTCGGGGGGCCGGGCGTCGCGGTGGCGGTGGTGAAATGCGCGGTTTCGCCCAGGCACTTCATCGACGTATTGGCGCTCATCCACTTGCCCGGGCCGGCACATCATCAGCAAGGTTTTTCACCATGAGGTTCCTTGATCGAAGCCGCCGCCGCCGCTGGGCCGCGGGGCTCAGCCTGGCCGCGGCGCTGGGCGCAACGCTTGTCGGCGCCTGTGGCGGCAGTGGCGGCGGCGGGGGCGATGCGGGCGGCGGCGAGGCCTTCCGCGCCACGCTGCAGACGCCGCGCGTCGACCTGCGCTACCGCGAAGACCAGACACCGTTCCCGGTGCCGGTGGTCGTCACGTGGAGCGGCATGCCGCCCGCGCCGCTGTTCCTGGGCGCACAGGTCAGCGGCGCCGGCATCGACCCCGGCGTGGGCGCCACGCTGCGCGCCGGTGACGCCGAGTTCCGCCTCGTCGTGCGCACCGGCCTGGCGCCCGGCAACTACAGCGGTGAGGTGCGGCTGCTGGCCTGCAGCGACGCCGCCTGCACGCGGCCGGTGGGCGGCACGCCGCTGGTCGTGCCCTACACGCTGACCGTGACGCCGATGTTCAAGGTGAGCCCGCCGCAGCAGACCGTCAATGCCGCCAGCGGCCAGGGCGGCCAGGCCGAACTGCAGATCAGCCTGCCCGAGGGCGTGAGCACCGCGCAGATCAGCGTGCTGCAAGGCGCCGACTTCATGGTGCCGGGCACGCTGGCCGGCGGCCGCCTGCCCGTCACGCTGCGGCCGTGGCGCTCGGGCAGCTGGACCGGGCAGCTGCAGGTCAGCGACGGCACGCTGTCGATCACCGCGCTCGTGCATTACCTCGTGGTGGTGGGGCCCGGCGGCGAGACCAACCTCAGCGTCAACCCGCCTGCGCTGGCCACCACTGCCGCGGCCGGCGCCACGGCCGCGCCGCTGGCGCTGGCTGTGCAGCCGCCGAGCTGGCTGCCGCCGGACGCGCCGAGCCAGGCCACCGTCATCTACCTCAGTGCGCAGACCGGCTGGCTGCAGCTCACCCGCACAGCCACCGGCTTCAACGTCGTGGCCAGCGCCGTTGCGCTGCCGCCCGGCCGCTACTCGGCCAGCATCGTGCTGGATGCCGGCAAGGCCAGCCAGCCGCAGCAGGTGGGCGTGACGTTCGATGTGCTGTAGCAGGCAGCCGCAGTGGAGGTGCGACCCATGTTGAAGGTGCTCGGCAGGGCCACGTCGATCAACGTGCGCAAGGTGCTGTGGTTGTGCGAGGAACTCGGCCTGCCGTTGGAGCGCGAGGACTGGGGCACGCCCGAACGCCCGACCAGCGATGCGGCGTTTCTCGCGATCAACCCGCACGGGCTGGTGCCGGTCATCCGCGACGGCGAGTTCGTGCTGCGCGAGTCGAACACCATCTGCCGCTACCTCGCCGCCGCGCACGGCCGCACCGACCTGTTGCCGGCCGACCCGCGCGGCCGCGCCGGCGTGGAGCAGTGGATGGACTGGCAGGCCACCGAGCTGAACAACGCCTGGCGGCCGGCCTTCATGGGCCTGGTGCGCCGCCACCCGGCCTGGCAGGACGCGGCGGCCATCGCCGCGGGCATCGAGGCGTGGAATGCGCAGATGCGGTTGCTCGATGCGCAACTGGCACGCACCGGCGCCTGGGTGACCGGCGGCACGTTCACGCTGGCCGACATCGTGCTCGGGCTGGCCATCAACCGCTGGCGGCTGACGCCGTTCGACAAGCCGGTGCTCGCCGCGGTGCAGGCCTGCGAGCAACGGCTGGCACCGCGCCCGGGGTGGCGCCTGCACGGCGCCAACGGCATGCCGTAGAGGGCCGGCCGACGGGCCGCGTTGGCCGGGCGCCGGCCCCGGCGTGCGCGGCGCGCAGAATCAGGCACGCCACCGCGGCCGCGATCGAAGCGCGATTCGGCGCGCGGGCGGCGGACCCGGAGCCCCACCCCGATGCAAGACCTGCTTGCCTGGATCGGCCGCAGCGAGATCCGGCACGACCACCTGGGCGCCACGCCGGTGCAGGCGTTGGCCGCCACGCTCGACCAGCCCGAGGCCCCCGCGCCCGCGGGCACGCCGCTGCCGCCGCTGTGGCATTGGCTGTACTTCCTGCCGCTGCACCGCCAAGGCGAGATCGGCCCCGACGGGCATGCGCGGCGCGGCGGCTTCCTGCCGCCCGTGCCGCTGCCGCGGCGCATGTGGGCCGGCAGCCAGTTCGAGTTCCGCTCGCCGCTGCGCGTGGGCGATGATGTGCAGCGCACCTCCACCATCGACAGCGTGGCACCGAAGGAAGGGCGCAGCGGCCGGCTCGTCTTCGTCAAGGTGCGCCACGAGCTGCGCCGCCCCGGCGCGGCCGAGCCGTCGATCGTCGAGTTCCACGACATCGTCTACCGCGAGGCCCGCGGCCCCGGCGAAGCCGAACCGCCGCCGCAGGCCGCGCGTGCGGATGCCGCGTGGTCGCGCGAGGTCGTGCCCGACGAGGTGCTGCTGTTCCGCTACAGCGCGCTCACGTTCAACGGCCATCGCATCCACTACGACCGCCGCTACGTGACCGAGGTCGAAGGCTACCCGGGCCTCGTCGTGCACGGGCCGCTGATCGCCACGCTGCTGCTGGACCTGGTGCGCCGCGAGCTGCCCGCGGCCGACTTGGCGGGCTTTCGCTTCAAGGCCGTGCGGCCGGCGTTCGACGGCCGGCCGCTGCGCCTTTGCGGGCGCCGTGAAGGCGCCGAAGTCATGCTGTGGGCCGCCGACCCCGAGGGCTGGCTGGCGATGGAGGCCACGGCCACGCTGCGCTGAAGCCGGCGCCCGGCCGCCGCGGCCCGCGCACGAAAGCGTGCCCCCATGCACCGGCGGGCCGGGCACAATCCGGCCCACGATGAACGCCAGCCGCTGCATCACGATCGGAGTGCACCTCGCCCGCAGCGTGCGTGGGCGCCCCGGGGCACCGCCGGCCGGAGAGTGACGCCTGCTCCCGCGCCCGGCCAACGAACCCGGCCGGTGCGAGGTGAGCGCCACCCGCCTCGCTCTTCCACACACCGCATCGCAAGGAGGCCGCCATGGCCGATCTGTTCGACAACCCCATGGGACTCATGGGGTTCGAGTTCGTCGAATTCGCTTCCCCCATGCCCAATGTCCTGGAGCCGCTGTTCGGCAAGATGGGCTTCTCGCTCGTCGCCCGCCACCGCAGCAAGGACGTGCTGCTGTACCGCCAGGGCGGCATCAACTTCATCGTCAACCGCGAGCCCAAGAGCCTGGCCGGCTACTTCGCCGCCGAGCATGGACCCAGCGCCTGCGCGATGGCCTTCCGCGTGAAAGACTCGCACAAGGCCTACGCGCGCGCGCTGGAGTTGGGCGCGCAGCCGGTGGACGTGCCCACCGGCCCGATGGAGCTGAAGCTGCCGGCCGTCAAGGGCATCGGCGGCGCACCGCTGTACCTGATCGACCGCTTCGAAGACGGCAAGAGCATCTACGACATCGACTTCGAATTCCTGCCCGCCTTCGACGACCCCAAGTCGCGCCACCCGCGCGGCCACGGCTTTCGCACCATCGACCACCTCACGCACAACGTGTACCGCGGGCGCATGGCGTTCTGGGGTTCGTTCTACGAGCGGCTGTTCAACTTCCGCGAGATCCGCTATTTCGACATCAAGGGCGAGTACACCGGTCTCACCAGCCGCGCGATGACGGCGCCCGACGGGCTCATCCGCATCCCGCTGAACGAAGAGGCCGGCCGTGCCGGCAACGGGCAGATCGAAGAGTTCCTGATGAAGTTCAACGGCGAAGGCATCCAGCACATCGCGCTGCTCACCGACGACCTGCTGGCCAGCGTGGATGCGCTGCAGATGGCCGGCGTGCCGCTGATGACCGCGCCCAACGACGTCTACTACGAGATGCTGGAAGAGCGCCTGCCCGGCCACGGCGAGCCCGTGTCCGAGCTGAAGACCCGCGGCATCCTGATGGACGGCAGCACCGCCGGCGGCGACCGGCGGCTGCTGCTGCAGATCTTCAGCGAGACGCTGCTGGGCCCGGTGTTCTTCGAGTTCATCCAGCGCAAGAACGACGAAGGCTTCGGCGAAGGCAACTTC